>JBCCWB010000202.1:0-7481 GCA_039194345.1 Planctomycetota bacterium
AAGCGCCCACCCATCGAGTTAAGATTGAACTAATCAATCAAAATGTTACAAATTAAGTTCTTAGATCGACCAGCTTATATATATAGTCTGGCGAATGCGGTTAGAGGTTCATCTGCCACGATCGTGACGAGTGTACTCAAGGCGAGTTTTAGTTAATGCCAGTGGCAGGCGGGTGAGTGGGTCGTAGTAGATGTGAATTGGCTGCCGAAAGAGCCCCACAAGTATGCGGGTTAATCTTTTAAATATCTGTAAAAAATAGATTTAAATTTATAATTTATCTCGGGCGATTTTTTACTTACAAAATTCGACTATTTTTTGGGGAAGTGTTTGAAGTTTATTCAATTCAAGGTAAAATACTTTGACAAGTGTTAATATACTTTATCATGTGAAAGTATGACTTTTTGATTCTCTTTGGTTCTCATTTCTAGATTTATGGAGGTAATTTTGATGAAGAAGTTTGGCTTACTTTGTGCGATAGCTCTCACGAGCACTACCGCTACGTCTGAAGTCGTGTACGAAACGGATTACACCACCCGTTCGGACAACGGAAATGCGTTTAATGATGGTGGGGAACTTCGCTTTCAAGATGGTTGGCTTGGCCAAAACAATTACATCGTTGATTCTGACGCTCCGGGAACCGTCACCGTAACTGATGCGGCTTTCTTTCGTACTCTGAACAACCGGGGTGCGACGGGTGGTGTAGCGGGCGGCGACGGTAGTGGTGAAGTTGGTACCGGTTTTACCAACGGTGACGTCATTAAAATAACGACTACCCTTCAGTACGAACTTAGCACCGCTCCAAACCAAGCGCTAAGCAATATCGGTGTAAGGGAAAACTTTGTGAATGGTGGATTTGAAGCTGCGCCAACCGCAGGATTTAGGACTGCCTATAGTTCGTTCGGCGATGGTTCGATCAAGGTCTACACGAGTTTTGCCCGACAGGGTTTTGTCGGAGCGGATAACGCGTTTGCCTTATTCGTTTCTGGCGATGAAGGTGGGTTTAACTCCGGCGGCAACGGCGATGCGGTAGATCTCTCAACCGACACCCTTGAGTTCATGTACACCGCTGAGTTTCTCAACGATACCTGGACCGCGACAGAATTGATCGTAACTAACCTCGATACCGCGACTGTTGTTGCTCAAGCAACCGTTGACAATCTGTCTGCTCTGGAGGCAACAGCCTACACAGGTAGTGAAGTATTTTACGGCCAGCAGTTCACCACCTCGGCCGGAAATGCCGTGACTTCTGACCGTGTGAAATTTGAATTCATCGCAGTCCCCGAACCCGCTTCCCTTGCCCTATTGGGTCTTGGTTCTCTGGCCATGATCTCCCGCCGTCGTGCGTGAGCTGAAATCGAGCTAGAACCACGAAGAATGAGGCAGCGCCCGCTAGTCATAGCGGGCGTTGTTTTTTGTGGCGGTGGTCGACCGATGATTCGTTCGGCATCGGGTGTCCACGAAAAACACGAGGTACGACTATGTGAAGCGCTGCGTGCCTTGCGAACGGTTTGTGAGTGGGAGGTTGTTTCAGGCCGCGGGGGCTAGGGTGATCAGCCAGTAGGCGACGGGAGCGACGATGAGGGCGGAGTCGGCCACGTCCATGACGCCGCCGAAGCCGGGGATGGTGGCGGCCCAGTCTTTGACGCCGGCGTCACGCTTGAGCAGGCTGGCGACGAGGTCGCCGACTTGGCCGAGGAAGCCCAGGAGCATGCCCGCGGGCAGGGCGTACCACAGAGCGATCGACCGATCGGGTACGAAGTGGTTGCCGACCATCGCAAACACCACGGCCCAGAAGCCGGAAAACAGCATCCCGCCGACCAGGCCTTCCCAGGTCTTACCCGGGCTCAGCCACTCGATGAGCTTGTGTTTACCCAGGAATCGGCCGGTGAAGTACGCGCCGATGTCGCAGGACTTCACGATCATGATCAGCGCCGCGATGACCCAGGCGGAATACCCGCTTTCACGGATCAGCAGGTACATGCCCGGCAGGATCCCGAGGTACACCATCGCGAAGACCGCATTCGCCCCGGCCGCGGCGGCCCCCTGGGTTTCTTTACGCAGGAAGCTGTGGCGGAACATGGAGAAGAACAGCACGCCCGCTACGCCGCTGCCGAAGAACGCCACCGCGGTCCTGGGCGACTCGAGCATCGGCAGGAAGAAGACCATGAGGCAGCCGACGGCGGCGCTGCCGAAGGTCGAGAGTCGGCTGCAGTGGCCCCACTTGGCCCGCAACAGGGCGGCGAGTTCGGTCGAGGCCAGGGCGCCGAGCAAGATGACCAGGCCGAGCAAGATCAGCCCGGGTGGCATGCCGCGTCGGCCGAGTGCGTCGTCGGCCCACATCAGCAGGACCAGCCCGAGGGTCATCATGATCCCCGAGGGGACGCGGTGCTTCAGCATAGAGCGGTATGGTAACAGTTTGCGCTGAAGCGAAAGGCGTGGAGGGAAAGGGTTTTGCGGCGATCTTTTGGTTGATCTCGTTCGCTCGGGGGCATCGGATGGCGTACCCTTTGTGCGATGAATAGTTGGTTGAGCAAGTTATGGATTGGCTGCCTGTTGACGCTGGTTTGCGCGGCGGTGTTTGGGCCGATCGCGGCGGCTGAAGACGGTGCGGCTGAGCAGGCTGAGCCGGTTGCTGCCGGTAGCGCTGCATCGTGGTCGGCGGACCTGCCGGTGGTGTCGGATGGCCGGCATGTATGGCTGTGGGCGGATCAGCCGAGCGAGGACGATCCCGAGCAACGGGTGACGGTGCTGTACCACGCCGACGCGGCGGAGTACGAGGACGAAGGGCCGGCGTGGGAGAAGGTGACCGAGTTTGCCGGGCGACTTGCGCCACGCGGGGCCGCGGCGGACGCGGGCACGCTGTGGCTGATGTTTGACGACGGCCAGGTCTCGATGATCACGCTCCGGCCGGCACCGATCGAGGGCGACTGGTATTTCCGGACCCACGCGAGCAAGTCCCTGCCGGCGTCCACAACGGTGAGGTCGAGCGCTGCGGCTGACGGCAAGCTGTGGGCTTTGGTGCGGGTGGAGACCGGGCAAGCCATCCTGGATTTGGATCGCGGGGCGGCCGAGGTGAAGCCGGTCGAGGCGGCGGACGACGCCGACGTGATGAACCTGGTGCTGGGTTTGCCGCGCGAGTTGGCGATGGAGGGCGATGACCCTTACGCGGGGATCGCTCAAGAACCCGCGGACGCCGACGAGGCGGATGCTGCGAATGAGCAAGAAGCGGAAGGTGAGGACGCGGATTCAACGGCCTTCGAACAAGGCCAAGAGGAAGTTGCGGAAACAGAAGAACCAACGGCGGCAGCGGTTGATGAATCACAGAGCGTCGACGAGGCGGCGGAAGCGGTGATCGAGGAGGCAGTGGAGGAAGCCACCGAATTGCCCGAGGCCCCGGCGGATCGGCTGCTGGTGTTGGACCGGGGCGCTTGGCAGGTGGTGCCGCTGCCCGAAGCGTGGGAATCGAACGGCCCGGTGCAACTGGTTGCGCCCAGCGAGTCGGAGCGGGCCCCGGTGCTGCTGGTGCAGGGGGAGAAGACGCAGGCGGGACGCGAGGTGACGCTTTACCGCGCCGCCGCGCCGGTGGTGGAGGACGCCGTTGAACGTGAGAGCGGAGATGCTTCGGCCGAGGTCGCACTTCTCGCGGAGTTGGGGCCTTGGTGGCAAGCGACGTCGTTGATGCTGCCCGAAAGCGGGGGGGTGACAGGTTTGCGATTGACGGGGCAACTGGTGCTGACCCAACATCAGCCGACGTCGACGGGTTTTGCCGCCAAGGTGTCCGCGGTGCGGGGCGATCAGCTCATCGCCATCGGCAAAGTCACCCTGGACGAATCGACCGACACACCCGCGCACGGCGTTTGGGCGTCGCTGCCCTTTGGAGACGCGGTGGGTGTGCTCGCCAGTGAGCGTGACACCGCGGCGGCGATCCTCGCGCGTAGTCGAGAAAAGTCCCTGGAGGAGCCTGCGCCGGGGCCGACGGTCACGACGGTGGATCTGCACGGGCAGACGGACCTTGCACCGATGCGGATGGATGTCGAGCCCGAGCGTCCGCTATCGGAGTCGGCCGACACGATCATTTTGATGGGTGTGGTGGTGGTTTCGATGCTGCTGCTGTTCGCGTTCTGGCGTCGCGACCCGACCGCGAATGCGTTGCAGTTGGCCGAGGGTGATGCCGTCGCGGATTTATTGCGACGCGGTTTTGCGGGATTGATCGATCTCGCTCCGGGGCTCTTTGTGGCGACCAGCGTGTACGGCCTGCCGTTTGAAGAGTTGTACGACCGCTGGCCGGGCCGGGGCGTGGGGGCGACGTGGGACAAGATGCTGCCTGGCCTCACGGCGATCGGCGTTGTGGTCGGACACACACTTGTGCTCGAGGCGGCGACCGGGCGGTCGCTAGGCAAATGGGTGACGGGGCTGCGCGTGACGACGTTGTTCGGCGAGACGCCCAAGCTCTGGCAGTACGCGGTGCGCAACCTGCTCAAGGCGTTTGACCTGATCGCGTTCCTGCTGCTGATCTTCCCGGTCATCAGCCCGTATCGGCAGCGGCTGGGCGACATGGTTGCGGGGACGGTCGTGGTCACGAAAGCGCCGTCTGCGTCGGATGACTCCGCGTCGGGAGGTGACGCGTGAGTGAATCTTTGGGGCAGCAAGCGAAGCGCGCGGTCGTGTTGTTGTCGGGCGGGCTTGACTCGGCGACTGCTTTGGCGGTGGCTAAGCGTGAAGGCTACGAGTGCCACGCGATCAGCTTCGACTACGGCCAGCGACACAAAGTCGAACTTACCGCGGCCCAGGACATCGCTCAGTCGATGAATGTCGCGTCCCACCGCACCGCCAAGATCGATCTGAGGGCCTTCGGCGGCAGCGCTCTGACCGACGACACCCTCGACGTCCCCAAAGACCGCGACGAAGACGCGATGTCCAACGACATCCCTGTTACCTACGTCCCGGCCCGCAACACGATCTTCCTGAGCTACGCCTTGGCGCTCGCCGAGGTGCTCGGTAGCACCGACTTGTTCATCGGCGTCAACGCGGTGGACTACTCCGGATACCCCGACTGTCGGCCCGAGTTCATCACTTCGTTTGAGCGCACCGCCAACCTCGCGACCAAGGCCGGCGTCACCGCGGATGAAGACCACCACCTCAAGGTCCACACCCCGCTGATCGACCTGCCCAAGACCGACATCATCCGCCTGGGCCTCGAGCTCGGCGTCGACTACAGCCTGACCCACTCCTGCTACGACCCGGTCGGCCCGGACCACGTCAAACCCTGCGGCCACTGCGACGCCTGCCTCCTGCGCATCCGTGCGTTCGAAGAATTGGGGCTACGCGATCCCGCGATGCTGCGGCACTACGGCGAAGACTGGACACCATGAAAAATCCCCGCCGAGATGGGCGGGGACTTGGGGTTGCAGGGATGGAGTGGGGTTACGCTCCGGCGGGGCTGTAGGTGATGTTCCAGTAGTCGAACCCGTAGATGGTGTCGTAGTAGCTGAACGCAGGGTTCCAGCCAGCGGAGAATATGCCGTCGATGTAGACCGTATCGGTGTCGTCTCCATCGTTGGAGGGATCACCCATCTCGCCGGCCCAGATGTAGTCGAGGTAGCTGCCGTCCAGGGCGTTGATGCTGTCCGAGCCGTCGCCGCCGGCCATGAAGTCGACGCCGGTGCCGCCGTTGAGGTAGTCATTGCCCCATTGGCCGTGGATGTGGTCACGGCCTTCGTCGCCCCACATGCTGTCGTTGCCGGTGCCGCCCCACATCTCGTCGTCGTTTTCACCGCCGTGCATCTGGTCGTGGCCGGCCCCGCCGACGAGGGTGTCGTCGCCTTCGTCGCCCCACGTGGTGTCGTTGTGGTTGCCGCCGTTGAGGTAGTCGTTGCCCGAGCCGCCGACCATGCCGTCGTTGCCGGACTCGCCCCAGAGGTGGTCGTTGCCCTGGTCGCCCCAGAGCGAGTCTCCGCCCGAGCCTCCGTGGATGGTGTCGTTGCCGGACCCGCCCTTGACGGTGTCGCTTTGATTGCCGCCGTGCATTTCGTCGTGGCCCGATCCGCCGAACATCAGGTCCTGGCCGTCGTTGCCGTACATCTCATCGTTCCCCGCTCCGCCCCACATGTCGTCGTTGCCGCTTTGGCCGTACATGATGTCGTTGCCTAGGTCGCCGTTCATCGTGTCGTCGTGCGAGCCGCCGGTCATGACGTCGTTGCCCGAACCGCCGTTGATGTTGTCGTAGCCCGAGCCGCCGCTGAGGTTGTCGTTACCCGAGTTGCCGCCGATGAAGTCGTTACCGTTGCCGCCGAGGATGATGTCGTTGCCCGCTCCGCCGAACAGATCGTCGGCAAGGTCGCCGCCGACCAGCAGGTCGTTACCGCCGTGGCCGAAGGCCTGGTCCTGGCCGCTGTTGCCGAAGAACTGCTCTGCGTTGTTCGAGCCGGAGAAGTAGTCGTGACCGCTGCCGCCCTCAAACTTCTCGAGGTCCGTGTGGACGGTGTGGTTTTTGGTGCCCGAGCGGAAGCCGGACTGCTTCAGCCCGTTGACCTTGATGGTCACGTCCGAGACCCAGTGGGCGTAGGAGAGCGTGTCGAAGCCGGTGCCGCCGCGGAAGATGGTTTGGCCGCCCTTGGCTTTGAGCGTGTCGTTGCCGGATTCGCCGTGAAGCAGGGCGGTGCCGGTCTGGTGGCCCCAGAGCGTGTCGTTGCCCGCGCCGCCGTAGGCCCAGGTGTTGGACGAGCCGGCAAACATGGTGTCGTTGCCGCCGCCGCCGTGCATCGTGGTCAGCCCCGAGCCGGCGCTGAGTTGGTCGGCGTCGTTGCCTTGGTAATACGAGCCGTGGCCGTAGAGCCAGGTCCACCCGCCGCCGCCGAAGAGGAAGTCGGACCCGCCGCCGCCGTAGACCTTGGTGACCTTGGTCACGTCGTCGGAGATGCTGATGGTGTCCATGCCGTCGTGGCCGTAGACCTGGATCTCGTTGACTTGGTTCTTGTTGACCGAGTAGATGGTTTGGTACGAGCCGTTCTGGAATTCTTTGACGCGCAGCTGGGTTCCGCCGGGCGAGAGATCAACGCTGATGCCGTTGTCCCCAGCGTCGCCCTCGACATAGAGCGTATCGCCCCAAGCCAGCGCGGTGACGCTGTAAAGTTCACGTTTTTCGAGTCGTTCAAAGTTGTTCATCGCAGGCCTTTCGGTAAAGAAGGGCGAGGGGTTGGCCTCGCTTGACCTCGATACCCGGTTGCGAGGCGTGGCCTGCGCGTTGGTAGAGATTTTGTGGTCTTGCCAAAATGTGCCTATGACGTGCCTAGGTCGTGTGGAGTGGTCCTGAGAACGGAAGTGTAGTCTCGAGTTTATATAAGTAAGTTTTAAATTAAATATTGTTTATTTCAACGGTCCGGCGCTGTACCCACCAACCCCCGGAACGAATGGCCAGGTTGCAGGTTTTGATACAAGTTTACGGGACTTCCATGAGTGAAAGCCCTGGTATCCCAGCTCGG
>JBCCWB010000203.1:0-7461 GCA_039194345.1 Planctomycetota bacterium
CTCCCCCACCGGGGGAGGTGGCCCGCGAAGCGGGTCGGAGGGGGAACGCGGATTTGCACTGCAGTTCAGGACGCGTCACCTGTCTAGTGCCCTCACCCCAACCCTCTCCCGGCGGGAGAGGGAGTTAAGCCATCACCACGCTTTATCGTGAGTATGATGTGTCACGCATGATCGCTTCCGATCCCCCACTGCTGAGCGTCAAGAACCTCAAGACCTACTTCCCCGTGAAGCGTGGGCTGCTCAAGTCCCACGTCGGTGATGTCCGCGCGGTCGACGACGTGTCGTTCGACATCGCGGCCAACGAAACGCTCGGCCTCGTCGGCGAATCGGGCTGCGGCAAGTCGACCGTCGGCCGATCGATCCTGCGGCTGATCCCCACGACCGCGGGCAGCGTGCACTACAATGGCGAAGACGTACTGGCCGCACCGTCGGGTCGCATGAAGCAGCTCCGCCGTGAGATGCAGATCATTTTTCAGGACCCCGTGGGCAGCCTGAACCCGCGCATGTCGGTAGGCAAGATCATCGGCGAACCTATGGCGGTGCACCGCGTCTGCCCGAAAGAAGAAATCCCCGACCGCGTCGCGGACCTGCTCGTGAAGGTCGGCCTCCGCAAAGACCACGCCACCCGCTACCCCCACGAGTTCTCCGGCGGGCAACGCCAACGCATCGGCATCGCCCGGGCCTTGGCGCTCTCGCCCAAGTTCATCGTCTGCGATGAACCCGTGTCGGCCCTCGATGTGTCGGTGCAGTCGCAGGTGCTCAACCTGCTCAACGACCTGCAAGACGAATTCGGCCTGTCGTACCTGTTCATCGCCCACAACCTCGCGGTGGTCGAACACTTCTGCGACCGCGTGGCGGTGATGTACCTCGGCCGGATCGTCGAGCTCGCCGACCGCGACACGCTCTACCGCAACCCGCTGCACCCCTACACCAAGGCGTTGCTCAGCGCCGCCCCGATGCCCGATCCCGGTGCAGAGAAACGCCGGATCATGCTGCTGGGCGATGTGCCCTCGCCGATCCGGCTATTCAAAGACGACGGCAAAGCCGACACCGGCATCACCCCCGAAGAGCAGGCCGAGCTCGACGCCGAGCGGCAGCCCGGCGTCGAATACATCACCCGCCACAGCCTGCTCCACCGCCCGGACCTCGTCCCCGTCGACGGCCAGCCGGGGCACTTCGTTTCGCCGAGCGCGTAAACAAACACCGCGTCCCTCCACGCGGCGGTCTTCTATTTCAAACGATCTGAGATCTGAGCCCCGGGGGTTAGCTTGGCTTACGCAAAATCGAAATGTGGCTCGGCCAACTCGTGAGGCCGGGACGTCGCTTCGCCGAATATCCCCATCCGCTGGGTCGGGGTGCAGTATTGCGAGGCGATGGTGTCGATGACCTGGGTCTCGGTTTCGTGACTGAAGAAGTAAAAAGCCTCTTCATCCTTGGCTTGGCTCAGGAGCCAAACCATGGTGCCTTCGGAGCGTTTCTTGCGGTCGGTTCGGACCTCATAACCGTTGCCGGTGATGGCTCGGAAAACCTCTCGGGTGGATGGGAGCATAGCGATCGACTTCCTGGGGGTGGGATACCGGCCGGTTACTCAAGCCAAGTCAGGTTGTGCAGGCGGGGGATCAAAGGGGGGATACGCGGTGAACCACGTACGCCAAAATCCTAGGGAGATTTCCCAGGCCGTCAATAGCGTTTACCCTAATGTCGAGCGAGAATCTAGGGCTTGTCGGCAGATCCCGCGATAACACCCGCGGTTTCTCCCCGGGTTCTTGCAGCCCGACGGAATCCCTCTACAATACTCGGCTCGCCCCAGCGGATGTTCCGCCCCGGCACCCTGTTCACGGTCACGCCCCCTAGCGGGCCCCCCGGAGATCTACACCATGGTTCGTCTTCGTCTCAAGCGCTTCGGCCGCACCCACAGCCCCTTCTACCGCCTCAACGCCATCGATCAACGCTCGCCCCGCGACGGCAAGCCGATCGAAGAGCTCGGCTTCTTCGACCCCTGCAACAAGGACGAGTCGAAGCAGGTCAACCTCAAGGAAGACCGCATCCGCTACTGGCTGGGCGTCGGCGCTCAGCCCTCGGAAACCGTCACCGACATCCTCGCCAAGGCCGGCATCCTCGACAAGAAGACCGGCAAGGCGACCGCCGCCGAGTAATCTGAAACATCCCTGATTTCACACGAACCCAGCCTGTGACATCAGGCTGGGTTTTTTCATGTACACCCCACCCCCCTTCCGGATCGACGACCCCGACACCCTGCACCGATTCATCCGGGCGCACAGCTTTGCCACGCTGATGACACCCAGCGACGAGGGGCTCCAGATCACCCACCTCCCGCTGCTCATCGAACCCGAGGCGGGGCCCCACGGCACGCTCCGCGGCCATTTCGCCAAGGCCAACCCCCACGCCCAACGCATCAGCACCGGCGCGCCAACGACCGCCATCTTCCACGGCCCCCACGCCTACGTCTCACCCCACGACTACTCCGGACAGACCCCCGCAGTACCCACATGGAACTACGCCGTCGTCCACGCCCACGGCACGCTGAATGCCCTCGCCGACGACAGCGAGTTAACCCAGCACCTCGCGGAAATCGTCGAGACCTATGAAACCGGCTCGCCGAACCCCTGGGCCTACGACGCCGATTCCGACCTGAACCGGGGTTTGCTCCGCGCGATCGTGGGCTTCGAGCTGCCGATCCAACACTTCGAGGGAAAGTTCAAGCTCGGGCAGAACCGCTCGGCCGAGGATCAATCAGCGATGCTCGAGGCGCTCCAGCAGGGAAGCGTTGAGGGCCAAGCCCTGGCCGAATTCATCCAGAAGTTCAACGGATAACTTCGATGAACGGGCGAGAGATCGCGATCCGATTGGCCTAAGGTAAGTTTAATGACGTCCAACCGCGTGTCCCCTGCTTTTGACCTCCCCCGGCAAACCGTAAAGCCGTGGTGGCGGACCGCATCGGCTCCGTTTTTTTTGACCGCTGCGTTCGTGGCGACCCATGTATTGGACAAGCACTATCCCGGAGCGATCTGGTTCACGATGCCGTGGAAGATGCTCGGCTGGGGGCCGATCGTGTTGGGCTCGCTGCTGTGCGCCGCGGGGGCGGGGCACTTCGCCAAACGGCGGACCACGATCATGCCCCGGCGAGAGAGCCGGGTGCTGGTCACCGACGGGGCGTACGCCTTCACACGCAACCCGATGTACTTGGGCATGGTTTTCATCCTGGCGGGCAACTGCCTGATCGCGGGCTCGGCAACGGTGTGGCTCGTCCCGCTGGTGTTCGTGTGGGTGGTGGATCGGTGTCTGATCCGGCTGGAAGAGCGGATGCTCGAGCAGCGCTTTGGTGAGGACTTTGTCGACTATCGCAAGCGGGTGCGTCGCTGGGTGTGATTGCGTCATCGGTTGTGCACCGGGTGGCTGGGGCAGAGCAAAGCGTTGCCCCGGATGTGTGGGATGAGGACTAGTCGCGGTTTTCCGTTCCGGGACATCGCAGACTCTGCCCCGGCCACCCATACCCACACATGAGCCGTAACGCGATTCGCATTGTCCGAGCACGAAGCGTGAGCGAGTGGCGATGAGTAAGTGACTGCGAGCGAGTGACGGCGACCAAATGGCGCGATGATGCACTCGCTGACGCTTCGTGCTCGGACGAAACGGCCGATCGCGGTGGCGATACGATGTGTATATGCGGATCGATGTCCTGACCTTGTTTCCCGAGATGTTTGTGGGTGTGCTCGAATCGAGCATCCTCAAGCGTGCCGCGATGGATGTGCCGGACCCAGCAGCACCCGACGATCCGGATCGGGTACGCAAGGCGGTCGCGTCGTACCACGTGCACAACCTGCGGGACTGGTCGGGGGATGAGAAGCACGCGAAGGTGGACAGCCCGCCGTACGGGGGCGGGCCGGGGATGGTGATTCAGTGTCAGCCGGTGTGGGATGCGGTGGGCGCGATTACGGCGCAGCACGCGGCGAAGCCGCGTCGCATCTTGACGACGCCCAAGGGTCAGCGGCTGACGCAGACGCTGTGCGAAGAACTCGCGCAGGAAAAGCGGCTGATGGTGATCGCCGGGCACTACGAGGGCCTGGACCAGCGGGTGATCGATCGGCTGCGTGAAGACGAAGACGGGGGCGGTTTACTTGAGGTGAGCCTCGGCGACTACGTACTCTCGGGCGGCGAGCTCCCGGCGATGACGATTATTGATTCGGTGGTTCGGTTACTTCCAGGCGCACTGGGCCACGCCGGCTCGGCGCACGAGGACAGCTTTTCCGAGGGCGTTGATCGCCTGCTCGACCACCCGCCGTACACCCGTCCGCCAGAGTGGGAAGGACGCGAGGTGCCAGAGGTGCTGCTGAGCGGGGACCACGCCAAGATCGCGGCGTGGCGGAAAGAGCGTTCTCGTGAATTGACCCGCGAGCGCCGCCCCGACCTGCTGGGCTTGGACGATGGCAACGACGCAACCGCGTCCACCCGTACCGACCTCGTCACCCTCCGGGACGCAGACGAGGCCGACGCCAAGGACCTGATCGCGGTCCACGCCGCCGCCTTCCCGACCGACGCCGAGGCGAAGCTCGTCGCCGAGCTGCTCGATGGGTACGACGTCTTGTTTTCCATCGCTGCCGAGTACGACGGCCAGATCGTCGGCCACGCCCTGCTCACCGGCATGACCCACGAAGACGGCGGCAGCGTCCGCGGCCTGGTGGGTCTCGCACCGATCGCGGTTCACCCCGACTTCCAGGGCCGAGGCATCGGCAAGGCCCTGGTCCGCGAGGCGATCCGGCAGTGCAAGACCAACCGCGTCACCGCCCTGTTCGTCCTGGGCGAGCCGAGCTATTACGGCCCCCTGGGGTTTCAACCGGCTTCTAGGCAAGGACTTACCAGCGAATATGAGGTAGATGACGCCTTCCAGGTGATCCAGTTTCGGCCTGACCGCCCCGCCCCGGCCGGCCGGGTGAGTTATGCCCCGGCATTCAACAATCTGGACGCCTAATCAGCCCGGAACACGAGTCTCGACACGCGGGGCACGAATTGCTACACTGTGCGGCTCGCCCAAGGGCGAATGGGCGATCGATGCCCTCCCACCCCAGTTAACCCCCGGCCCTGGAATTCAGCCATGAGCGACGCCATTATCGCCGCCGTCCAATCCAAGCAACTCAAGAACGACCTGCCCGTGGTCCACATCGGCGACACCGTCGACGTCCACGTCCGCATCATCGAGGGCGCCAAGGAGCGTATCCAGGTGTTCCAAGGCGTCGTGATCAAGCAGCAAAACGGTGGCCTGGAAACCACGATCACCGTCCGCCGTATCGTCGCCAACGAAGGCGTCGAGCGGACCTTCCCGATCCACTCCCCCCGGATCGCGAAGATCGAAGTCGTGCGTCGTGGCGACGCTCGCCGTGCGAAGCTGTACTACCTGCGTGACCGCGTCGGCAAGAAGCGTCGCCTCCGCGACCGCCGTCGTGGCCTGGAGACCCTGGTCAAGCAGGAAGAAGCCGCCACCGCCTCGGCCAACGCCGCCGCGGAAGCCGCCGCTGCTGCCGAGTCCAAACAAGAAGAGACCGCCGAAGCGTAAACCCGGCTGGTGTGCTTCTGCTACGAAAAAGATTGAACCTCGCCGCGGATCGTGGCGAGGTTTTTTCATGGGGGGTGGCAGGGAGTAGGGAGTAGGCAGTAGGGAGTAGGATTGGGTTTGGAACCCGGTCAACGACTCCGGTCTTCTTACTCCCGCAAGCCCCCTGCCGCTCCCGTACACTCTTACGCCCAGGCGTCCTCGCCTACTGCCTACTCCCTACTGCCTACTCCCTGCTAAACGCCATGCCCGACAAGCCCGAAAAATCAGACAATCAGCTCCTCGGCGACCGCCGTAACAAGCTCAAGCGGCTCCGCGACGAGTTTGGCCTGGACCCCTACGGCCAACGCACCGATGGCATCGTCTCCCTCGCCGAGGCTCGTGCGAAGTACGACGCGGATGCAGACCAAGCGTATAAAGACGACGACAGCGACACCCCCGTCGACAACCGCCCGGCTGTGAAGGTGTCGGGCCGGGTCGTGCAGCACCGGGTCATGGGCAACCTGATCTTCCTGTCGCTGCGCGACCACACGGGTGACCTGCAGATCGCCGTGTCGAAGAAGGCCGTCGGCCAACCGTACTTCGGCCTCGCCAAGATGACCGACTACGGCGACCTCGTCGTCGCTATCGGCCGCCTGGGCACCACCAAGACCGGCGAAGTCACCGTCTGGGCAGAAGCCCACGCCGACGCTGAGGAGCAAAGCAACGAAGCGTCTGGTAACGCCCCCTACACCATCACCACCAAATCCCTCGCCCTCCCCCCCGGCAAGCACCACGGCCTGACCGACCCCGAGACCCGCTACCGCAAGCGCTACGTCGACCTCTACTCCAACCCCGAGGTCATGCAGACGATGCAGCTGCGCATCCGCATCATCGATGCCATCCGCGACTACCTCCGCGGCAAGGGCTACATGGAAGTCGAAACCCCGATGCTCCAGAGCCTCCACGGCGGTGCCGCGGCCCGGCCGTTCCACACCCACCACAACGCGCTGGACATCCCGCTCACCCTCCGCATCGCGCCCGAGCTCTACCTCAAGCGGCTGCTCGTCGGCGGCCTGCCCAAGGTCTTCGAGATCAACCGCAACTTCCGCAACGAAGGCATCAGCCCCCGCCACAACCCCGAGTTCACCATGCTCGAGGCGTACGAGGCCTACGGCAACTGGGAGACCATGGCCGAGCTGGTCGAAGACATGACCTGCACCGTCGCGGAGAAGATCTTCGGCACGCTGAAGATCGAACACAAGAACGCCGAGGGCGAAGTCACCAAGACCATAGACCTGTCGCGTCCTTGGCGTCGCGTGCCCATGGCCGAGCTAGTCGAGGAACGTACCGGCTGGAAGTTCACCAAGGAACCCGCCACGTCCGAAGAGATCGACCGGCTCCGCGAACAGAACCCCGGCAAGGACCTGAAGTTCGACGGCACCGCGGCCGAGCAACTCACCGAAGTCTTCGAAAAGCTGATCGAGCACACGCTGATCGACCCATGCTTTGTCACGCAGGTGCCGAGCGTGATTATCCCGCTGGCGAAGAAAAACGTGAACGATCCGTACTTCGCCGACGTCTACGAGTTGGCGATCAACGGCGTCGAGATCAGCCCAGGCTACACCGAGCTCAACGACCCCGCGGTCCAGGAAGCGAACTTCCGCGAACAAGTCGGCGATGAAGACGAGAAGCAGCAGATCGACGAAGACTTCCTCGAAGCCCTCCGCGTCGGCATGCCCCCCGCGGGCGGCCTGGGCCTGGGCATCGACCGGCTGGTCATGATGCTAACCGGCGCCGAGTCGATCCGCGACGTGATCCTGTTCCCGCTGATGAAGCCGCAAGACGGCAAGTAAGAAGTTAGCCGCAGATTTCACGGATTAACGCAGATTCTGATCCAAAACCAATTATCC
>JBCCWB010000204.1:0-7401 GCA_039194345.1 Planctomycetota bacterium
GTCCCCTACATCATCCGTTGGCCGGGAAAGATCAAGGCCGGGCAAGTTTTTGAGGATCCCGTGAGCACCATGGACTTGTACCCTACCTTCGCCGCCGCCGCGGGTGCCCATGTGCCGGAGACGACCCGACTCGACGGCTTTGATCTCTTGCCTTATCTCAACGGCGATAAAACCGGTCTTGCCGACCGCACACTCTACTGGTGGTGGTACGACCAGGGCTCGATGCGCCGCGGCCCGTGGAAGATGGTTTCCTACGGCGAGCAGCGCGAGCTGTTCAACCTCAAAGACGACATCGGCGAAACCACCGACTTGTCCAAGAAGCACCCCGAAATCTTCAAAGAAATGACGAGCGACTACGACGCCTTCCGCGCCAGCATGCCGCCCGTACTCCACCCCCATCCGCAATTGTCCAAGTAGTTCCCACCGGAAAACCAAACATGAAATCGATCCTGACCGGCCTGTTGTTGTCGGCGTGTTTCGCCACCACGGCTTCCACCGACCCCGTCACGCTCACCGTCGCCCCCGACACGGTGCGATCCATCGGCGGTATCACCTCGCTCGAGCGTGAGAAGTACATCACGATCCACGCCACGCCCGGCGAGACCGACATGTCCGACGACATGATCCGCTACATCGAACACGAGCTCGAAGCGCACTATGGCCGGGACGGCGGATCGCAGTCGCAGTACATCAAGTCAACGCCGGCCGACCCGGATAACCCGCTCATGCCCGACGTCGAGCACATCCGTGAAGCGGGTGAGGCCCACCGCGCCGAATACGCCGCCAACCCCGAGCGGTACCGCCCCGATTGGATGCGTGAGGTCGTGTTTTGCACACACCCCAAATGGGTGATGGGACGGCCCGGCAACGAGTATGCCCCGTTTGGCCCAACGACGCCTGAGGCGTCCGCTGAGTTTTGTGCGCAGTTCCTCAAATACTTCTTCACCGACGAAACACGTCCGAATTACTACGAGGTCTTCAACGAGCCGTTCGTCAAAGCCAAGCAGATGAACACCACCGCCGAGGAGATCTCGCGTCACCACGTCGTGACCGCCCGGCGGATCCGCGAGCTGCTGCCCAACGACGACATCCTCATCGGCGGCTACTCCGCCGCCTGGGCCGAGGTCGAAGGCCGTAACTTCGAGCACTGGAACAGCTGGCAGAAGACCTTCATGGACATCGCCGGCGAAGAGATGGACTTCTTCTCGACCCACCTCTACGACGGCGTCAACGTCAAGGGCACCCACGCCGAGCGTACGGGAAGCAATGTCGTGGCGATCATGGACCTCATCGACAGCTACAGCTACATCAAGTGGGGCGTCGCCAAACCGCAGACGATCACCGAATACGGCCGGCTGATTCAGAACGACGTCGACAAGGCTTGGCCTGATCGCCTCCGCCGTGAGCTTGCCTTGCAAGGTTCGTTCAATGGCATGCTCATGATGTACCTTGAGCATCCCGACCGGCTGCTCAAGACCGTGCCGTTCATCCTCGGCGTGGGCTCGTGGAAGTACGGCGACGCCGAGCGCGGCCCGGTCGATCCGCCGTCAGACTTCTTGCTGTGGCGCTGGACGGGCGACAACTATGTCACCACAGGGATCGATCTGTTCTACCGCTTCTGGAAGGGCGTCGAGGGCGAACGTCGCGTGGCGTTTGCCGACGACCCCGATATCCGCACGCACTACTTTGCGGACGGCCTGCGTCACACGCTGATGATCCACAACATGGACAGCGAGCCGCGCACCGTGCAACTCAACGGCTTGACTGGCCTGGACATCGCCAAGGTGAGCCTTCGCTCACTCGGCTCACGCGACGATGCGCCCATGCTGACGGAGCAAGTGCTCTACGGCCTACCCGAAGAAGTCACCATCAACGCCACCGAGGCGGCCGCGGTGATCATCGATCTGCGTGAGGCCTTCCCCGCGTCGCAGACCGTCGAAGAAACGCGTGTGTATGCCGAGAACTACCTCGAAGAGATCGAAGCCGATCAACCCCTTGAGTTCACTTATAAGAACGTCCCGATAGGCGAAGGCACCGCGGCGCTGCGTTTGAGCATCGGCCGAGTCCCGGGCGCATCGCTACAACCCAAGGCTTGGGTCAACGGCACCGAAGTCCAGGTCCCCACCGACTGGGCCGGCAGCGTGCAGGAAGGTCGGCCGCGCTTCTTCGGCATGATCGAAGTGCCCGTCCCCGTCGACGCCCTCGCCGAGAACACCACCGTGAAGCTCGTGTTCCCCGATAGCGGCGGGAAAGTCGCCAGCGCTGTGCTGCAGACGAATCTGCTCCAGAAGGATTGAACCAAACGTCGTACAACGCTGAGGAAACATCCATGATGTATCGCATCTTGTTGATAATTGTATTGGGCTTATTTGGGTTGGCACCGAGAGTCTCGGCCGATGCGGGCGATGCGCCCAAGCCCAACATCATCCTCATCTTCGTCGACGACATGGGCTACGGCTGCTCGGGCGCCTACGGCGATACGAACCTCGTGCCCGTGCCCCACATCGACCGCATAGCCCACGAGGGCATCCGCTTCACCGAGGGCTACGTCACCGCGCCCGGCTGCGGCCCGAGCCGATACGGCCTGCTCTACGGCGCGTACCAACAACGCTTCGGGGTGCAGTTCAACACCGACGCCTACAGCAGGCTGCCCCAGTTCCCCAACGAGACGCTGGACAACAACCGCGTCCCCGCCACGCAGCCCATGATGCCCATCCCGCTGAGCGAGGCGGGTTATACCACCGGGCTGATCGGCAAGTACAACCTGCCCTGCTACCCCAACACGCCGTTCGACGAGACGATGTCGGTCGTGCACTTCAGCAACGACTTTTGGCCGGATGAAAACGGCCACTACGATGGCGTCGACGAGCCTAAGGCCGTGGGCGGACACAAAGACATCTACTGGGGCCCGAAGCGCGTCGGCGATGAATACGTCACCGACCGTATGGGCCGGCAGGCGGTGGACTTCATCGAGCGTCACGCCGAAAAGCCGTTCTTCCTGTACCTGGCGTTCAACGCGGTGCACAGCCCGATGCAGGCCAAGGAAGCGTACAAGCCACGCGTCGCTCACCTCGAAGGCGAAGCGCGTCAGCTCTACGGCGCGATGATGATTTCGATGGACGAAAACGTCGGCCGGGTGCTCGATGCGCTCGACCGCATGGACATCGCCGACAACACGCTGGTCGTGTTCAGCTGCGACAACGGCGCTTCGTTTGCCTACCGCGTGAAGTGGCCCGAAGACTGGCCCGAGGTGTTGCTGGGCAGCTCGGGTCCGCTGCGTGCCCACAAGGGTTCGTTTTACGAGGGCGGCATCCGCGTGCCATTCATGATGCGCTGGCCTGCAAAGTTTGCGGCAGGGCGGGTGTTCGACCAGCCGGTGAGCACGCTGGACCTGTACCCGACGTTCTGCTCGATCGCCGGGGCGGAGTTGCCCAAGGACGCGATGATCGAGGGCAAGAACCTCATGCCTTATCTCGAAGGGGAAAAGACCGGCCTCTCCGACCGCACGCTGCAGTGGTTCTGGAACGACGTCGGCTCGATGCGCAAGGGCGATTGGAAACTCGTGGCCTACGGCGACCGCCGCGAGCTGTACAACCTCAAGGACGACCTCGGCGAAACCACCGACCTGGCCAAAAAGCACCCCGAGCTCTTTAAAGAACTGAACGCCGAACACGACGCGTTCCGAGCAGAGATGCCCCCACGGCTATACCCACTCGACCTTAAGAAGAAATAACCACCACAAGTTGCTTGAGGTGATCCGCAACGCGTGGCGACGCGGCTATTGCTTCCACTCATAACTGTTCACTGATCACTCATCACTTCCGCCCGATACGGGCGGACTTTATGCAGCGCGATCGACGCGGCCATGCTCAGCAGGATCGAGATGGCGAACGCCCAGATCGCCCAGCGGAGGTGCAGTTCGGTGTCCCCGGGCAGGCCTTTAATCGCCAGCACGAGTAGGCCCAGGACCATGACGTCGAGCATGGAGAACTTGCCGAGGTGAGACGTAAGTTTCACCGCGGCGTGCGGGCGCACCCCGAGGCGTAGTGCTGCGGTGCCCCACGCCATCACGCCGAGCTTGAGCGCGGGGAAGATGACGGAAAAGCCGAACAGCAACGCGGCGACGAGTGTGCTACCGCGTTCGGTGGAGTGACGCATCGTGTCGATCCCGCCGAGGATGGAATACGTGCGCGGCTCCAGGTCGTCGGGCTCAAACAAACGCACCCACACGTCCAGGTCCTCACCCGCGCTCGGGATGATCGTCATGCACGGCCCGATCAGCCCAAGCCCCAACCCGATCGCGCTGAGCATCAGCAGGTTTGCCACGATCGCCAGACGCGTCGCGGTCATGCGTTTGCCCTTGGGTTTGGCAGGGGTGTCTGCGGTACTCATGGGCTGTTGGGGCTGGACAACGCTTCGATCAGGCTCTGCAATGGCTGGGCGGTGTCGGTGGTGCCGATGACGATGCGCTTGATGGCGTTGGTGTCGGTTTCTTCGAAGGTCAGGGTTTGGTCGCCTTGCAGCAGGTCGGCGACGTTAATGACGACTTGGCCCGCTTCGTCTTTGCCCAGGCCAGCGGGGTCTTCGTCCCAGACGTCGATGGTGAGGGTCTGGTCGTCGGTGGCGTTGATGATCGCGCCCTGGTTGAGCGTGGAGCGGAGCTCGAGCTTGCCTTCGCCGAGCATGGGCAGCGCGTCAGCGACGTCGAGGGTGATGGGGTCCCACAGGCCGATGAGGGTGTCGGTGCGGGTGTCGCTGGTGTAGCCGGTGTGGCCGTTCCAGGTGAGGCTGTAGCGGATGTCGGGGGCTGAGCCGTCGAGCTTGTCCCAGGTCTTGTCGCCGGGCTGGCGGGGGTAGAGTTCGATGGTCTTAATGAAGACGTAGTAGTCCCGGCCGAGCTGAACCGTCATCGGGGCGGGGTTGGCGATGGTTTCGCCGCCAGGCGTACCCGGCGTGCTTTCGGTCGGATCGTCCGGGGCCCAGGCGAGGTAGCCCGCGATCACGCCCACGACCAATGCCACCGGCAGCAACCCGAACAGCCACGCCCAGGCCCGCTTACCCTTGGGCGGCTTGGGCGGTCCCGTAGCCGTGGTTTCCGGAATGTCGGTGCGGTCGTTCATGTCTCAACCATAGTCGGCCCACCGGGTTGCGCCAACGGCTATACGCGGGCAAACCGGCGGCTGTTTCCTCAGATCCGGGGCGTCGGCTAAGGGTTATCCGCCCACCCTTGAATTGCGAATCAATTATCAATAAGTTGGTGGGTGATGCCACCAAGAACGACCAGCCAACGCGCCGCGGTCCGCACCGCCATCGAGACGGCCAACCGCCCGCTGAGCCCGCAGGAAATCCTCGATTTGGCTCGCAAAGAACAGCCAAGTCTTGGCATTGCGACGGTTTATCGCACCGTCAAAGCCGGCACCGAAGACGGCTGGCTGGTCCCGGTCGATCTACCCCACGGCCCGACCCGCTACGAGCCCGCGGGTAAGGCTCACCACCACCATTTCGAGTGCACCGACTGTAAGTCCGTCTTCGGCGTCGAAGGCTGCCCCGGCGAGCTGAACGCCCTTGTGCCCGAGGGGGCCGAGCTGACCGACCACGAGATTATCCTCTACGGGCGGTGTGCGGATTGCAAAAGCAACACTTAAAACGAATCAACCGGCTTGCGTGATATTGAGAAACAATTATCATGCTTGCGATGGATGTAGTGCGCCCCATAAATCGAACCGGGTTCACGCTTATCGAATTGCTCGTGGTGATCTCGATCATTGCCCTTTTGGTGGGGCTGTTGTTGCCTGCTTTGGGTAAAGCACGGCAAACCGCCAAGGCGATGGCGTGTATGAGCAACATGCGACAGATCGAGACGGCGCATTACTCGTATATAGTCGACCACGATGGCGACATGATCGACGCGGGTCTGCCCCACGGCGTTCACAGCCACTCGAGCCCCAGCTTCGTCGAGCAACTCCAGTACTACTGGTCCAATCAAACCGACACTGGGGCCGGGCCGCAAATCGACGCCCGCTCGCCGTTAGACGACAGCCCACACTGGGGGATCGCACCAGACGGCGATCCGATCCCGGGCGCTGCTCCGTCACAGCGCCGGCGCACCAGCTATGGCCTCAATGACTACCTCACATCGGTCGGTCCTGCGGGCAAGCAGTTCCGAAACCTCGATCAAGTCCCAACAGCGTCCGCGACGGTGCACACCCTGATGATGGCCGAAGAAGGCTCTTTCGCGGGGGCGGATCACGTCCACGTGATCAACTGGTACGTTTCGGTCGCAAGTTTTATTCCCAACCAAGCGGCTTCTCAAGCTGAAATTGGTGCCGTGGCCGGCCCTGCTGACGGCTGGGATTCTAAAAGTAATTGGGGCTTCCTTGACGGGCACGTCGAGGCACGCGCTTTTTCCGAGGTCTATCGTAGTGATCTAAACAATCAATTTGATCCGACCATCGCTCGATAACTGTTATTTTTTTAATTGTCGGCTAGCAAAATGCGATGTTGCAGATTAGCCGGACCGACAGCCACTACTGCAATAGGTTAGGAGACGAAAGTATGAAACAAATCAATCATCGATCAACATTAGGAGCGGCTGCGCTGGCCGCCGTAGGGCTAGCCTGCAGTGCTCATGCCCAACACGCTGACATCGAAGTTTTCAATGACAACGGTACCTTGGTCGTCCTGGATGGCCCGCTTTTCGAAGGTAATTTCGGAGATGAAGGGGCAGCGTTCACAACAATCAATCCCGGATTCGCATCCGAACCAGATGAAGTAGATGACCTGGGATTTCTAACCATCCCCGATGGCGAGGAGATCAGCTTCAATGTTCTTAAAGAACTGTTTTACTGGGATGGTTCGAGTGTTGCCGCGGTGCCGACCGATCACTTTGTGCGGCTTCAGCAGGGATCCACTTTAGACCTCCGGGTGGACATAGATGGGACAACTGGATTCCAGACCGGCTACGTCTTTGGTGAGGAAGGAGAAGCAGTCAACTCGATGGCGGATCCTGAACCTGGTGGATTCCACTCACATATCACGTACGAGCTTCTTCAGGGTGCCGGACCGGCCGCGGGCGACGTGGCGGGTGCCTATGGTTTCGTTTTGGAGCTTGAAGGTTCAACGCTTGATACTTCGGACCGCTTCGGCGTGCTGCTCAACTTCGGCCTGGAGGAAGATGATTTCGAAAACGGGGTTAGTTCCTTCGCCGCCTTCATCCCAGAGCCGACTGCTCTGGCGATTACCGGCATTGGTGGATTGATGTTGCTGGCGCGTCGGCGGAAGCAGCAGGCTTGACCACACGCGTCATTACAGTGACCGACTGAATGAACGGGCGGCGTCGCTGGCATTGCGACGCCGCCTTTTTATCCGTGGCTTCAATTTCATCAACATCGATCCATCCAC
>JBCCWB010000205.1:0-7366 GCA_039194345.1 Planctomycetota bacterium
GCCGAACGCCACGACCACAGCCATAACCACGCACACGGCCACAACCACACTCACGGCACGCCCCACACCCACGCCGCTGAATCGCTCGCCCCCGAAGCCGACCGCCAGGCGATCCTCGCGATGACCGGGGAGTACAAGGTCAAATTTCAGTTCCAAGAAACCGTCGCCATCGAGGACGGCTACGAGCTGAAAGAACCCTACAACTCCAAAGCGACCGAGTTTGTCGAAGTCATTGAAGACACCGGCGACTTCATCTCGCTCCAGCACATCCTCGTCATGCATCCCCGCAACGAAGACGGCAGCCTCAAGGAAGACGCCGAGCCGATCGTAGTCAAGCACTGGCGGCAGGATTGGACCTATCAGGACCCCGAGGTGCTCAGCTACCAAGGCAACCGAACCTGGGGCCACACCCAACTGACCGACGCCGAGGTCCAAGGAACATGGACCCAAGCTGTGTATCAGGTCGATGATTCGCCACGCTACGAGTCGTTCGGCAAATGGCAACACGTCGGTGAGCGTTCCGCGTGGGAATCAGCCGAAACCTGGCGTCCCCTGCCCCGCCGCGAATTTTCCAAGCGGTCGGACTACCAGGTCCTGGTCGCCCGCAACCGCCACACCATCACGCCGGAAGGCTGGGTCCACGAGCAAGACAACTACAAGCTCGTCCTCGACGACGCGGGTGAGCCGCTGAAGGTGCTCGCCCACGAGTCGGGCCTGAACGTCTACGACCAAACCGACGAAATCGACTTCACCGCCGGCCGGGTGTACTGGGAAAAGACCGCGGCCTACTGGGAAGACGTCCGCGAGATCTGGGACGACACCTTTGAGCAGAACACCTCGTTCACCCTCGCCAAAGAGATCGACGGCGAAAAGCTGCACAACGCCTTGTTCAAGATCGCTTCGGACGCCAAAGACAACGGCCACTCTGAAGAAACCAAGGCCGCAGCCAACGACACCGTGATGGCTTACCTGAACAGGCCCGCTGCGGAATAAGCTCACCAAATCGGAAAACCGCAAACCCGGCGCGACGCTACCGTCGCCTCGGGTTTTTTATGCGCCGTCACCCACATGCACCCCGAAAGGATGGCGTTAGAAACACACCCGTCGAAGAATCAGTACATCACCCACTGCGCATCGCTGACCAGGCACAGCCCGCCGAAGCGTTTGAGGGTGGGCTGGAGTTTTTCGACCGCGGCGTCGACCAGCGAGGCGTCGAAGGCCGACATAATCATGCTGTTCTCGAACGCGCCCGAGACGCCATCGATCGGGCGGGTGCCGCGGTCGCCCGAGCCGGAGACGCCGTTGACCACGGTGTAGCCGGTCACGCCGACGCTGCGGAGGGCCAGTATGACCCGGTCGGCGTGGACGGTGCCGATGACGATTTCCATGCGTTTAATTTGTTTCATGGGGTTACGCCCAGAGCGCCTCGATGATCGCCAGGTACAACGGGATACCGACGGTGATGTTGAAAGGGAAAGTCACCGCTAACGACATGGTGACATAAAGACCGGGGTTGGCTTCGGGCACCGCCAAGCGCATCGCGGCGGGGACGGCGATGTAGCTCGCGCTGCCCGCCAAGACCGCCAGCAGCAACGCATCGCCCTGCCCCACGCCAAGCAGCCACGCGACGCCGATGCCCAGCAAGGCGTGCAGCGGTGCGCTGAGGATCGCAAACGCGATCAGCGACGGCCCGCACCGACGCAGGTCCGACAGCCGCCGCGCCGCGACCAGACCCATATCCAAAAGGAACAAGCAGAGCACGCCCTTGAACGGCGTGTACACGAACGGCTGAATACTCTCCCAACCCTTCTTGTCGATCGCGATGCCGATCAGCAGCGAGCCGACGAGCACAATTACCGCGCCGTTGAAAAACGCTTCCCGCATGAGCTCGCCCCAGTCGATCTTGCCGCGGTCTTCCTGGGGCAAGGCTTGGGGCGAAGCATCGTCCTTGGCGGGGGTGGCAAAGTAGCGGGCCAGCAACACCCCCGCCACGATCGCGGGGCTTTCCATGAGCGCCATCGCGGCGACCATGTAGCCGCCGGGCGTGTAGGCCGGGTCGGGGTTGTTGAGTGAGTCGAGGAAGTTGTTGGCGGTGATGAAGGTGACCGCGCTGATCGAGCCGTAGGTCGCCGCCATGGCCGCGGCGTTGGGCACATCCAATTTCAGCCGGAGCACAAAAAACGACCAGATCGGCGTCACCGCCGACAGCACCACCGCCGCCAGGAGGATCAGGACGACCGACGTATCGATATCGCTGTTCATCAGCTCGACCCCGCCGTGCAGCCCGATGGCCATCAGCAGGTAGACCGAGAGGAATTTCGGGATCGGCTGGGGCAGGGCCAAGTCAGACTTGACGATCGCCGCAAACACGCCCAGCCCGAAGAACAGGATCGCGGGGGTACGTAGGTTGTCGAGAAGCAGGGAAACGTCCATGTCTATGTACACCATAACGATTTAGGCCGCCCAGAACCTGCCGCTCCCGGCAATGGGAAGTACAGTGTGCGTATGCCCGAAGATGCCACCCCTCCAGCGGATACAAAGGTCGCGACGCCCAAGAGCACCAAGCCTGCTGAAGGAGGCGATTCCGCGATGGCCAAGAAAACCCGCAAGCCCAAAAAGGTGAAGCCGCCGATCCGGCAGGTGGTGTTTCACACCTATCCGAAGCTGCTTTTCATCTGGCCGTTGATCGTGGCGGGTTTTCTGCTTTGGCCGACGGTGGCGATGTGGGACTGGAACGCAGAAGTGATCGGCTGGATCTACCTGATCACGATCGCCATCGTGGTTTTGACCATCGGTGTCGACCTGGAGCGTGACCACGCCGTGTTCTGGCTGGTCGTTTTCTTGGCGTTGTTTTTCCTCGGCAAATGGCTGGATGCCCGCTTCGACCAGTTCACCGTGGTGGGCAACGCCTACCGCTGGCTGGCGGACCGAGATGTGCAATACGACGCGTCGTTTGGGCTGTGCCTGAGCCTGCTGTTGCTGCCGCCGTATGTGACGATGCTGATCTACGCCCGCCTGCAGCACCGCTGGCGGATCACCCACAACGAGTTTGAGCACTACTCCTGGGGCCGAGCAGACGACTCGTTGGCCCGGGGTGCCAAACGGGTGCGGAGCACGTTCCCCGACCTATTGGAGCTGCTGCTCTGCGGTGCGGGTACGCTGGTGGTGTACTCCGCGACCGGCCGAACCGAGCTGCGGCGGATCCCACATGTGCCGATGATTTTCCTGGTGCGTCGGCGGATCAACAAGCTGCTGGAGACGACCTCGGTGGTGACCCAAAACGAGACCGCCCAAAACGAGCTCTACGAGGAAGAAGCCGACACCGAGCAGGATGAAGAAGACGCCCTGCCCGGTGAGGAGAGCAGCGGCATCGGCGGCCGCGACCCACTGTAAAGTTACACAAATCCTTTTTAAATAATGGATTTACGGTTCACGCCGACTGGCTATCTTGTGAATCGACACCATAAAAAACCCACGCGAGCTCATGAAGAACGTCGCGCGGGCTTCCGGGGGTCAAATCAAGGGTAATCCCTTAGTTCAAGAGTATACGCTTCTTAGTCTAAAGGTCAAATCACACCGTCGAAAAAGTTACCCTCAGCCCCACCCAACGCGTTTTCCAGCTATAATGCTGTAGTCTGCGAGGCAGACTGCCGATAGCGCTTCGGATGGGATGCCCGGGTTGAGAGCCGGGCGAACGCTCCCAGGGGATTGATTGATTATCCTGCTGTGATACTTCTCGGGTCCGACCGGCGATTCTGCTGGCGCACGCCCCATCCGTTTGTCCTAGATCGTTTTCGTGTTTTTCCACGCTGAAGTTGCTCGGCTCCGCCGACACCAGCCTGACGTACCCTTTTTCAGAGCACCTCCATGACCACCCCGATTCGTTTCGCCCAAGGCGACACGGTCCGCCACCCCAAACGCCCCGAGTGGGGCGTGGGTACCGTACGCAGCATCCAGGCCATCGCCCAGCCCGACGGCACCCGTGCCCAGCGGCTCACGGTCGATTTCGCCAACCAGGGCCGGAAAAACATCAACACCGCCATCGCCCCGCTCGTCCGCGAAGGCGAAGCCAAGCCCGTCGAACCCGCGAAGCCCAAGACGCGTCGCAACACCCCTCAGCCCCCCCTGCCCCAGCCCAAGACCGCCAAGGCCACCGCCTCGGTCGCGTCCAACACCGACGAATCGGCGGGCAACGGCTCAGGCTCCAGCGGCTGGCTCGACGCCATGGACCCCGACGGCGCCAAGTCCAACGAGCTCTGGGACCTGCCCGATGAGCTGTCGGACCCCTTCGCCAGCCTCCCCGAACGCCTCGCCGCCACGCTCAAAACTTACCGCTTCTCCACCGAGCCGCGGGCCCTGATGGACTGGGCCGTCGTCCAAACCGGCCTCAACGACCCGCTCTCCAAATACACCCGCTCCGAACTCGAGCAAGCCTTCCCCCGCTACGTCCGTGACCGCGACGCCCACCTCAAGGACCTCGTGCGTCAGCTCAAGCGTGAGAACAACTTCGCCGCGCTCAAAGATGCAGGCCGCGGCTTGTTCCCCGCCGCCCAGTCGGCGTTGGATAAAGCGATCCGAAATTAGGGAGTAGGGAGTAGGGAGTAGGGAGTAGGGAGTAGGGAGTAGGGAGTAGGGAGTAGGGAGTAGGGAGTAGGGCATCGTATTGGTACAAGCTAAAGCCCGCGGATGGGACAGCCTTCCGCGGGTTCTTTTCTCGCGCCTCCATATTGATCCACACTTACAATCCAACCATGCCTTCGCCAACATCTGCCAATACTCAGCGCGCTAAGGAACTCCGGGACACGCTCCACCGCAACAACCGGCTCTACTACCTCGGCGAACCCACCGAAACGTCCGACCAAGAGTTCGACAAGCTTCTCCGCGAGCTGCAGGACCTCGAAGCCGAGCACCCCGAACTGCTCACGGCCGACTCACCCACGCAGCGGGTCGGCGGCGCCCCGATCGAAGGATTTGTCACGGTCGCCCACAACGTGCCGATGCTGTCGATCGACAACACCTACAGCCGAGAAGAATTATCCAATTGGTATCACCGTCTTGGTAATGAATTAGCGACGAAGCACGATTTCGGCACACCAAATGACTTTGCCATGACCGATGCACCAATCGAAGAATTGATTTTGGAGCCCAAGATCGATGGTGTGGCACTTTCGTTGCATTACGAAAATGGCAACTTGATCCGTGCCCTTACTAGGGGAGATGGAACCAAAGGCGATGACATAACCCACAACATTCGCACGGTTAGTGCTATACCTCTCAAGCTTGAAGACTCCGCAGCAGGAGTCCCTAGTACTCTTGAAGTTCGCGGAGAAATATTTTTACCCAACGAAACATTCCTCCAGCTCAACAAACTACGTGAAGCCAATGGAGAAGAAACTTATGCCAACCCGAGAAATACAACGGCTGGGACACTAAAGCAAAAAGACCCGACCAAAGTCATTCCAGGACTACGGTTCTTTGCACATGGTCGAGGGTTTATCTCCGGCAAGGATAACTATCACACACACAAGGAGTTTCTAAATGCGCTGAAGGGCTTTGGGCTTCCAACAAACCCGGAGACCTTCGTCCCTAGCTCTCCACCCGGTACACCTGAGTATTTGAGCGAAATCTGGAGACACATCCAGACATTCGACGAGAAACGCCACACCCTGCCCTACGCCACCGACGGCATGGTGATCAAGTTCAACCGCTACGACGTCCAGGACAAGCTCGGCACGCGGTCCAAATCGCCGCGTTGGTGCATCGCCTACAAGTACGCCGCCGAGCAAGCCCAGACCGTGCTCGAAGCCGTGGAGTGGCAGGTCGGAAAGACCGGCAAGCTCACGCCGCGGGCAACCATGGCCCCCGTCTTCCTCGCCGGCACCACCGTCACGCATGCGTCGCTGCACAACTTCGGCGAGATGCTGCGCAAGGACATCCGCGTCGGCGATACCGTCGTCATCGAAAAGGCCGGCGAGATCATCCCGCAGGTCGTCCGTGTCGTTTTGGAGAAACGCCCGGAAGGCACCCAGCCCCCCACCGCACCCGACCGGTGCCCCGAGTGCGGCACGCCGGTCCAGATCGAGATGGACAGCCGACGCGTGCAAGAACACGAGGTCTACCAACGCAAGGTCGAACGCGAGAAAGCCAAAGCCGAGAAACTCGCCGCCAAGCCAAAACACATCGAGCCCCCCGAGCCGCTGGGCCCGCTCGATGAGACCGCCCGCTACTGCCCCAACCCCGAGTGCCCCGCCCAGGTCCGCGAACGACTGATCCACTTCGTCGGCCGCAACCAGATGGACATCGACGCCCTGGGCGAAAAGACGATCCACCAACTCGCCGACGCCGGACTGCTCACCAACCTCGGCGACATCTTCCGGCTGCACGAAAAACGCGACGACATCCTCGCCCTAGAACGCATGGCCGAGAAAAAGGTCGATAACCTCCTCCAAGGCATCGAAGACGCCAAGGGCCGAGGCCTGGCCCGCGTCTTGGCGGGGCTGACCATCCGGCACGTGGGCAACAACGGTTCCCGTATCTTCGCCCGGGCGTTTGGCAACATCGATGCGCTCCTCGCCGCGGAACTCGAACAGCTCGAAGCCCTCGAAGACGTCGGCCCCATCACGGCCCAATCCCTGCATGACTTCCTGAATAGCGAAGCCGGCCAGCGGGTCATCGATGAACTCAAACAAGCGGGCGTTGACCTGACCGAAGAGCAACCGGCGGTGGCTGCGCCTTCTGAAGACTCACCTTTTGCTGGCAAAAAGATCGTCCTCACCGGCACGCTCGAACACTTCAAACGCAACGACCTCAAAGCCAAGCTCGAAACCCTAGGCGCCAAGGTCAGCGGCAGCGTCAGCAAAAACACCGACCTCCTGATCGCGGGCGAGTCGGCCGGCTCCAAACTCACCAAGGCCGAGTCGCTAGGCGTCGAGGTTTGGAACGAAGCCCAACTGCTCGAAGCGTTACCCCAGTAGTTTTCTGCGCCTAGTTTTCAAAGAGCGAATCCGTGTTCCCGCTCACCCGCTGCCGTGGCCGGCGTGGGGTGAGCGGATTGGGATTCGTCCGAACCGATCACGGAGCTTTGGAGGCGCGGAGACGCGGAGCAAGGCAGGAAGTATTGGGTTTCAAACCCATTGCCTGTTTACTTCGCCGCGCTTTTGCGCCTCCAAAGCTCCGTGATCGGATCGAAACGAGTCCCCTTGAACACGGACCCTCGACCAACGACGACGGGTTCCGACCCTGAGCGATCCCGGCAAGGTGGTGAGCTCAAGTGTCGCCACGCACCCGACGTGTGCGCTAGCCCGGTTCCACGGGTATGGGCGTGCTTGGTGCCTTGCCTGTGCGACCTTCACGCCTGGAATGCCAC
>JBCCWB010000206.1:0-7365 GCA_039194345.1 Planctomycetota bacterium
GGCGTGCGGGCTTCAGCCCGCATGCACCCCAAGATCAAATCGATCTCTCCCTCCCGGACGCCCACGGATCATTCCGTGGGCGTCTGTGTTTGTAGGTTCAAGTTGCCAAAGAGCGAACCCGTGTTCCCCGCGTCACCCGCTGCCGTGGCCGGCGTGGGGTGAGTGGTTGGGTTGTCGTTTCGATCCACCACTGAGTTTGGGAGGCACGGAGACACGGAGGAAGGCAGAAGAATCAGTTTTTAAACCCAATTGCCTTGGTTCTTCTCCGTGCCTCCGTGTCTCTTGTTCTCCGTGGTGGATCGAAACGAGTCCCCTGAACACGAGCCCTCGACCAACGACGACGGGTTCCGACCTTGAGCGATCCCGGCAAGGTGGTGAGCTCAAGTATCGCCACGCACCCGTCGTGTGCGTCAGCCCGGCTCCACGGGTATGGGCGTGCTTGGTGCCTTGCCTGTGCGACCTTCACGCCTGGAGTGCCACCGTGGTCCGACACTGGGGGGTGAGGCGTTGCGCGTGTGCGCACGGCACTGTCGTTCGTTTCACGCAAGTGAGTACTGACAACGGATAAGAAATTTTCGGGGGTGGGGATTTTCTGGGTTGGGGCGTGACGGATTGTGCGCACCGAATCGACTTTAGCCTGGGGTCAATGACCCCGGGCCGCCGCGGGAGGGGCAATGGAAACACCTTGCCATCCGAACAACCAAACGACACCGGATTGATTGACTTGGACCGCGCTACCCCAACACCTTCACCGCGGCACCCCGGGTCATTGACCCGGGGCTAAATTTGCGGGGCTACAATCGCGGTGTCCCTTCGGTTCCATCCCCTCCACGAAAGCCTCCTATGAATTACCGCGTCCTCGGCCGCACCGGCGTCAAAGTCCACCCGCTCTGCCTCGGCACCATGAACTTCGGCAGCTTCACCCCGCCCGAAGACGCCCACGCCATCCTCAACGCCTACACCGAAGGCGGGGGCAACTTCGTCGACACCGCCAACGTCTACAACCACGGCCAAAGCGAATCCATCATCGGGGACTGGATGGCCCACCAAAACAACCGCGACGAGATCGTGTTGTCCACCAAAGTCCACGGCAAACGCGGCGAGAACATCAACCAACAAGGCAACCACCGCTGGCACATCGTCCGCGAAGTGGAAGAGTCGCTGAAGCGCCTGAAGACCGACCGCATCGACCTTTACCACATCCACCGACCCGACCCCGACACGCCGATCGACCAGACGCTGCGGGCGCTCGACGATCTGGTCCGCTCGGGCAAGGTGTTGTACCTCGCGAGTTCGACCTTCCCCGCCTGGGAGTTGGCCGAGGCCCACTTCATCGCCAAGGAGCTCGGCACCGCGCGCTTCGACGTCGAGCAACCTCCGCTCAACATCATCGACCGCCGGATCGAAAAAGAAGTTTTGCCGTTCTGCCAGCGGTACGACGTGGCGACGATCACCTGGGCCCCGCTGGCGCGCGGCCGATTGGCCGGCAAGTACACCCGCGGCGGCCGATCGATCCCCGACGGCTCCTACTACCAGAGCCGCGGCAAGGACGACTTCCCACCCAGCCAATGGCCGGTCATGGAAGGCGTCGACAAGTTGGCCGACGCCCGCGGCTGCACCAGCAGCCAATTCTCCATCGCCTGGTGTTTGTCCGTCCCCGGCGTGACCTGCCCCATCCTCGGCCCCCGCACCGCCCGGCAACTCCAAGACAACATGGGCGCCGCCGACATCGAACTCACCCAAGCCGAAAAGGATGCCGTCGACCAACTCGTCCCCCCCGGCGAACTCTGCCGCGACGCGGGACTCGGTGCAGTGCCGCGGTAAACCGTGAGCATCAACGAGAACCGGCAATAGCTCAACAAGTAGAAATATTGATCTTGGTCTCCTTGAATCCGACGAGTCACCCGCTGCGAATCCCCTAATGAACTTCGGTAAGAGCCAAACCTTGGCTGCGGGCTGACGAATCACTCAAGACGAGACCTTTCACATGATCACTTATCGACCACCGTTTGCGGGTTTGACCTTGGCTCTTGGGATCATGGTTGGGCTGGGTGTGCCTGCGCACGCCGAAGACTCCGCATCCGAAACCGAGGCTGCCGCCGTGTTGCTCTTAACCGACTTTACCGATCCCCAGAGCAACGACCGATGGGCCGTGGTGAACGACAACGTCATGGGCGGACGGTCCGAGGGCGATGTGTCATTCGACGCCGATGGACCCGGCGTCATGGTCATGACCGGCGACATCAACACCAACGGCGGAGGATTCGCTTCCGTGAGGATGCGTATGGACGGCGACCTTTTCACGTCGGACGCCGCAACGGAGGTGTTGGAAAATCTACGGGCCATCCGACTGCGGGTCCGCGGCGACGCGGCTTCGCTCGGCAGGCCTTTCGCGCTGCGTTTGGAAGACCGGATTCGGCGGGGACGCGGCATCAACTTCCGTACCCTCTTGCCGATCGACAAAGACGCGGACCCGAACGATTGGCAAGACATCACCATTCCTGTGACCGACCTCCAACCCACGTTCCGCGGTTTTGCCTTGGACCCCGACGAATGGGCCCCGCTAGACACCTCCCAACTCGCCCGCCTCGGCCTGATCCTCAGTGATGTCGTAGACGGGCCGTACCGCCTTGAAATTGACCGGATCGAATTTCTGCGGTGACTTGGATGTTTATGGCGAATCGATGACTTAAGGCCCGGTCGAAAACCGCCTCAGCGCCACGGTTATGCCTGAAACACCAAGAGAAAACCTCATTGCAGATTGTTTTTCTTTAAGCTCGATATTGACTTTTAAATCAATATTGATATCCTGCTTCCATGCCGAAATTCACCGCGAGCAAAGACGACTTCCCCTCGGTCGAAATCCAGGGCCAGCGTTATTTCATGGTGCCCGAGCCGGACCTCGAAGCGTTGTTGGCAAAAGGTTCCCGCAAATCGGCAGGGAAGAAATCGGTTGGACACCAAGGTCTGGAAGACTTTGCGGTGGACGACCTGACGCTCGCCCAGAGGCTACGGCGTCGGCGTGAAGAGGTCGGGCTGACCCAGCTCGACCTAGCGACGCGGGCGGGCCTGCGTCACGAAACCCTGAACCGGATCGAGCGCGGCAAGACCACGCCGGACTTCCGCACGATCCGCAAACTCGTCATCGCGATGGACAACCTCGCGGCCTCGAAAGGAACACCAAATGGATAACAACACCCAAGCCGACACCACACTCGAACAGCGCATCATCCAGCTTGCGGCAGAACAGGCCAGCATCGACATTTCGGAAGTCACCCCCGCTTCACTCTTCAAAGAAGACCTCGGCTACGACAGCTTGGATGTGGCAGAGTTCATCATGGAGTTGGAAGACGAGTTTGAATTGAGCGTGCCGGACCAGGCGGCAGAAGAACTCAAGACCGTGCAAAAGGTGGTTGATTGGGTGAGAGAGAATACTTAAGCCGAACTCACAAGTACCACATCAACATCTACTCCAGAACTTGACGCGGTGCACTTAGTCCGCATCGATAATGGACTCACATATCCGCACGATCATCCGCGTCGTCTGGGGTTTGCTTTGTAGTTCAGCGTGGGCCGTGATCGAGTAGCCCTCGAGGAAGGGGATGAAGAAGCTGGCGATTTCCTTCGCCCGGATTTTTTTGACACCCATTGCTTCGATTAATGCGGTGAGTTTTTTGAAGGTCGCGCGGTAGTAGGACATCAACTGCTCGTGGAGTTCTTCATCGCGGGTCGCGAGGGCCCACATCTCTCGGAAGATCCGGCACATGTCGGTGATGTGCTCGACGTGATCCAAGTGATAAACGATCAGTGATTGGAGCTGCTGCCGACGGCCCGCTTGGGGGGAGTGTTCATAGGAATCCAAAAGCCGTTCACACTCGCCGAAGTAGTGCGCCGCCAGGCCCGAGAGGAGCGCCGTTTTGTTGGCGTAGTGGTACTGGAGGTTACCCAGGCTCATGCGGGCGGTTGAGGCGACCTTCCGCATCGTGAGCCCCTCCATGCCGACGGTTTTGAGCTGCTCGATCGCCGCTTGGACGATCTGAGTTTTGGTGTCGTTGGGGTGATCGACTAGGCCCATGCCAGATTTTTCCACACACGGGCTTGACCGTCAAGGTCACTTGACCTATTTTATTAGGTCGATTGACCTAATTCTCGGAGAACCCCATGCTCGAAGCGCTCAGAACACCAGGCGAACACTTTGAAAACCTGCACGGTTACAGGTTTTCGCCTTCCTATATCGAAGACCTGCCGGGCTACGAAGGCCTCCGTGGGCACTACCTGGACGTCGGCCCCGCCGATGCGAAAGAAGTGTTCCTCTGCCTGCACGGCGAGCCCAGTTGGAGCTACCTCTACCGGAAGATGATCCCGGTCTTTACCCTGGCGGGTATTCGTGTGATTGCGCCAGATCTCCTGGGGTTCGGGCGGTCGGACAAGCCGATTGAGGATAATGCCTACACGTTCGATTTTCACCGCGACTACCTGCTGCGCTTCATCGAAGCGCTGGACCTGCGGAATGTCACGCTGGTCTGCCAAGACTGGGGCGGCGTCCTCGGTCTAACAATCCCGCAAGACATGCCCGAGCGATTTAAACGCCTGCTGATCATGAACACCGGAATTATGACCGGGCACGTTGGCGGCTCAGCGTTCTTTGAGTGGAAGGCACTGATCGATAGCGATGCGGACGTTCCGATCGGTGAGGTGTTTCGTCGAAACGCGCCGGGTATCTCTGAAGAAGAGGTACGTGCATACGAGGCGCCGTTTCCTGACCAGCGCTACAAGGCGGGTGTGCGTAAGTTCCCTAGCCTCGTGGCGACTCGCGAAGACTTCCCCGGGGTTGAGACCTCCTTGAAGGCGATTCCGTTCTGGAGCGAGCAATGGGAAGGCGACACCTTTATGGCTGTCGGCATGCTCGATGAGATGCTCGGCCCATCGGTCATGTCTCACATGCAGGACATGATCAAGGGCTGTCCCGAACCGATGGAGTTGTCCGGAGCGGGCCACTTTGTGCAAGAACAAGGTGAAGAGGTCGCACGCCGTGCGCTTAAGCATTTCGGCTTAGCGTAAGCAGGTGACAAAAGCCATCCTGCCCTCAGTACCGGAGATCGACCATGAAAATTATGAACCTTGTGTTTCATCCCGACCTTCAACAGTCCAAGGTCAACCGTATCTGGAAACAGGAGCTTGAAGCCAGCGGCAAAATCCACACCTCCCGTGATCTGTATGCGGAGTACCCAGATTTCAAGATTGATGTCGAGCACGAGCAGCAGCTCTTGTTGGAGCACGACCGTATCGTCTTTCAGTTCCCTTTCTATTGGTACTCGTCTCCCCCGCTGTTGAAGAAGTGGCTCGACGATGTGTTGACCTACGGCTTTGCCTATGGAAGCCAAGGCGACAAACTCAAGGAGAAAGACCTGCAGCTGATCCTATCGGTCGGCGGGCAAGCGAAGTACTACAGCGGGTTCGACATCTACGCCACGATGTACGAATTGCTTCGGCCGTTCCAACTCACCGCCAACCTCTGCCAATTGAACTACATGCTCCCGGTATGGATGTACGAGGCCGATCAGGCGAGCGAAGATGATATTCGCGCACACGGCGTGCAGTGGGCCGAGATGATCGATGACCCGGAACGTTCAAATGGGAAGGCTTTCCTCGAGAAAGGCTCAAGGATGTGACGAAGGCTCTCGTCGGTTTAGACATGCCGGATCAGGCGGTTCACATATACCACGCGAGCATCTGGCGCCAGAACTTGGCGCGGTGGGCTTCGCCGTCCCATTCGTAGTATTGGTGGGTGATGCCTTTGCGATGCAAGGCTTCGCTGAACTCGCGGTTGTTGGCGAGGAACGCGTCTTCTTTGCCGATCACGATGGTGATGTCGAGTTTGCGGAGTTGTTCTAAACGCTGATGGTCTTCGAGGCGGGGGATGAAGTGGCTGGGGGCGTGGTGGTAGACGAGGTCGTCGTAGTGGCCGTCGAGCAGGTCGCGGAAGCTGCCGGTGTTGAGGGTGGGGTCGTAGCGGCCGGAGAAGGAGAGGATGCGGGAGAAGTGCTGGGGGTGGCGGAGGGCGAGGGTCATGGCGTGGTAGGCGCCGAAGCTGCAGCCGTGGGCCCACATCTCGATGTGGGGGTTGAGCTTTCGGGTGAGCGGCATGACTTCACTGAGCACGTACTGCTCGTACGCCCGGTTGCGGCGCATGCGGTCGGCGGGGTTCATCCACGTGGCGTAGAGCGCTTCGTCGTCGATGGAGTCGAGGCAGAAGAGTTGCAGTTGGCCGGACTCGATGCGGGGGCGGAGCGTGCCGACGAGCCCCCAGTTTTCGTAGTCGAAGAACCGGCCGACGCGGGTGGGGAACACGAGGACCCGCGGCCCGGCGTGGCCGAAGGCGAGCAGCTCCATGTCGCGGCCGAGCGCTTCGCTGTGCCAGCGGTGGTATTCCCGCTGCATGTGGTCCTCGTGGGTTGGGGGCGTGGGTTCGGGCAGGCAGAAGATGAAGAGAACAGAACGGCGATCTTTGATCGCCCGCTAAACGGGGTTGGCGTTGGCGGGTTGGGAGAGCCAGGCGACGTCGTCGCGGACGGCCTGGGCCCAGAGTTGGTAGCCGGCGGGGCTGAGGTGCAGGCCGTCGTCGGCGAACAGTTCTTTGCGGGGTTTGCCGTCGGATCCGAGCATGCGGTCGTGGATGTCGACCCAGTCGGTGCCGGGGCGGGCGCGGACGGCTTCGCGGGTCCAGGCGTTGACCTTGCCGATGGCTTGCCGCATCTCCCAGCGGGCGATGCTGGGCTTGATGCCGATCCAGGCGACGGGGACACCGGGCAGGTCGGCGTCGATTTGTTTCATGAGGCTGTGGAAGCTCTTGAGGATGGCTTCGGGCGTTCGGCCGTCGCCGATGTCGTTGTCGCCGGCGTAGACGACCAGGCCAGAGGGACGCGCGGGCAGGACCATACGTTCAAAGAAGTGGTCGCAGGCTTCGAGGGTCGATCCGCCGAAGCCGAGGTTGGCGGTCCAGGTGTGGGGGAAGTCTTGCTCGAGGGTTTGCCAGAGGCGGATGGACGAGCTGCCGTAGAAGACCACGGGGCCGGCGGGGAACTGATTGGACACGGCCGACTCACGGCGGGCGATCGCGTCGGCGACATCGTCTTCGTACCACTGCATGGGTTTAGCGTAGCACAGCCGATGCGCCCGGAGGAGTTCAGGCGGGTTGGAAGGTGAGTTTTCCCCGCTCGGCACCGCAGGACTTGCAGATGTAGGTGCGGCCCTTGGCGGATTTGCGGTGGCGGTGGTGGGTGGTTTGGCAGCCGGGGCAGACCGCCTGGTACTTGCCTTCGGGGGCGGCTGCGGTGGCGTTGAGGCGGTTGGGGTTGGCACCGA
>JBCCWB010000207.1:0-7305 GCA_039194345.1 Planctomycetota bacterium
CCGCGGCCGCCGTAGGTGTCGACGATGATCTTGCGGCCGGTCAGGCCGACGTCGCCGTGGGGGCCACCGATCTCAAATTGACCGGTGGGGTTCACGTGGATGGTGATGTTTTTGGGGTCGTACAGCTTCTTGGGCATGCACGGCTCGATGATGTGCTTGATGACCGCCTTCTTGAGCTTCGCCTGCTGGGCCTTACCGTTCCAGGCCGCGGTGTGCTGGGTGGAGAGGACGACGGTGTCGATGCGGACTGGCTTGTTGTTGATGTCGTACTCGACGGTGACCTGCGACTTGGCGTCGGGGCGGAGGCCTTTGATCAGCTTGTTGGCCTCACGGACCTGAGCGTGCTTCTCGACCAGCTTGTGCGACAGGTCGATGGGCAGGGGCATCAGGTCGGGGGTCTCGCGGCAGGCGAAGCCGAACATCAGGCCCTGGTCGCCTGCGCCTTGTTCTTTGTGCAGGCCTTCGCCTTCGGTGACGCCCTGTGAGATGTCGGCCGACTGGCTGTGCATCACCCGCATGACGGCGCAGGTGTCGGCGTCGAACTTCATTCCCAGGTCGCCGGTGTAGCCGATCTTGCGGATCGCCCCGCGGATGGTTTCCTCGGCGTCGTTCAGGGCGGTGATGGCTTTTTGGTTGTGGACGGTGATCTCGCCGCCGACCACGACCAGGCCGGTGGTGCACATGGTCTCACACGCCACGCGGGCCCGGTTGTCGACCGCTAGCAGGCTATCGAGGACGGCATCGCTGACGGCGTCGCTGACCTTGTCGGGGTGGCCCATCGAGACGGACTCGGAAGTAAAGAAGTAGTGTTCGTCGGGGTTCTTGCTGCGGGCCATGGTGCCTCCTACACGTGGTAATTCCTAGTAACGGGACGAGCGTTTTAGCGGTTTTCCGCTCTTGTGGCAATGTGATGGGAGAGGTAGGCCATGCCTCCCGCGACTTGAGTGGTGTCATTATCGGATGTGTTTTTGGCCGATCTTCGGCCCGATAACGTCCCGCTCGCCCGGCTTAATCTTGGAAGTCGATATCGATTTATGCGGACGAGGTCTGTCCGCCTTGTTTAATGCGGGCTGAATAGCTTGCCGTTCATCCATATCGGAGCCGTGCCATGATCGACCCCGCCAAGCCGTTCGCTTCTGCCACCACCCGCAGCTCATCGCCTGCCGCGGCGGCCAAAGCTGATCTGTCTGGTCTGCTCGATCGTGCCCGCGACGAACGTTTTCGTCTCCTCCGTATGCTCAAGGATGCTCGGGCTGAGGTGGAGGTCACCATGAATAAGACCCAGCCACCAAAATCCCAGCCTCGGGCCAATACGCCCGTCGCCGAGACGCCTTTGGAACGCCCAGACGAACCCGTGGCTATGGCGTCAACCGAGGAATCGGCGGTCCCTTCCGACACCACCGCCAAGCTTCAGTCGCTCATCAACAAGCTCAGCGCACTCGATGCTCAGATTGATGCCAAGCTCCATCGCGTCAACACCATCACCGATGAGAAAATCGCTCGGCTCGAGCAGCTCGATACCCGTCTCGCTGCTGCGATCAAGCCGTTGGGCCACGCCCTCGCGGATGGCCGGATGATTCAACGCGATCTATCAGAGACGGTGGATCAAGCGCAGGGGTTGTCCACCAGCGTGACCGAGCAGCTCGAACGCTTCGACGACCATCTTGCGGCCTACCAATCCGTGGGGCGGGATGCATTTACAGAAGAGCTCAGCCGGATGCGTCAGGCGATGCTCGGCGAGATGTCGGCCGAGCTCGGCCAGCAACGTATGCGCCTCGACACACAATTAGCCGAAGCCCACGCGATCGCTGAACGGGAGATCATTCAGAAGTTCGACCAGCTCGCCGATTCGCTCCATGAGAAGGCCGACGGCATCCTCGCCAAGACCGAGTCGGCCGCCGATGTGGCGATGCGTCGCATCCGCCAGCAGGTGGTTGAGGCGATGGCCCGGGCCCACGACACACAGGAAGCGTTCAAGACCAAGCTCGACGAACACCAGGCCAACCACCGCGAGTTCCTCGACAACCTGACCGACACGGCTGATGGCGAGATGCAGGTCCAGGCCCAGCGGCTTGATGAATCTATGACAGGGCTCGCGGACTTGTTCGAGTCTCAGGCTGACCAGATCCTTGCCGAGCTGCGTGATCGGGCGACGACGCTGCTGGATCAGATGTCTGCCGCGGCCTCGAAGCTTCAGAGTGAATCGGTGCTCGATGATGAGGATGCTGATCGACGCGCAGCGTAAGGCGATTCGATCCACGCGGCCCCGTTTATGAATGCAAAAGCAATGACCTGTAAATAGCCGCGACGCTACGCGTCGCTGGTCGGAGGGAATTCAACCGATCGGAAGGTGGACCAGTGCGGCGTAGCCGCCCGGCTGGTCGTTCGTAACCCATTTATACAATCCGCACCCGTCCGGTCCCGGTGGCACGACCGCCCGGGGCGCTATACGCTCCCCGCACCAGCCTCACGCCGTGCGACGCTGGCCTATGGAAGTAACCCCACCCCGGAACAGCCCCGGAAGGACCAACATGGAAACCCGCATCGAAAAAGACTCCATGGGCGAAATGCCCGTCCCTGCCGACGCCCTCTACGGCGCTTCGACCGCCCGGGCTGTCGCCAACTTCCCTATCGCCAACCGCCCGCTGCCCCCGGCCGTGATCCACGCGTTCGGCCACCTCAAGGCCGCCTGCGCCCAAGCCAACAAAGACCTCGGCAAACTCGACGCCAAGCTCGCCGACGCGATCATCGCCGCCGCCGATGAAGTCGCCCAGGGCAAGCACGACGCCCACTTCCCCGTCGACGTCTACCAGACCGGCAGCGGCACCAGCACCAATATGAACGCCAACGAGGTCATCGCCGCCGTTGCCAACGACAAGCTCGGCCTCGGCGCGACCACCAAAGCCGAGGGCGGCGTCCACCCCAACGACCACGTCAATATGGGGCAGTCGAGCAACGACACGTTCCCGACCGGCATGTGTATAGCGGGCGGCGCCCAGATCAAACTTTCGCTGATCCCGGCTCTGGAAAACCTCCACGGCGCTCTGGCCGCGAAGGCCAAGGAATACGACGGCATCCTCAAGACCGGCCGCACCCACCTTATGGACGCCACGCCGATCCGGCTCGGTCAGGTCTTCGCCGGCTACGCCGCTGCCCTCGAACACGGCATCCACCGCGCGAAGCACGCCTTAATGGACATGGTCGCCAACATGCCCATCGGCGGCACCGCCGTCGGGACCGGCATCAACGCCCACCCCGAGTTTGCCGGCAAGGTCTGCGAAACGCTGTCGCAACGTCTCGACTTGGCCGACACCCCGTTCCGTGAGGCCGGTGACCACTGCGAGGCCCAAGCCGCCAAGGATTCGTTCGTTCACGCGTCGGGCAACTTCAAGACGATCGCCACGTCCCTCTCGAAAATCGCCAACGACATCCGCCACCTCGGCTCGGGCCCGCGCTGCGGCATCGGCGAACTCAACCTCCCTGCGATCCAGCCTGGCTCCTCGATCATGCCCGGCAAGGTCAACCCTGTGATCTGTGAATCGGTCATGCAGGTCTGCTGCCGGGTCATCGGTAACGACGCGACCGTGACCACCGCCGGGCTTGGCGGCGTCGGGTCGATCTTCGAGCTCAACGTCGCGATGCCCGTCATGATCGACGCCTTCCTAGAGACGGTCGAACTCTTGGCCAACGTGTCCAACGTCTTCGTCGACAAGCTGCTCGACGGCCTGGAAGTTAACGAAGAACGCTGCACCGAACTACTCGAAGCCTCATTGATGACCATCACGGCGCTGGCGCCCGAAGTCGGCTACGACAAGTGCGCTGCACTTGCCAAGCAAGCCCACAAAGAAGGCAAGACCATCAAGCAACTCGTTGGTGAGCTGAACCTCATGCCCGAGGAACGCCTGGCCGAGTTGATGGACTACGACAGCATGACCCGCCCGGGTTGATCCCGGCAGCAGGCCGGCGGCCTCAGTGAATCGAATGTTACGCATTGACGGCGAAACGTTCCTCCGCTTTAATAATAGATAAATATATCCGTAAATCTAAAATAGTGTCGTGTCGACACTGATTCATGTTTGAGGAGACCGTTTCGATGAATCTCAGTTTCAAGACCTTCGTAGCCGTGATGTGTGTGGCGGCCTTGAGTCCAGCGGCTGTTTCGCAGCACTCAAGCTTGGTGTTGTTCGGTGATCCGAACCCCGCCGCCGCCGAGGTGGAACCTATGCGTAAGGCGGTGCACCCCGTGACGTCGCCGTATTACCACGAGGATTCGTTCGTCACGACTGACGTGCGCGCGTGGTTTCTCTATCACGACTTCCCCAAGTCCTCCGCTATCGGTGGAGGCAACGCCAAGGTCTACGCCTTGCAGATCCGCGCTGCGCTGACCGATACGCTGCAATTCGTGGCGTACAAAGACGGCTACACCGATTTTGATTCGGGTCTCGTAAAAGACGACGGCTGGAACGACCTCGCGGCGGGCGTGAAGTGGGCCTTCCTTCAGGACTTTGAAACCGATATGCACGCGGCGGTGGGCCTGGGCTATCAGCTCGGTATCGGCGACGACGACGTGTTGCAAGGTGATGACGAGTTGCGGCTTTGGGCGTCGTTCAACAAAAGCTTCGAAGCGTTGCACCTGGGCGGAACGATCAACCTGCTCTTGCCCACGGACAACGAAGAAGCCTTGGGTGATTCGGATCGCCTGACCTGGCACCTCCACGCCGACTACTGGCTGTGCGAGTGGTTCTCCGCGGTGACGGAGGTCAATGGATATGTGACGCTGGACGACGGCGACAACGCGCCGCTGCCGTTCTCTGCGGTGGACGTAGCCAACATCGGCGGCGGCGAAGGCGAAGACGTCGTGACTTTCGCTCCTGGCTTTGAGGTCCGGCCCGCTAGCAACGTTGGGGTACGAGTCGCCTACGAGTTCCCTGTCACGAGCAACGAAGACCTCTTCGGCTACCGCTGGACACTCTCGGCGGTGTTGAGCTTCTGAAAAAAGTGAGCATATCCATATCCTTGAACGCCTTGCGCCCCTTGGGGGGTGCCGGGTGTTTTTTGTGCCTTGGAAGTGTGATGTTTGAGGCTTTAAATTCCTGGAGTGTTCAGTGCCTGAGTGGCCTTGGCCACCGCAGCGGCTTTGTCATGGACATCGAGCTTGGCCATGATCTGTTCCATCTGCTTGCGGACGGTTCCCGCGGACTTGCCCAGTTGCTCAGCGATTTGCGGATAGGTCAGGCCATGGCGGGCGGCGTTGATGACCTCGGCTTGTTTCTCGGTCAGGCCCAAGTCAAAGAGCGGGGTAAGATCGGTCACCGCGGGGATCTCACGTCCCAAGATCAGCCAATCGTCACTGGCGATGTCTTCGGCCAATCGGAACGAGACCGTGCCCGCCTCGCTTTGGCGGACCAATGGGTGCCGACGGTTGAGCGGATCTTGGGTAGTGGTTTTGAGCCAACCAAAGAGTGCTTGTGGTAGCCGATCGCCGTAGCTGCGTCCCGGCCAATAGTCGGCGATTAAGCGCTGCGCCAACGAGTTTTGATCGAGGATGCGCCCGTCAGTTGTGACGTGCAAAGCACCGCAGTTTAGGTACTCAAGTGCACCCAGTGCCCAGGCGTGGCGTCCCTTAGCCCGTTGGATGGTCTGCCAAGTTGTGTGGGCGTTGGCCAAAGACGGGGCGAAAAGCTCGAGCATCCGCCGTTCGGAGGGCGAGAACTGCTTGTCGCGTGAGATGGCTAGGGCCAATAGCGAGGGGAAGCCTTGGGATCGGGCGATGATGATTTGGTCACGGATATCGACGTGGCGATAGAACTCGTTGTACAGCCCAAGGTGTTCGAAATCACCGGACGTCATCTTGTCTAGCACGCCCATGATGTTGAGCGACCGGGTGTTGAGTGCCGCCTCAACGCAGGGGTGCTCGTGGAGGTGGTCGGCAAAATCGGGCATCCGAGACTGAAACTCGTCATCCTCGCGGGTCTGGGCGGACGAGACCAATTGCATCACCGATAAGTCGTGTAATTCTGAAGAGATCAACGTGTGGGACATGAGCAGCTTCACCGCACCGATCGCGTGCTGGTGAAAATCATCGACCTCAACGACGCGTGCCACTTCTTCTGTAGCACGATGGACTTGATTCCATTGTTCTAAATTGAGGTCAGATAACATTTTGTCACCTTAGTCGTTCCATTTGGAACAGTATACGACATATGACGTATACGCCAAGGGGTTTCGCTTGGTATCTTCCGGGGAGCTTCGGGGTAGATCATCATTTATGCGGTTCTTAAGAACTCAGTGAGGCTTAGCGGCAATTCCTAATATGGTCATTGAGGTGGCCGTACGACATCTGCCGTATGCCCCAGAGCTTACGGATTGGTATCTTCCGGGGGCGTCAAGGACTATGGTCTGCTTCTGGCTGACCGCATAAGGTGAAGAGTTGTGGTTTGCGTTAGCGCATGCGCCTTTTCGCTAAATCCGAAGTTTGGCTCCGGGGGCTAGGTGATAGGGATGATTGACTTCACGCGGCAAGGCGTTGTTGATTTTGTGTATCGTTGAAGAAATGCATTACATTTTCGAGCGCGTGCTCGGGCAGCCCATCATGCCCGCCTTCCCAATCTAAAAGATCAACTTGGCAGCCCTGTTCAGCAAGGCCAACCTGAAATCCCTTAGCTCCCCGGACGAGAGCCTCTGAATCTTGAGCGCCGCATCCGATCATCCAGGGCACATTGCACAACGCCCCGGGGTTCGGGCTAGAGGTGGTGCTCCAATCTTGGGCGGACAGTGCGGCACAAGCCAGTACATCGGAAGGGTGTTCTAAAGTAAACCGGCAAGCCATATCTGCACCATGGTTGAAGCCAAATATGAGGCCGCGTTTGGCCAAATCGTGGACGCGGGCGGCCTCGGCCAGTGTCTTTGACCAGGCCTCCGGCTTATCGGCGCTGCACATGTCTGGGCACACCAAGAGAGCCGGGAAGGTGAGCAGTTGTTTGGCGTACGGCAGGATACGGTCGAGCATTGCGTGGCCGTCCCCATCGGGTCCGGGCATGCAGATCATCGGAACGGTGGAAGTGACCGAAGATGAGATGAGTGGATGGACGATCATGCGAAAATCCCCTGAAAGGAAAGGGTGGGGTAGGGTTTCATTGTGTTATCGGCCAAACCTAGGGGGTGATTTAGGCTGCTTCCGGGGCTTGCATAGATATAACGCAGGAGTGGCTTTATCCGTCGGCAAGGTTTTTTCTAAACGCAGATGGGCAAAGGCTTTTGCGATTTAGAAATTGCCGGTTGAAATTGGAGAGGTTGTTGAAACCG
>JBCCWB010000208.1:0-7253 GCA_039194345.1 Planctomycetota bacterium
AATCGATCTACGACCTCTTCGCTGGGGTTCCAGTAGCCCTTGCGAACGGTTTCAAGCATGATCGCGGTCATCTCCTGCAGAGCGTAGGGATTCTTCTCCTCGAAGAACTCACGGATGTCGAGGTCGAGCTTGTCTTGGACGTAGACCTCTTCGTACTTGTCCCAGATCTCTTCGTCGATCATAGTGGGCTGCATGACGTCCCAGCCGTAGGTGTTGCGGAACGTCTCGGCGAAGTTCTCAGCAGCGGTCGCGCCCTCTTCCTGCATCGCGGCGATGTACTTGGGGTTGAGCATCGTGGTGCGGGCCTCGACCCAGATGGCCTTCTTGGCGTTCTGCACGACGGGCTTGTTAGGGTTGCGGAGGTCGCTGAAGTAGGAGTCGGGGTCTTCGCCGGTGACGTGGCGGATAGCCAGGGTCATGCCTCCCATGAACTCGTAGACGTGGTCGAGCGAGAGCGGGCCCCAGGTGTTGGACGAGCGGGGGTGGACAACGGTGTCGGTGTTCTGCAGAGCCGCTTCGAACATACCGGGCTTGAACTCGCCCCAGCGGTCTTTGTCGTAGAACGCGCCCATGTTGTTGAGGTACTGGTCGGCGACTTGGGACTCTTCTTCCCAGCTGTCGCCGGACTCGACCATGCCCATGATGCCGGTGCCGTAGTTGCCATTGAGCCCGCCGAACACGCGGATGGTGGCGAGTTCCTTGGCCTCGGCGGGGGAAGCCCCCTTCTCCTTCATCACGGTCTCGGCGGCGATCGCGCCGTCCCGCACGTAGTTCGGGAATTCGTCGGTGCCCTCGGCCCGGGCGGCGAGCGCCACGGCCTGGTTGATCAGGTAGATCCGGCTGGCGCCAAGATCGCGGAACTGCCCGGAGGTTTGCACGATCACGTCGATGCGCGGTCGACCGAGCTCTTCAGCGGGGATCAACCGCACATCGTGCACGGTGCCCCGGCGGTTACGCACCGGCTCGACGCCGAGCAGGTATAGGATCTCACCGATGGTGATGCCTTCCTGGCGTACAAACTCGCTACTCCATAGGCTGAAGCCCACCTTCTTGGGGTATTCGCCGGTCTCCGCGAGCTTGGTTTCGATCAACTGATCAACCAATTGCTTGGCGACGTCCCAGGCTTCGATGGTGGGCGTCTTCTCGGCGTCGATGCCGATGAGGTTTCGACCCGAAGGCACCGCCGAGGGGTTCACCACGGGGTCGCCGCCGGTCTGCGGCTCGACGTATCCACCCGCAAGACCGTTCACGATGGCATCGAGTTCGAGCTTGGGCGAGTCCTCGATCCCGGCACGGTAGGTGTTGATGGATTCGAGCGTGTCACGGAAGGTTTCTTCAAGGTCGGCCCGCTTCTGCTCAGCAGGGTCGGCGGGTTCTTCAGGCGCGGCGCCGGGGCGGGCATACGGATGCCCACCACCGTGCGGGCTGCCCTGCCCGCCGTGACCACCGCCGCCGTGTGGAGCTTTCGCTTTAGCTTTTTCGGGTTGACTGCCGCCGTGCGCGTGGCCGTGATCGTGCCCACCGCTGTGAGTGTGAGGGATCAGGCTGAACGTATCGGTACGGTAGCTTGCATCTTCTTTTTGGAACGAAACCAGTACTTCGGCCTCGAAGTCCTTGCCTTGCAGCCAGGACGCATCGGCTCCGGTATCACCGGGGAAGATGAAGTAGTTGGTTTGGCCGCCGTCGCGCATGTTGGCGACGCCGTCTTCGTCTTCGTTCAGCTGCTTGTTGCGGACCGCGAGGGTGACGGAGGTGCCGTTCTTCGCTTCATCGCTTTCTACTGATTTGAAGGTGACGGTGATCGCTGTATCCGCGGCGAGGTCATAGGGGGACTTACCGTCTTGGCCGAACAACCAGAGCTCCAAGTCGCCCTTGTCGTCGTGTAGCTTCAGTTCGATCTGACCCACCGGCTGGCCATCAGCCGCGTTTAGCGTGGCGAGCATGCCATCGTGCACGTCGATGTCTTCGTGCCCACCGTGGTGCGGATGGCCATGGGCTGCGTGATCGCCGTGACCATGACCATGCCCGTCGCTGTGCGTGTGGGGGATCAGGGTGAACGCATCGGTGCGGTAGCGATCTTCGCCGATCTTGAAGGAGACCAGGACGTCGGCCTTGAAATCCTTGCCCTGCAGCCACGAAGCATCGGCCCCGGTTTCGCCGGGGAAGATGAAGTAGTTGGTCTGACCGCCCTCACGCATGTTGGCGACGCCGTCCTCATCCTCGTTTTGCTCCATGTTGCGGACCGCGAGCGTCACGGTGGTGTCGTTCTTGGCTTCATTACCATCCACCGATTCAAACGTGACAGTGATCGGCGTGTCGGCGGCGAGTTCGTAGGGCGACTTGCCGTCTTTCTCGAACAGCCAGAGCTCCAGGTCGCCCTTGTCGTCGTGCAGCTTAAGCTCGATCTGGCCGACCGACTTGCCGTCAGGGTCGCGCAGCGTGGCGAGCATGCCGTCGTGAGCGCCGATGTGTTCGTGGTCGCCATCATGGGGGTGGCTGTGCGAATGGCCGTCGCCGTGATCGTGGCTGTGAGCCGAGCCGTCGTCGTGGCTGTGCGTGGTGCCGTCGGCATGAGTGTGGCTGCCGCCGTGGCCGTGGGTGTCTTTGCCCTCGCCAACGGTGTGGGTGTGTGTCGTCCCATCCGCGTGGGTGTGGCCGATGGTGACCGGCTTGTGGATCGTCATCGCCTCGGTATCAGAGACGGTGAAGAACTCCTCGGGCTGAGCTTCGCCCTGATAGATCGCATCGATCATCTTCAGGGCGGGCTCGCGGTACATCTCGAGGATGAGGTGGTCGTCCTCGGCCTCTTCCTTGGTGATCTTGCCGTTGAGCTGATCGAGCTGGGCCATGGTGTAGGACAGGTAATCGATCGCGATCAGGCGAACGGTTTCAAACGTGTCTTCTTCGCTGTACGGACGCCCCAGGACGTGCAGCCCCTTGGCGACCTTGGCCTGCTCCAGCTCGTGCATGTGGGTGTGGAACTCGAGCAGCTTTTCTTTGGTGAGCTCGACGTTGTCGATATCCTCGATGCTCAGGTCTTTGTCCATGTCCAGCGTGACGACTAGCTCGCGCACGGTCTGCAGGTAACGCTCTTTCAGAAGCGGGTCTTCGACGCTCCAGTAGCGGTCGAGCGCTTGGTGTAGGCGTTGGATGTCGTCGTAGATACCCGAGGCCATGAACGGCGGGGTGAGGTGGGTGGTCATCGTGGCGTAGGTCCGCCGCTTGGCGACCAGGGCCTCGCCGATGTTGCTCATGGAGTAGAGGTAGAAGTGCGGGACGCCGGAGGTCAGAATATCCGGCCAGTCGTAATCGGAGAGCGCGACCTGCTTCCACGGCGTGAACTCGACGCTGCCGTGGGTACCGAAGTGGATGATGGCGTCGGCCTTGAAGCCTTCCTTCGCCCAGAGGTAGCCGCCGATGTAGGGGTACGGCGGGGCCTTCTTCACACCGTGAACCAGCTGCACATCATTGTCGCCGTAGCCCGCGGGGGGCACGGGCATGAGCACAACGTTGCCGAACTGGACGCGCGACACCACGAGCTGCGCCTCGCCGTCTTTGACGGTGTTCATGTAGTAACCCGGGGCCGGGCCGTACTCTTCTTCGATGCTCGACAGCAGATCCACGGGAATCCACTTCTGTATCCACTCGCGGAACGTGCCGGCGGGGACGAGCGCGGGGTTACCGTTGGCGTAATAGTCTTCGAGCGCACCCTTGGCGTAGCTGCCAATGACCGGGCCCTCGGCCTGGATACGCTCATAGAGCGCATCGGCATCCGCGGGCAGCGGGCCGGTTTCGTAGCCTTCTTCGTTCAGCCGTTTGAGCAGATTAAACAGCGACGGCGCGAGCTCCAGCCCCTCGGCGACCATCGCGTTCTTACCCGCGCCCTTGTAATAGAAGACCACGACTTTTTTGTCTTTGTTCTCTGCGGTCTGCAGCTTGATCCAGCGTTCGGCGAGGCCGGTAAATTTCTCGATACGATCCTCGAGCCCCTCGAACAGCATCAAGCCGCGATCGTTCTCGAACTGGGCCGCGATGGTGTAGGGCACCACGCCGCCGTCGAGCTCGGCCATGACAATGTTCTGGCTGAGCATCCCGCCATCCATGCCCTGCTGGCTCTTGTCCCACTCGTCGTGAGGCGCGAAGACCACCAACGGGCTAAGCATCGGGATGTTAGCTTCCTTGAGCCAGTCAACACCCTGGGTGCCCGACAGCCGGCCGTGCGGGATGAACACCATCAGGTCCGGATCCACCGCCTTGAGCAGGTCCATCCGGCCGCGGAAACCCGACACCGGGTACACGTTCATGCCCCGGCCTTCGAGCGATTCGATCAGCGGCTTAAGGAAGCCCGAGCCGCTCTGCATGCCCAGGATCTGGCTAACCAGCGCCACCTTCGCCCCGCCCTCGGTGTACCGGCCCGCTTCTTTATAAAACGACTCGTAGTCTTCCAGCGACTCGAAGACCTCTTCCTCGCCCAGGTGGTAGTAGTAGGTGCTCGGATAGACGAACGGCTCTTCGATCTCGTCGGTATGAGAGGTCTTGCCGTCGAACACCCGGCGGGAGTAGTTGAGTACGCCGCGCAGGTTCTTGGTACCGCCGTTACGGAGGCTGGCTTGGATAAACTCGGTCTCTTCCTCGGTGAGGTTCGAGAGGTCCTCGGCCGCGGTGGGGGCGAAGAAATAGATCTTCACGCCGCTTTCTTTACCCGCCTCGATCGTTTCTCGTTGCTGATCGTTCAGGTTGACGTTGCCGTGAGCAAAGAAGTAGACCGCGTCGTAGCCGCGGATGTCCGGGAACTCTTCCTCGCCGAGGCTCAGCCGATCGATCTCGATGTACGGGTTGTCGTTGACTTCGAGGAACTTGTCGTACTGGAAGTCCATGAAGTTCACGAACGCGACGTGCGTCGGCGACATGTTCTTCTGGTAGTAGGCGTAACCCCCGATCGCACCGGCGGCAACCAGACCCAAGACAACAACGAGACCAATCAGTTTTTTTTTCATTGCTCAAACCACTTCGTGTGTCCCCGCACTTATTCGGGGACGTAAATTATTCTTCCGTCTTCCATCTGGTAGGCCGTGCCGACGGGCTTGCCTTTGCCGACGCCTTGCTCTCCGCTGGCCTTGTAGCGATGGATCTCCTCGCCTTCTTTGACGATGATCTGCATGTCTTCCTGCCCCGGGTTCTTCACCATCGTGAAGTCTTCCTGCGTGAAGACCTCGGCAATCTGCATCCGCGTCACCACCGCCACCATCAGCGCCACGGCAAACACCATGGCGACATCGAACAGGTTGGCCATCCCCTCCAGCGGGTCGCCGCCCTCGTCATCGCTGAGACGCCGAAAGGCGCGTCGGGGGTTACGACGTTTCATCTTGGGCAAGCTCGATGATGTATTGAAGGCTATTGACGTCCTGGACAAACCACCGCTTCTTAATAAGTAGCGTCAGAAATCCCACCCCCCCGCCGAAGACACCCACGACCGTGGTGGCGAAGGCCACCTGCATGTTCGCCGCCATCGACACGATGTCTCCTGACGCTAAACCCACCAACGCAGGCCCCATCGGGATCAGCGTGCCCATCAGGCCCAGCGTCGGGCCCAGCCGCATCAGGATTTTGGAGGGCCCCAGGCCCTTGTCGCCGGCCATCTCGAAATCCACCAGCACCTTGTCGGCATGCACCGGATTCCAGTCCAGCTTCGCGATGCGAGCAATCGCACCACTCAAAGCGGGGTGAAAACGCTCGATGGACGAATAATCGACTTCCCTTGCGGGTTTGGATTCCAGTTCGGTGAAGATCTGCTGCATCGTTTCGTGCAGCCGACGGCGGGCGGTGTGGCTGCCGTACAGCCCGCCCAGGATCAGGATTGACCAGACAAAGCCGATGATCAGCAGAACGATGACGGGGATCAGAAGGCCCGTTGAGATCCAATACAAAATGTCGGTGATCAATCCCATGCTATCCCTTGGCGATGCGCCCTCGTTTGATTTTGTATTGAGACATCCCAAGTCCCACCAACGCCAGAGCGATCAGCCCCGCCCATACCACGACGGAAGACGTCAAGTCCACGGCATAGGCGTTCACGCTTTCCATCGCACCGTCCCCCCACATCGGCAGGAACACGGCCAGCCCCAACTGGACCATCGCCATCAAGAACCGCACCTCGATTCGCTGATCCCGCCGCGGCAGCACCCACCGGCAAAGTATGGCTAAGCCCACCAGCACAAAAAATACCGCCAACGACTGGAGCAGAGCGATACGCGCAAAGGGCATTGAGCTCAGCTGGTGAAACAACCAGGACTGCATTAAGGCCAGCCCAAGCAAGAGTGCCGGGGACGGCAAATACACCGCACACTGCCCGATCTTGTGGACGCCTCGGAGAAGCCGAGCGATCCGTGCTTCCCCCGGCCAAGCTAACGCTGCCCCTCCTGCAGCGCGCGCTTGACCCGCATGGTGACAGGCCCAGATCACCAACAGCCCCTCACAGATCAGTACCAGGCTGATCTGCATCATGGTGTAGGGCTGACGAGCGACCTCGATCACACGGGCGAAGTTGATTTGAGTGACCTGCGGGTGAACCGCAAACAACGCCCCGGCAATCGCCAAACACAGCGGCATAGCGAGATACCACCGTTTGGGTATCGCTAACGCACACAATGCTCCTAGCCCCCCGACTAGAACAATAATGGTTAGATAGGTTGCCATAGCTAAAACAACTGGTTCATGAAACTTGCGAAACACAAAGCCTATCGCCACATGCTTACGCGACGCATTCTCAAAATAAAAGATGCATACCCTACCAATCCATGAAATCGCCGTCAAAACAAGATTAAAAAATGCAATATTTACTGTAAATAATTGAATTAAATTACCTTAATTCAAAAAAGACCCTGAAGATTCGACCCGACCTTGGATTAAAGTTGAGATTTCGTCTCAATCGTGCTTGACACAACATTTACTGCGAATTATTATTTAGAAATTGTGACGCTGTCTCATCGAACAACATCGCCCGCGGGGGTGGGCACCATCCCTGAAGTTCGCTTGTGACCATCACACCGCAGCCCTCAAAGGCATTCATCTTTGAGATGAACTCTCTCTGAGAAATGCACGCCCCACTTATGGCAAAAGAGACCTGAAGTCATAAGAGGAAGCGAATTGAAAACCTGTTGTAACCGCCGTCGCTTTGGTTCTTCCACAAGCGCGGCATCCATCCTGCAACCAAGCATGTTGCTTGGCTGCTCAAACAAAACCCGGCCTTTCAC
>JBCCWB010000209.1:0-7248 GCA_039194345.1 Planctomycetota bacterium
GTGCTTTCTGATCTGTTCACCACCGGCTCCCCCGAGTCGGCCGAGGCCAGCAGCGACGCGGCGACCGAGTTCGGCCGTGAAGCGCAGGCGGGCATCTACTCCCGTGGTTCCCATATAATAGGTCATGGGTTGGCCGAACGGCTGACCCGCAAGCCGCTCACCGCGGGCCCCGAAGAGCTGGCCCGCAACCCCCGGAGTCGATCCGCGAAGCTGCGCGGCATCCGCAAGCATCCGCCCGCGTGACGGGCAACCCGGAACGCCAACGGTCGCGATTCGGTCAAGGCACAGTGAGCACGCAGCCGTTAAAATGCGTGTCCCGCCAAGGAAGGCGGCCCCCCTTTTGGACCCCACGGACGAAACGGTTCCATGGCTCAAGAAACCAAAGTCGGACTCCTCATCGGCCTCGCCCTAATCCTTCTGGTCGGGCTGGTGCTTTCTGATCTGTTCACCACCGGCTCCCCCGAGTCGGCCGAGGCCAGCAGCGACGCGGCGACCGAGTTCGGCCGTGAAGCGCAGGCGGGCATCTACGACGCGCCCGAGCCGTCGCAACGCCCAGCGATTCGCCAGCACGACTTCGACGCCATGCCCGGCTTCGCCGCCGAGCCGGCCCGCGACTACCACACGCCCTCGCCCACCCCGCCTGTGGAAAGCTGGTCCCCGCCCGCGCCGACCAAGCCCAGCCCGTCTTCACCCTCGCTGCCCGGCCTGACCGTCGAGCCACCGCTGCCCGACCTCGATACCCTCGAAGCACACAACGATGCCTTGGCGCAGTTCAACCGCTCGTTCGAAGCGATGCGTTTGGCGGTGCAGAACCCCGCCGAGCCCGAGCGGGAAGTGACCCCGACACCCGAGGTGCTCACCACAACAACCACCCAGCCGCAGACGACCGTCATCGAGCCGCTGCCCGTGGTGCCGACGACGCCCACCGGCGGCACGACCTACATCCATTACGTCCAGGCCGGCCAAACCCTCAATGAAATCGCCCGGCAGCACTACGGCAACCCCGAGTTTGCCGCCGCCATCGCCCAGACCAACCCCACCAAGGTCGACCGCGAAGGCCAGGTGCGTGCGGGCGCCCGTTTGGAAATCCCGCCCTTGGGTTCGCCGGTGTTTAGCCGGTTGTTCCAGCCGGTGCACGAACAGCACGCGGTGAAGGTCGAAGAGGTCATCCCCGCGTTGCCCGATCGACCCGCGGGGCCGACTGTGGATGTGGCGTCCATCAGCGTGAAGGAAATCGAGGTCCAGCCGGGCGACACGCTCAGCGAATTGGCCTCGGAACACCTGGGCACGTCCAAGCGCTGGCGTGAGCTGATCGAAGCCAACCGTGATCAACTGGAAACCGCCGCGGACCTGCGATCGGGCATGACACTGCGTCTGCCGGAAGGATCGCCCACTGTGGTGGTGGCGACAGAAACAAAGAAGGACATACCGAGCCGTGAGGTGACGCCGACCGTGCCGCAGGAAAAGACCAAGCCCAGCACGACCTACACCGTGCAAGCCGGCGACAACCTCACCCGCATCGCTGCCCGCGAACTCGGCGACGGCGAACGCTGGGACGACCTGCTCGAAGCCAACCGCGATCAACTCGAAAACCCTGAGCTCCTGCAGGTCGGCATGGTGCTCAAGCTCCCCACCGCGTCGGTCCGCCCGAGCGAGTCGACCGGCGCCGCGACGAAGCCTGAGATCCGCAAGCCTCAAACTGAAACCGCCAAGACCTACACCGTTCAGACTGGCGACAACCTCACCCGCATCGCTGCCCGTGAACTCGGCGACGGCGACCGCTGGCGTGAGCTGTTCGAAGCCAACGCTGATCAGCTCGACAGCCCGAACGATTTGTTCGCGGGTCAGACGCTGCGTCTTCCGTAATCCTGTTCGGTTGACGAAGCCGCGTTTGCGGAGGCCTACGCCATGCTCCCCAAGCTTTTTTTCAGCATCGCCAGCATCGCGCTGATCGCGGGGGCATTGCTCGGCCTACACCAACAACGCATGCAGACCCTGCATGCGATGTCGGACCTGCACGTGCAGATGGATGCGGACCGCAAAGCGACCTGGGACGCCCAGTCCGAGATCGCCGAGGGCTCGCACCCCGTGGCCCTAAAGGAAGCGGTGCAGCGGATCGGGCTGGACCTCGAGCCGTTGAAGCTGCCGGCGGACGACGAAGCGCTGCCCACGCCCTGGCCCGACCCGACGCATTTCGCCCACGCCCCGGAACATGCGCCCAGCCGTGACTGAACCCACGCCCCCCACCCCGAGCGACTCTGCCGAGAGCCCCGTCCGCGTGGTGCCCGATGCGACCGCGCTCGAGCAAAACAACCGACGCGCCCTGAGCGTGGGACGCGTGGCGATGACCTTGGTCACGCTGACGCTGCTGGCCCTGCTCGGCCGGGTGTATCAGCTCCAGCAACACCCCAGCCCACGCATCGCCGCGATGGTGGATTCGCAGACCAGCACCCGCGAGCTCGACGCCCGGCGGGGCAGCCTGGTCGACCGCCGACAGCGCGTGCTCGCCACCACACGGGTCGCTCGCCGCCTGTTCGTCGACCCCGACATCGTCGAAGACCCCAACACGTTTTCGGAAACCGTCGGCTACACGCTCGGCTACGACCCCGCGTGGATCGAGCAGCAGCTCTTCAAACGCCGCGGCAGCCGATACATCGTCATCGACAAGCAGATGCCCGAGGACAAGTACGATCTGTACCAGCAGACGCCGGAGCTGCTGAAGCTGCGCGGCCTGTCGTCGCACCCGATCCTCGTCCGTGACTACCCGCAAGCCCAACTCGCGGGCCAGCTCGTCGGCTTCATCGGCCACGAGGGCAAGGGCCTGGACGGCCTGGAACGGGCCTACAACGACCGCCTCGCCCCGGACCCCGGGCAGCACGCCTTCGTCTACGACCGCGGGCGCAACCGCCTCTGGCTGGCGAATCAGAACTACAAGCTCCAGGCGGACGGCAAGCCGATCCGCTTGAGTATCGACCTGAACCTGCAGGCCATCGCCGAGGAAGAGCTCGCCGCCACGGTCGAGAAATTCGAAGGCGAAGCGGGCCAGCTCATCATCATGGACCCGCGCACCGGCGAGGTGCTCGCGCTCGCCAACTACCCGTTCTTCAACCCCGCGGACTTCCGTGATGAGAAGGGCCAATTCCGTGAAGACGCCAAGCTCGCCCAGCGCAACCGCGCGGTGACCGACCTGTTCGAGCCCGGATCGATCGTGAAGCCGTTGGTCTGGGCCGCGTCGATCGAAGGCGGCTACGCAACGGCCGACGAGATCATCGACACGACCGACGACGGCATGTGGAAACCCCAGCGCGGACCGCTGCTCAAAGACTCGAGCTACGGCCCCGGCAAGGGCCACGGCGAAGTGACCTACGAAGAGGTGCTGGTCCATTCGTCGAACATCGGCATGGCGGTGGTCGCCGAGCGTATGGGGATGGACGCGCTGCACAAGATCCTCGACAGCTACGGCTTCGGAAAGCTGACCGGCTCCGAGCTGCCCGGCGAAATCAAAGGCATGTTCCGCCCCGTTTCCAAATGGAGCTGGACCGACCTGACCCGCATGCCCATGGGCCACGGCATCGCCGTCACGCCGTTGCAGGTGACCCGCGCGTTCTGTGCGCTCGCCAACGACGGCGTCTTGGTCAATCCGACCATCGAAGCCCGGGCCGACGACACCGACCACGAACGGCGGACCAACATCACCGCCCGTGTGCTATCGCCCCGCGTCGCGGAGAACGTGCGTGAGGTGCTGGCCCGCGTCGTAACCGAAGGCACCGGCCGACGCGCTCGCTCCGACCTGTACGACCTCTTCGGCAAAACCGGCACCGCCGAGCTGCCCGACCTCAAGAACGGCGGCTACCACGACAACCTCTACAGCTCTTCCTTCATCGCGGGCGCCCCGGTCGATCAGCCGCGGCTGGTCGTGGGCTGCTTCGTCCACAAGACGACCAAGCGTATTGTGGACGGCCAGTACACCCACTACGGCGGCGTGGTCAGCGGCCCGCCGGTCAAACGTGTCATGGAGCGCAGCCTGATCTACCTCGGCGTACCGACGAAACAAGACGCCGAAGTGACGCCCGACACGGTGGCCGATCGTTCACGCTGAACACCGCCCCGTTCACGGCCCCACACCCACCCCCGCGTCGTTATCATGCACGGCATGATGATCCGCCCCCGCAACACAAAAGCTCTGCGTTCGCGTCTGTTCACCACGCTGCTCTGTGGGGCTTTGCTGGTGCTAGGAACCGGCTGCGTCTCGTGGGACCCGATCTTCCGCGGATCGGCCCGTCTCGTGTCGCTGTTGCGATCGCTGGTTTGAATCTGTCTCACTGAACCAAACGAACGCTGCGGGAATGCCGTGGCGATCCGAGGAGTTTGCACTTGGCCCTGCTTGAAACCCCGTTCAAAAAATTCCACGCCGAGAACGGCGCGAAGCTCGTCGACTTTGCCGGCTGGGAGATGCCGCTGCACTACGGCTCGATCATCGACGAGCACAACCACACCCGGAACTCGGGGTCGATCTTCGACGTCTCGCACATGGGCCGATTCAAGATCACCGGCCGCCATGCCCGCAAGTTCCTCGAGACCGTGCTGACCCGCAAGATCTCGAACATGAAGCCCAAGACCTGCCGGTATTCGCTGGTGTGCAACGAGCAAGGCGGCGTGAAGGACGACGTGCTGGTCTACCGCTACGACGACCACTGGATGCTCGTGGTCAACGCGTCGAACCGCAAGAAGCTGCTCGCCCACTTCGATTCCGTGAAAGAGTCGGGCAGCTTCGCGATCAAGCTCGAAGACATCACCGAGGGCACCGCGATGCTAGCGGTGCAGGGCCCCGAAGTCATCGAGAAGATCGGCGAGTTCTCCAAAGAGATCCCGACCCTGAAGAACTACACCTTCGCGCTGAAGAACCTGCTCATCCTAAAGATGACGGTCAGCCGTACGGGTTACACCGGAGAAGACGGTGTGGAAGTCATCCTTGGCGCGAACATGGCGGGTATGGCGATGAAGCTGCTGCTCAAAGAGAAGGGCGAAGCCGCGGCGATCAAGCCCGCGGGCCTGGGCGCACGCGACTCGCTGCGTCTGGAAGCAGGCATGCCGCTCTACGGCCACGAGCTTGACGAAGAGACCGATCCGCTCAGCGCTGGGCTCGGCTTTGCCGTGTCGCTGACCAAGCACATGACCGACGAAGACGATGTCGAGATCCCGCGTTTCATCGGCCAGGATGCGTTGGAAAAAATCAACGCTGAGGGCACCCCCAAGACGCTGGTCGGGATGAAGATCGAAGGCAAACGCACACCCCGCCAAGGCGCCGAGATCAAACGCGACGGCCAAGTCATCGGGAGCGTAACGAGCGGATGTTCGTCGCCGACCCTCGGCTGCCCCATCGCGATGGGTTACCTGCAACCGAATACGGCCATCACGGGCGATACCGTGACCGTGGGAGTGGGGTCATCGGAAGCAGAGGCGGAGTTGGTGCCGCTGCCGTTTTACAAACGTGGCTGAAATCGATGCCTCGTTGTCGAATAAAATCAGAGTTGGATTAGTGCCCGGCTACGGTGACCGCCCGACTCAAGGATCGAGGTATGCCCATGCACCTGTTTCTTCGGCACTCTGTCGCAGTTTTCTTCTTGGCCGGCGTGGCATCTATCCATGCCGAAACGCTCACGCTTAGCAGTCGCAGTACGACTTCCGCGGAACTACCCGCGGCTGTTTCAGAGGCTCTAGAGCATCTCGCGGCGACGCCGGGACAATCACATCGATTGATTCTCCAGGGTGAATTCACACCGACATCCACGATCAAGATCCTGTGGTGGGGCGACCAACCGCTGACCGTATCGGGCCCCGCCTTGCTGGACGGATCGCATATGCCCGACCAATCCGAAACGGTCTTCATGGCTGGCCGCAACCTCACTTTAGAAGGCCTGCATTTCACAAACAGCCCGGGACATGCGGTGGTGGTGGGAGGGGGCAGTGACAACTACACCGTGCAGGATTGCGTTTTCGAAGACTGCCGGCGCAGCGCGATCCACGCCTGGAACAACCCCTACGAGATCGTCGATAGCCCGGGCCGGCGTGGAACCATCCGCAACAACAGGATTACAAGATTCAACCTAGACGACGCAAAGTGGGCCAACGACGGGATCACCGTCTACGACCAGCGGGTCGCCATCGCCGGTAATTACATTGCCGACTCACCAACTGAATCCAACGGGATCCGGGCCATGGGCCGAGAACTACTTGTCGAGCACAACGTCGTACATAGTGTTTCGCGCGACGACTCGGGCGGTATTTATCTGTGGGGCGGACCTCACGCTTACGTGTTCCGTGGAAATATCGTGCGCGGCAATCACGTGGTTGGCGCATCGCGTGGGATTTATCTTGATGACGGAACGTCAGGCGCACGGGTAGAAGAGAATATTATTCAAGACAGTGCGGTGTGCGCGATCTTCCTCAGCGGTGGACGGGACAACGTCGTCGAGCGTAACGTGGCCGACCGAGCGCCGGTCTTTGTCCACCTCGACAGCCGTTGTTTGGCGTGGGACTCACGCCCGGAGTATGCCGAGCTCGCCGCCCTATCGATAGAAAATCTACGCGACATACTCGCCGAGTCTACCGCTGAAAAGCTGTTCACCTCGCGATACCCCGAGCTGCGCGGGCTGACTGCAAAACACCTCACCCTCGATGAATACGGGCAGCCCAAAGCGAACCGGGTGTCGGATAATTTTGTGCGAAACATCGCTTCGACCTGGGAGCTAATGGATTTCAGCGTCGATGTGAAAACCGATTTTCTGAGCCTTAACCGTCTCTCGGACCCGCAAATTTTCGGAGGGGATGAAGACCTTTCCCTGCTGAACCTACGCGGCCGATTTGGGTTTACCACATGGGACAGCTCAGCGGATATCGGCCCCCGGCAAGACCCGTGATACGGATTCTTGTTCCGAGATCAAGCCGACTTGCGCGATTCCATGTCCGCCTTGGCGCGGACCGCGGCGAGAGGGCGATCAGATTCGAGACGCTGGTTGAGTTTCTTGAGCGCTTCGATCTCGATCTGGCGGACGCGTTCGCGGGTGAGGCCGACGTGGGTGCCGATCTCTTTGAGGGTCAGTGGCTCGTTGCCGTCGAGGCCGTAGCGTAAACGCAGAATCGTGGCTTCGCGCTGATCGATCGCATCCAGCAGCGTGCTGATGGTTTGCAAATCGTCGTCGAGCAGGACCTGTTCGTCCGGGCGGAGGTTGCGTTCGTCGCGGACGA
>JBCCWB010000210.1:0-7196 GCA_039194345.1 Planctomycetota bacterium
CGGATGAATACTCGCAAAACTTGAAAACGTAATCCCAACTCTTTCAAGTTATACAGGCCACTTCCAGACATGCGCAGTTCGTGACATAGCCCCTTTAAGATAAGCCGCAACCAACGCTTCGTGGTTTTCAACCCCTTCATCAACAAACACCACCTGGGTCGTCGGCACACGATACGAAGAGCTCAATGATCCACCAGACGCGGTGCCGATCCACTGCTCTTGAAGCGATGCACCTTCGCCGAAATGCTGAGGCGCACTGACAACCACGCCCGACTCAACTACATCACCGGCAAGTTCCTCAGACCCCAAATACAAAGGCACGGCCGACAACAGACAACGGGGTTCGAGTGTTTCAATCTGCGTATTGCCCAATCGATTACCCAGATCAATCGGCGCAGCAATTCCACCACCTTTGTTGCTGGATAAGGAAGGCTTGTTAAGGGCACGCAATATCTCTCGATACAATCCCCACATATTCACAATATCGACCGATATCTTCGGCCTGTGAAAGCACCACCGCACCAGGCGATGGGTCGCCCGATAACTCACCCCATACTTCCAGCAGATTCTTCAATCAAACACTGCCCCAATCCTGCAAGCCGGAGTTCCAGTTTGATGTGCCGTATTAGAAACCAACGGCTTCCAAGCAAAAACGCCTATCCACCTCATCACTAATTGCATCGCCAAGCAAGACTTGGGGCTGAGCACAGCTCAATCCCGACAAAGCATCGGCCCAAGCTCAAAATCGAATCTTGTTGGCAAAACTATGCTTTACCACCAAGGCAGATTCATCGATTCTTAAGAAACATATCGCAGACCCCTCCATCTGATCGATAGTTATCGACCACACCGTGCCCACCCCTTACGATTGAATTCAGTATCAAACAATAACACTTTCCCCCTATTCCAAACCCCGACGGTGGATTGATAGCGGATTCGCAAGGCCGGTTCAAAATGACATCCTCGGGCGGTACTTTCCTGGGACGCGGGCATCGCTTACCTTGGCTGATCCGTTCTGTCGCCGTTGGGCGGATCACGAATTCCCCTCTGATGGATTCCGTTCATGGCCACCCTTCTGATCGCTCTGGGCGCTGGGCTCGCCTTCCTCGTTGCCTACCACACCTACGGCCGATGGCTGGGGCGCAAGGTCTTCAACCTGGCTGCGGGCGCGGTCTGCCCGTCCGAACGGCTACGTGATGACCAGGACTACGTGCCCACGTCCAAGGGCATCGTGTTCGGGCACCACTTCACGAGCATCGCGGGCACCGGGCCGATCGTGGGGCCGGCGATTGCGGTAATGTGGGGTTGGCTGCCGGCGCTGCTGTGGGTGGTGCTGGGCAGCATCTTCATCGGCGCGGTCCACGACTTCGGGGCGCTGGTGGTGAGCCTGCGCAACAACGGCCAGACCGTTGGTGACATCGCCGGGCGGGTGCTCAACAAACGTGTCCGCCTGCTGTTCCTGCTGGTGCTGTTCATGGCGTTGACGATCGTGCTCGCGATCTTCGGCCTGGTGATCGCGGCGGTGTTCAAGCAGTACCCCGCCGCGATCACGCCGTGTCTCATCCAGATCCCCATCGCGGTGGCCATCGGCGTGTACCTGCACCGCAAAGGAAAGAATCTCTTATTCCCCTCGCTCATCGCACTCGGCATCATGTACCTCACCGTCATCTACGGCGACACCGGCTTCCTCCACGACTTCAACCAATCACTTGCTGGCCTGTCGATCATCACCTGGGTCGGCATCCTGCTGGTGTACAGCTACATCGCCAGCGTCCTCCCGGTGTGGAGCCTGCTGCAGCCACGCGACTACATCAACAGCCTGCAACTGCTCACCGCGCTGGGCCTGATCGTCGTGGGCCTATTCGTCGCCGCGTTCATCGGCGGCGCTCCCCCGGTTGAGGGAGCCGACCGTCAACCGCTCGAGATCGTCGCCCCGATGTTCAATCCCAGCCCGGAGGGGGCCCCGATGATCTACCCTTTCCTATTCATCACCATCGCCTGCGGCGCGATCAGTGGGTTCCACTGTTTGGTGAGTAGCGGGACGAGTTCGAAACAACTCAAGAAAGAGACGGACGCCCAGTTCGTGGGCTACGGCAGTATGGTCACCGAAGGCTTCTTGGCGACGCTGGTGATTCTGTGTTGCGTGGCTGGTCTAGGCCTTGGGTCTGCAATTGACTTTGAAAACCATCACACCGGAATTCGAGACTCTTGGATGGCTGAAGGTGTTGACTCCAAAGGAAATGATTTCGTTCTATATGAAGGTGGTGAAGCGCAGATTTCGGGTACTCATACGAAAGTTGATGCCACGACAATCTCAGGCCTGAACCTAACAGACGAATATCGTAGTTTTGATATCTCTATCGCTTCGCGAAGCGAACCGATCACGATGGCATTATCTGGCCCCTCAGCCTACAACACTCGGTATTCATCTTGGCAAGCCGCTGGGGGTTTAGCGAATAAAGTAGCTGCTTTTGTTGATGGTGCAGCGAACTTCCTCAAATCTCTCGGACTACCAGCGGGAATCGCCGTGGCATTGATGGGTGTACTTGTTGCATCTTTTGCCGGTACTACACTGGATACCGCGTGCCGATTGCAACGATATGTAGTGCAGGAGTTGGCGGGGACGTTTATCCGGCGACCCGGGCCAAATGACTGTGTTTATTCCAGCTACGATTTGACCGCCAATGTGACCGGGACCTGTCCAGAGTGTGGCGTGGAAATAAAGGGTAGCGAGCCGGGCCGTGCCGGCCCGGACCGGGGTGACACGCCCCGGCTCGCGGGAGAGAACTCGCTCAACCCGTTGCGAATACTGACCAACAAACACGGCGCGACGATCTTCGCGATCGTGATCGCGGCGGCGATGGCGGCGATGCCGGTGCCGGGGAGCGAGTGGGCGTGGGCGAACGCGGGCAAGGGTGGGCTGATCCTCTGGCCGATGTTCGGGGCGACGAACCAACTGCTCGGCGGGCTGGCGTTTTTAGTCATCACGTTCTGGTTGTGGCGGCGAGGCAAGCCGATCTGGTTTGTGGCGTTGCCGCTGATCTTCATGCTGATCATGCCGGCGTGGGCGATGTTGATCCAGATCCCCGAATGGCTCGACGCGGACCAGAAGAACTGGGCGCTCATCGGCATCGCGGTCGCGACGATCGCGCTGGAGTTGTGGATGATCGTCGAAGCGGTTTTGCTATTCCCGAAGGTGAAGGGCATCGCCGAGTCGGGCGAACTCAGCGCAAACACCACGGCCTGAGCGCACGGCAAAGCGTTTAGCGGGTGCGGCGAAGCCGCCCGTGGGGTATTTCGTGAACCACCACGGGACGCTGCGCGTCACCCGCTAAACGTATACGGGATCGAGTTCGTCAGCCCCGACGCCGACCGCCACGGGGATCGGCTCGGCCAACAGCTTAGCGAGCGCGACCACGTGCTCCCGGCCGTAGCGCCGGTGGCCGCCGGGCGTGCGGTGGGCCGGGGGGATCAGGCCCTGGCGTTCCCACACACGCAGCGACTCGGGCGAGACGCCGAATCGGTCGGCCAGCGGGCCGATACGCAGGATGTTGAGTTGAGTGTTCATCATGGTTTCCATTCATGAGTCCGGGGACCGTCCCCGTGTTGGCTAAGCCGCCCCGCCGGGGCTCGAACCCGGTGCCTTCTGATTCAGAGTCAGGTGTGCAGCCTGTTACACCTCGGGGCTAAATTTCAGGACACCGATCAAGTCCAATGACGTCGACGGGGTTCGAACCCGCAACCTCCGGATTGAAAGCCCGGCGATCTTCCGATTGATCTACGACGCCCAACAAGTGAGGTGGGACGGAGTCGAACCGCCAACGCCTTTCGGCAACTGGGTTACAGCCAGCGGGGCGTGCCCATGCCCAACCACCTCGGGTTTACTTTTCAAAAGGAAGGCAGAGGACTCGAACCCCAAGCCGTTGCCGGCTCCATCTGTTTTCGAAACAGAGGCCGCCCCAGTGGCGAACTTCACCTTCCGTGTTGCAGCCCGCACCGTGCGAGCCTTTCCAATACCCCGTCCGGGTTTCGATCCCGGTCTTCCGGCATGAGGGGCCGGCGTCTCGCCATTCGACCGACGGGGCGGCGAGAGGAAGGCCGTGGGCACGATCCACAGACGCGCAAGCGTCCCATCCGGCTAGCAACAGGAGCGGCGGCCGACCCGCCGTTCACCTTCCATAAAAGGCGTGCAGTACACGCCAAGACCGAGGCGGGAATCGAACCCGCGAAGTGCGCAGTTGCAGTGCGCCGCCATTGCCATTCGAGCCACTCGGCCAACGGAAAAGAGCAGATTGATGAAGAGTGAAATCCAATCGGCCGGCACCTCACCGGCCGATCGGAGTTAGGGATTTAATCGAGAAATGCTACGTGCGACATCGCGCGGGACTGCGACTCGGTGTTCATGGCAACCTCGTGCCAACCATTGAGCACGATGGTTTTGTGGTCGGCATGACGCACCTTGCCGCGAGCGAATACACCCGCATTCCGAACCATCGCTTGGAAGCGGACGCCTCGAGCTTTAGCGCGGTTCCGTGAGACCCACCGCTTACGCTCGGCCTCGGTTAGCCCGGTCGGGTGTAAGTAACTCACGTAAACGGTTTCGCCACCGGTCCGAACGATCTCATCAACGATGTGGGGTTTGCTGCCCGCGCCGCGTGAAAGCGGCTCGCGTTGATGGATCAAGTCAGCGTTAAACGAAACACCAGGACACGGGATGAAGAACCATTCACCCTGGCGGATGAAGGCGCGGTTCTTTCGCCGCTGGCCGTCACGGGCCTTCAGCCGAACCCGAGCTTCAGCCGCTTTAACTGCGATCGGCTTAAGCGCCTGCATCGCGGTTTGCACGTTGGAAGCACGGGCCGCTTCGGGGACCGCCGCAACGAACCAATGACGCTCGTCGTGGCCGCAGAGAAACTTCTGGCGTCCCTCATCAGCGTCACGGTGATCCACCTGCAGGAGCAGGTGCCGTTGAGCCGGACGCACATCGGTCACCCGACATTCATCCAGCCGCTCCGGATTCATCATCACCGAAAAGAACTCGCCCTTGCGGTCCTGGCCGATGTCGATGCTGATGGCGGCGAACTGAGTCCGCCCCCAACGACGCCGGACCGGCTCATTGAGTTTGGCCCGGGCGCCCATCTTGGCAAACTTCTCGATCAGTATGTCAGTGTCCATCAGACACATCCTTTCATCGAGTAATAGGATTCATGCGTCAGCTCGTGCTGACGCCACAAGCGGATGTGGGGTTGATACTGGTCATGTCACGTCTCCTTGGTTTGGGGTGAATCAATAGAAAGTGCGGCCGGCGGGGATCGAACCCGCGCTTCCGCCTTGGCATAGCAGCGTCTTGCCACTCGACCACGGCCGCGACACACGTGCGGGAGGGCTCGAACCTCCACCTGACGGATTTGGAATCCGCCGCTCTTCCGATTGAGCTACACACGCAAAAGCAAGCTGCACCGGCTGGGCTTGAACCAGCAACCATCTCCTTAACAGGGAGCTGCACTACCGTTGTGCTACGGTGCAATGAAATATCAATGGGATAGTCGCCCCGGAGGGATTCGAACCCGCACGCTTCGGTTTAGAAGACCGATGCTCTTCCGTTGAGTTACGGGGCGCGAAGTATTTGGTGATTGGGTGATTTGGCGACTGGACAGGCGCGAGCGATATCTACGATGGTGGGATGCACCAATCGCCAAATCGCAATATCACTCAATCGCTAAATGGGTTTCATTCCGACGTGAGCAGCAGCACCGCGGCGGCGAGCATGCCGCCCTCCTCGGGCTGAACCAGAGTCACGTTGTTCTCGGCTTTTACCCAATCGGTGGGGATGTCGATCACTTTGACCGTGTCGTACTTGGCGATGCCTTGCGAATCCGAGAGGTCGACTTCGATCTCGTTGCCGTTGAAGGCAACCGTCAGTGGCGCGGTGAACCCGTCCTGGCGTTGCACCGCGACACGAAGCGTGGCCGAGTTGGGTTCGGCGACATCGCCAGCCACGATCGTGAGCGACTGCGGCTCGCCGGTGGGTATGAGGGTGCGTGAGCCGTAGTGCCGGGTCTGCGTCAGCGTCTTGCTTGGGACGATCGACTCGGCGAGCGTGATCTTGATCACCGACGTTTCTTCTGCGGCGAGCGGGACCGCGTTGAGCTGCTTGCTGACATCGACGGTTTCGTATTTCAGGACGCCGCTGTCCAGGTACAGCCGGCGCTGCTCGGCGGATTTCACTTTGCGTTGGCCGGTCTTGCTGGAGATATCAACGGCGAGGCGTTGACTCTTCATGTTGCTGACCGCCACCCAGAGCGTGTTGCCATCCGCAGCTGCGTGAACATTCACGTTCGTCGTGTCGGAGGAAACGGGGACAAGCTTTCCGGTGTAGCCGTCCCAGAGGTCGAGGAACCAACGCGGCTTGCTGGGATCGATGCCTTTCATCGGCGAGCCGGCGATACCCGACGCGATGCCTTCGCGGTTGGCGGTGAGGCTGCCCAGGTCACGGTTCTCGTCGATGGATTCAAACTTGAAGATGCCATCGTTCGCTTCGGGCTCCCACCAGATGAAGGGGATGAGGAACGGCACGGTGACGTCGAGCTCGTCGGGCCGCTGCATGAACTGCACCATGAACGCGCTGTAGTTGCGCAGCTTCTTCCAGACCTGGTGATCTTCGCCGCCACCGCTGAGCGAGCCGTACTCGCTGATCACCAGGGGGACGACGTTGTCGGTGTTGGCCTGGTGGGCGCGGACGACGTCGAGGTAGGCCGTCATCCGTCCGAGCAGGTAGGTGTTCTTGCCTTCACGCAGGCCGTCTTCAAACAACAACGCTTCACTCTCGTAGAAGTGGTGGGCGTAGAAGTCGAGGTGGCCTTTGGTGTTGTCCATAAACTCCAGTTGGTTGCGGGCGAGCCGCCAGTCGCCACCCGCGAAGTTCGGGTAGGCCGAGGTCGGCCCACCGACGAGTGTGCCGGGGGCAAACTCTTTCACGCCCGCAGCAACTTTGTTGTGGAAGTCGGCGAGCTTGATCCAGCTCTGCCCGTCCGGCACGCTGTGGTAGCTCCATTCATAGGGCACATCGGATTCGTTTTTCACCTCAAGCCACTTAGGGGCGATACCGGTCTGCTCGACGATAAACTTGAGAGTTCGCCCGGCCGTCTCGCCCGCGGCGACGAAATCTTTCGGTGTGCCCCGCGAGTTAACGATGC
>JBCCWB010000211.1:0-7060 GCA_039194345.1 Planctomycetota bacterium
CCCCCGCGGCGCGCCGGGTGGGCTCGGCACCTGCCGCGCCGCTAAGTTTCTGCGACACCCGGAACGGAAGGAGCCTCGCCCTCCCTTTGAGATTTACACACGCAATGAAAAACCCGCGCTCATGGAGCGCGGGCTTGTTCATTGGGTTTGACGCTGTAATGATCAGGCGGTGACGGCGTCGAGCTCGGCGCTGAACTCGGCCTTGGGGGTCACGCCGACGAACTTCTTGTGCACCTCACCACCCTTGAACAGGATGATGGTGGGGATCGCGCTGATGCCGTACTTGACCGAGGTCTCGCGGTTGGCGTCGGTATCGACTTTGCCGACCTTGACCTTGCCTTCGTACTCTTGGCTCAGCTCGTCGATCACCGGCGCAAGCATGCGGCAGGGCATGCACCACTCGGCCCAGAAGTCAACGAGGACGGGTTGATCGGAATTTACGACTTCGGCGTCGAAGTTCGCGTCGGTTAATTCAAGGACGGTTTCGCTTGCCATGTTTGGTTCTCCAGTGTTGGTATATGGCCTGAGAGTGTAGGCTTGGCGGGCGTGGGGTTCAAACCACCCCCAATACCACCCCTCAGATCGGATTGCTTCGGGTGCTTTACGCGGTCATCCCGGCTTATTCAGTCGTACAACGTACCCCACGATATAATTGTTCCCACAATCTTTTAAAATTTCAGACCCAGCAAAAATGCTCTTCAAAGCGGCGAAACCCGATTTGTCCTGCCCAATCACCCCGAATCTGGACTTTCCATCAGGGTACAGGGCGATTCCGTACCCAAGGTCAGCGGCTTGCTAGATTCGCGCAAAATCTCAGGTACCGCCTTTGGGTCTTGACGTGCGTCGGATAAAATATGTGGTCTACAGCCCGGCATGGGCTCGCCATCTTGATCGTGAGCTTGGGTGGAGAAGGAAGTTTTTAATCGTCATGAGTCTTCTGTTTCAATGTCGTTCGTGGGGCTTGCCCCACACCGCTTTTGCCCTGTCCCTTGCCATCATCTGCGGTCCCGCATCGGCACTCGTCGTTGGCGGCGGAAATGGGACCACCACGCCCACCCTCAACACTCAAGCCCCCAGCACCAATCCGTATTGGGACAACGTAGGCTGGGGCAACTTCGGCACCAGCGCCTCCAGTCCAGGCTCAGCGATCTACATCGGCAACGGCTTGGTGCTCACCGCAGACCATACCTCCGGCAACCGGATTATCCTCGGCACCGATGATCCTTCGGGCGGCACCACTTTCAGCGCTGCCCCCGGCGGGATCAACCAGAACCTCACCAACCCCGACAGCAGCACGTCCGAACTCCGCATCTTCGAAGTCAGCGGCGACCCCGGCCTCGCGGCTGTCCCGATTTACGATCAGCCATTGACCGCCGGCACCGCCCTGATGATGATCGGTACCGGGATCACCAGAGGCTCCGCTGAGCAGGGCTACGACTTCACCGGCAGCCCCGCCGTCGATGCCTTCGGGTACGACCAATCGGGCACGCGGGATAAGACCTGGGGCACCAACGCCGTCACGAGCGTCGGTACGTTCTACAACGACATCTCTGGTCTCAACAACTTCTGGGGCTTCACCGCCGAATTCAACGACCTCGACGGCGAAGCGATGGCCGCGGACAAAGACTCCGGCAGTGCGGTCTTCGCCTTCGACACCGTTGATAATCGCTGGGAACTTGCCGGTATCGCCACCGCGATCACCGGTTTCCAAGACCAACCCAGCGGTACATCGCTCTACGGCACATCCACGATCTTCATCGATCTCACGCCGTACAGCGCCCAGATCAACGCGTTGATCCCCGAGCCCACCTCGCTGGCGCTTCTAGCCACCGGGGGGCTGCTGGTGATGACTCGCCGAAAACAGCACTAAGCGGAAAAACAGCGACCCCACCTCCAGAGCCCTAGAGGTGGGGTGCCGTGTACCCAGCCTGGTGGTGTTTCATAAGACCCAGTAGTCGCCGCCCCATCCGCGGTCAGGGGCTTCGTCGTCGCCTTCGCCGCCGATCATGGTGTCGTAGCCCCACTGACCGAACATCCGGTCGTTGCCGTTGCCGCCGAGGATGGTGTCGTTGCCCAAGCCGCCGACCAGCGAGTCGTTGCCGTCGCCACCGATGATGGTGTCGTTGCCCGATTCGCCCCAGATGTGGTCGTTGGCGTCGCCGCCGATGATGGTGTCGTTGCCCGATCCACCCCAGATGCGGGCGGTGAGGTTGCCGTAACCCGCCTCGATGTGGTCGTTGCCTGCGTTGCCGTGCAGCCAATTGAACCCGGCGTTTCCGCGGATGAAGTCGTTACCGCTGCCCCCTTTGGCGACCTCGATGTCGTTGTGCAAGCGGTGCTTCTTGGCGCCCCAGCGGTCGCCGCTGTTACGTGAGCCGTTGAGGTCGATGCGGACGTCGGTGGTCCAGGCGGAGTAGTCGGCCATGTCCCGGCCGTCGCCGCCGCGGAACTCGAACGCCCCGCGTTTCACGACCGCGGTGTCGTTGCCGGCGTCGCCCCTGGCGTAGGTCCCGCCGTAGTCGCTGCCGATCATGCGGTCGTTGCCGGCGCCGCCGTACATGTAGGTCATCGAGAAGGTCGAGCGGGTTTGGTTGATCAGCGTGTCGTTGCCCCCCTCGCCGTACATGTACGTCAGGCCCGCACGCGCAACGAGCGTGTCGTTCTCGGCCAGACCGGAGCCGCCCGTATCTCCGTTGCCGACGATCCTGGTGATGCCCGCCCCGCCGAAGAGGTAGTCCGCCCCGCGTCCGCCTTCGATGGTGGCGCGTTTGACGATATCCGTGCCGATCGACAGGGTGTCGTCGCCGGCCCCGCCGTACATGAGGATCTCGCCGACACGGCTCGAGGCGACCGAGTAGATCGGCTGGTAGCCGCTGCCCCAGCGGTACTCGGAGACCTCCAGGGTCGCGCCGCGGTCGGCCGTGGTGACGGAAATCCCGTTGTTGCCGGAATCGCCGGTGACATACAGGGTACTCCCGGAGAGGAACGCGCTGGCGCTCATCAGCTCACGGGCTTCGAGGGGTTCAAACGTGCTCATCTTGGTCCTCACGGATCGCGGGGTTCGGGGTCGTTAGGCCGGGAACACTTCCCTGGGCCGACACCGATACGCCGCGGGTCCGGGGGACCTGCGCCATGGGTGAGATTTCTTTCGGTTGGCTCAGCCGCCGTACTGCTTGGCGTAGTACTCGCGGTAGGCCCCGCTCTTAACGTTGCGCCACCACGACTCGTTGTCGACGTACCACTTCACCGTGGCTTCGAGGGCCTGGGGCCAGGCGCTGCGGGTGGGCTCCCAGCCGAGCTGGGTCTTGAGCTTGGTCGCGTCGATCGCGTACCGGCGGTCGTGGCCGAGGCGGTCGGTGACGCGCTCGATCATCTCTTCGCCCTTGCCCATGATCTCGAGGATCGAGTGGGTGAGCTCGAGGTTGTTGCGTTCGTTGTTGCCGCCGATGCAGTAGCGCTCGCCGGCCTTGCCCTTCTCGAGGACGGTCATCACCGCTTCGTTGTGGTCTTCGACGTGCAGCCAATCGCGGACGTTCTGCCCGTCGCCGTAGAGCGGCACCTTCTTGCCTTCGATCAGGTTGGTGACGAACAGCGGGATGACCTTCTCGGGGAACTGGTAGGCCCCGAAGTTATTCGAGCAGTTGGTGATCCGCACGTCCATGCCGAAGGTGTGGTGGTAGGCCATCGCGACCAGGTCGCTGCCCGCCTTGCTGGACGAGTACGGCGAGCTCGGGGCGAAGGGCGTGTCTTCGTGGAACTTCAGGTCCTTGTCGTCCAGCGGCAGGTCGCCGAACACTTCATCGGTGCTGACGTGGATGAAGGTCTTGGTGTTGTCGGGGTCGCTCTTGCGCAGGGCGTCGAGGAGAGTCTGCGTCCCCAGCACGTTGGTCTCGACAAACGGGCGGGCGTCGATGATCGAGCGGTCGACGTGAGACTCGGCGGCCATGTGCACGACCGCGTCGACCTTCTGCATCAGCTCGGACATGAGCTCCATGTCGAGGATGTTGCCGTGGACGAACTCGTAGTTCGGGTGGTCTTCGACGTCGGCCAGGTTCTCGGGGTTGCCCGAGTAGGTCAACGCATCGACGTTGAGGATCTCGTACTCGGGGTGGTCGCGCAGGACCACACGCACGAAGTTGGAGCCGATGAAGCCGGAGCCGCCGGTGAGTAAAAGTTTCATAACGTCCTCAATCGATCTGGCGCAAAACCTCGGCCAGGTTGGTTTTCCAATCGGGCATCTTGCCCACTGCCGCTTCGGTGCGGGACAAATCCATCACGCTGTACGCTGGGCGTTTCGCGGGACGGGGGAACTGGTCGGTGGTGCACGGCTGGATCTCGCAGTCGTGCCCCGCCTGGCGGGCGATCTCCTGAGTGAACTCGAACCAGGTGCATTCACCGCCGTCGGTCACGTGATACACGCCGTCGTTCGCCGCGAGCAGGGTCTTGCTCACCGCCGCGAGGTGCTGCGCGCTGGTCGGTCGGCCACGCTGATCGTTGACCACGCTGAGCGTGTCTTTCTCGTCGGTCAGGCGGAGCATCGTGCGGACAAAGTTGTTGCCCCACGGGGCGTACAGCCAACTCGTGCGGATCGTGCGGTGGGAACAGCCGGTGTCGGCAATCGCTTGCTCCCCCGCGGCTTTGCTTCGGCCGTAGGCACTCACCGGGGCGATGGGCGCATCGGTCGGGTACGGTGAATCGGCATCGCCCGCAAACACATAATCGGTGGAGTAGTGCACCAGCGTCGCGCCGATCGCAGCACACCGCTCAGCCAACCGGCCAACCCCCTCGCCGTTGATGCGGGTCGCTTCGTCTTCGTGTTCTTCGCAGCCGTCCACGTTGGTGTACGCCGCGCAGTTCACGACGTAGCGCACCCCCTCGGGGATCTTCGCCGCCACCGCCTCGGGGTCGGTGATGTCGAGCTGGAAGCGGTCGAACGCAAGGTAGTCGCGCTGCTCGGATTCGAGGAGTTCGCGCCACGCCCGCCCGAGCATGCCGTTGGCACCGACGATCACGTAAGCCGGGATGAAAGCGTTCTCATCGCTCAAGCCTTCACCTCGGCAGCAGTAACGACGCCATCCGTCGCGGGGTCATGAAGAAACGGGCTGTCAAGATCCGCCAGCAACGGTAGCTTCACGTCTTTGTCCGACAGAATCGCAGCACCCTCGGCGGTCTGCCAATCGATACTCAGCGCGGGGTCTTTCCAGAGGATGCCCGAATCGCACTGCGGGGCGTACACATCGGTGACCTTGTACATCACCATCGTGTTGGGCTCGAGCGTGGCGAAGCCGTGGGCGAAGCCTTTGGGCACGAGCAGCTGGTCGCCGTTCTCCGCACTGAGCACCGCGGTGACATGTTGGCCGAAGGTCGGCGAGCCCTTACGGATATCCACCGCGACGTCGAGCAACGCACCCTGTACACAACGCACCAGCTTGTCCTGGGCGTGCGGCGGCGACTGGAAGTGTAATCCGCGCACGGTGCCTTGCTCCGCGCTGAGCGATTCGTTGTCCTGCACAAAGGTCAGGTCGATCCCGCTGTCGAGCAGCTTGGGCAGCGAATAAACCTCCGCGAAGTAGCCACGGTGATCGCCAAACCGCTTGGGGCGGAGCGTCTTCACGGCCGGGATGTCGGTGGGGATGATTTCCATTTTCAGTGAACGGTTCTTCGTGCACAGTGAACAGTCAAGGGCTGGGAACGCACACGGTGATTGCACTGTTCACGGTGTACAGTTCACTCGTCACTGGGTCATAGCCACGGCTCGACGTGGTCGTCTTTCAATAGGTCGTAGAGGTACTGGCCGTAGCCGTTCTTGCTCATCGGCTCGGCGATGGCTTCGAGCTGGGCGTCGTCGATGAAGTTTTGTCGCCAAGCGATTTCTTCGGGGCAGCCTATCATCATGCCCTGGCGTTGCTCGATGGCTTCGACGAACGTGCCGGCCTGGAGCAGCGACTCGTGCGTGCCCGCGTCGAGCCAGGCGGTGCCGCGGCTCCAGAGCTTCACGTTCAGCTTGCCCTTGTCCATGTAGACGCGGTTGAGGTCGGTGATTTCGAGTTCACCACGGGCCGAGGGCTTGATGTTCTCGGCGATGCTGGTGACGTCTTTGTCGTAGAAATACAAGCCGGGCACCGCGAAGTGGCTCTTGGGCTTTTCGGGCTTCTCTTCGAGGGAGATGACCTTGCCGTCTTCGTCGAACTCGACGACACCGTAGCGCTCGGGGTCGCGGACGGGGTAGCCGAAGACGGTCGCGCCGTCGGTGACCTGGGCCGCGTCGAGGATCTGTTGACGGAGGCCGCTGCCGTAGAAGATGTTGTCGCCGAGGCAGAGGCAGCAGGGCTCGCCGTTGATGAATTCTTTGTCGAGCAAAAACGCCTGGGCGAGGCCCTTGGGCTCGGGCTGTTCGACATAGCTGAAGTCCATACCCCACTGACTGCCGTCTTTGAGCAGGCGTTTGAAGTGGGGCAGGTCGATGGGCGTCGAGATGATGAGCACTTCCCGGATGCCCGCGAGCATCAGCACAGACAAGGGGTAGTAGACCATCGGCTTGTTGTAGACCGGCAGCAGCTGCTTGCTGATCGCCTGGGTCAGCGGGTACAGCCGGGTGCCGTGTCCGCCGGCGAGGATGATGCCCTTCATCGTGTAACTCGTTTCCTGATCGAGGCCCGGGATGGTTCGGGCGGGTTGTCGCGCATGGGTTTAACCAAGCCGACGCAGTTTAACGCGCGGGCGCAGTCCTTATGGATGAGAATCGGATGGATTACGGCCGCGATCCAGCACGATTTTTGGCGGGCAAGGGGCGATAACCTATAGTGGTCGGGTTGAACTATTTTGGGAGCCCCGCATGAGCAGCAATCCGCCCGCATCCATGAATTCCGGCCGATCGGGCTGGGGCAAGCTCAAAAACATCTCGCTCATCGGCAACTACCTGCCCCGCCGCTGCGGCATCGCGACGTTTACCTCCGACCTGGCCGACGCGTTGGCGGCCGCCGCGCCCGACGTAGGCGTCCATACCGTGGCGATGAACGACCGGGCCGAAGGTTATCGCTACCCCAGCCGGGTGTGGTTC
>JBCCWB010000212.1:0-7023 GCA_039194345.1 Planctomycetota bacterium
TCCCGCGGAAAGCTCCGAAGCCAGCTAATCGACAAGATCGACTCGGCCAATCGAGCGACAACCCCACTCACGATCTCGCCCCTCCCGGACCGACACGTCTTGGGAGGGGCTGTCTTTTGCAGCCCGCTTGAATATCACATCAAGACATATCCACGCACCTCCTCGCCATTCATTTCTCAAAGAAAAACGGGATAATTCTCCAACCTGAATCAGAGAGCACATCTAATGAAAACATCCCCCAATCCCGTCTTCGATCACAAAACCCTGGAAGCCGATGTCTGCGTCGTCGGCGGTGGCATGGCCGGCCTCTGCGCGGCGGTCGCTTCGGCCCGCAACGGCGCGAAGACCCTGCTCGTGCAAGACCGCCCCGTGCTCGGCGGCAACGCCTCGTCCGAGGTCCGCATGTGGATCTGCGGGGCCTACGGCAAGACCAACAAAGAGACCGGCCTGCTCGAGGAGATCCAGCTCGACAACCTCCACTACAACCGCGGGCTGAACTACTCGGTCTGGGACAGCGTCCTCTGGGCCAAGGCGGCGCACCAACCCAACCTCACCCTGCTGCTCAACACGTCGGTCTGCGACGGACACGCCGAGGGCCGTGGTTCCGGGGGCGGCCGACTGCAAAGCCTCACCGCCTGGCAGCTGACGAGCCAGACCTGGTTCACGCTGCACGCCAAGCACTTCATCGACTGCTCGGGCGATAGCATCCTCGCGCCGCTCTCGGGCGCCGAGACCCGCTGGGGCCGGGAGTCGCGGAATGAGTTCAACGAAGACATCGCGCCGGACGTCGCCGACGGCAAGACGATGGGCAACACGCTGCTGATCCAGCTCCGCCGGACCGACAAGCCCCAGAAGTTCACCCCCCCGAGCTGGGCCATGCGCTTCGACGGCCCCGAAGACCTGCCCCACCGGATCAACGGCGTGAAGTCGCACAACTTCTGGTGGATCGAAGTCGGCGGCACGCAGGACACCATCCGCGATGCCGAGTCGATCCGCGACGAGCTCTACCGGGTTGCCTACGGCGTGTGGGACTACATCAAGAACCGCGCCCCCGAGAAAGACGAGGCTGAGGGCTGGGCGATCGAGTTTATCGGCAGCCTCCCGGGCAAACGCGAAAACCGCCGATACGTTGGCGACCACATCCTCACGCAGCACGATGTCCGCGTCGGAGCGGGCTACTTCGACGACGTCATCGCCCACGGCGGGTGGAGCATGGACGACCACCACCCCGCCGGGATGTACTACCCCGGCCGACCGACGCTGTTCCACGAAGCCCCGTCGCCCTACGACATCCCCTACCGCTGCCTCTACTCGCACAACGTGTCCAACCTGCTGTGTGCCGGGCGCAACATCTCCACCACCCACACCGCGTTGTCGTCGACCCGGGTGATGGCGACCTGTTCGGTCATCGGCCAGGCCGCGGGCACCGCCGCGGCGTTGTGCGTCCGCCACGGCGTCGACCCCGCGTCGCTCTCATCCGGCGACCGCCTCAAGGAACTCCAGACCGTGCTGATGGACCAGGACGTCTGGCTGCCCGGCCGACCCCGCGGCATCGACCCGCTCGCGCAATCCGCCAAGGTCGAAGCCGAGGAAACCACCGAGCGGGGCCACGTCAGCAAACTCCTCGACGGCACCGACCGCGACCTGCCCGACACCACCCACACCTACGAGGGCCCGATCGGCAAGCCGATCACCTTCACCTGGGACAGCCCCGTCAACGTGCCGGGCTTGCGGCTGTCGCTGGACAGCAACCTCGCCAGCGAAAAGCGGATGCCCTACACCTACCCGCAGGCCAGCGACCGCGACCGCGTGCCCGGCACGATGATCAAGGACTTCCGCGTCGAGGCCCGCGACGCGTCGGGCCAGTGGCAGGCGGTGAAGAAAGTCACGGGCAACTTCCAGCGGCTGCTCCACCTGCCCCTGGATGTCCAGACCGATGCGCTGCGCGTCGTGCCCGAAGCGACCTGGGGGGCCGACGTCGCCCGCATGATGGGCTGCGAGCCGATGGCCACGTTCACCAACCAACGCCCCGCCCCCGACCCGGGCATCACGTTTAAGCAGCGCCAAGCCCAGCTCGACCCCGCCGACCTTGCTGCGCCCGACAGCGGCCTGGAAGACGGCCCGAAGAAATCGGCACGGTTCCACGACCAAGGCGCGTAAATCCGCGCGTTTAGCGGGCGGCACGAAGTGCCCCACGCGAATAGCTATGAAGTGCGATTGGTCGTTTAGCGATCACCCACACTGGACGCTGCGCGTCTCCCGCTAAACCAACGCCTGCCAATCAACCCACGGGCGATCGCGCCAGCTTCTTCAGCGCTTCGAAAAACCCGCGCTTCCGCTCGGATGAAAGCGACCAATCCGTCGGCACCGACTGGTAGCCTTCCGCGTCGCCTTCGCCCTGCATGCGGTAATCGAAGTAACCCCAGCTCGCCCCGGCCGCGACTGCAGCAGCGAGGTTGTTTTCATCTTGGTCGAAATCGAAGTGGTCGTCCTCGTTGTACACAATCGGTTGGCCTCGATACCCCGGCGTTTGCCGCGACGCTTCCACCTGCTCGATGATCTTGCTCGGCTCGTTCACCCCGTTGCCGTGCAGCAACACAAAATCCACGATGCCCGCGATCTCCTCGGCCAACACCTGAGTGCCACACTGGCTGGTGCTCACGAGCAATCGGCCCTCGGGCGTATCGAGCTTGCCTTCCGAGCGTTGATGGATGCGTTCGACCAACTCGTCGCCGCGCTGAACCTGGATGATGGGGTGTTGGTAGTGTGTGGGGGCGAAGACGCGGTCGAGGTCGACTTCGTTGCCGACCTCGATGATGACGTTGCGGTCGCCGCGTTCGATGAGCCAATCGGTGGCTTGGTCACAGGCACGGATCACCGCGTCCTCATCGTTTAGCCTTTCATCCTGACCGAAGTAAAACAGCCCGAGGATGACGACCATGCCCAGCGCGTCCGCCGCGTCGATGACCTGGCCCATGCGTGCGGCAAAGTCGGGCCGGAGCGCGCCGTCCGCGTCGAAGCCCGAGTTGTGCCAAGGCTGCTCCTTGCTGTAGCCCTCGGGACTGCCGCCCTGGAAGTTGGTGGTGAAGGCGAGCAGGCCGTGGGCGTGGTAGGTCGGGAGCTGGGCGATGAATTCATCGGTGTTGCGCTGCGCGTCCCATGGTCGACCGGGGCGATCCCACCGGCTACGCGTCTCGGGGTTGAGGTCATCAAACGTCGCTTGCACCATCCGGCTGTTCATCAGCCGACCCTCGATCGCGGTACCGGGATAGGTCACCTCGCCATTGATAAAAAAACGCTCGCCCTCGATCGACACCACGGTTTGGCCGGCCATGCACTACTCCAATCGGGAAACGCCGCGGATCGAACGCCGGGCGAGAAAAGATGAAACACGCCCGCCGACAACGCGGGCGCTGGGGTAACAGTTTAATACAGCTATTCACCCGTAGGGTGGGCACCGCCCACCGCGTAAAATCATGGCATGGCCAATGCCGATGCCATCCCGCCCACCACGCGCACGATCTTCCATGTCGACATGGACGCGTTCTTCGCGGCGATCGCGGTGCTGGACGACCCTTCGCTGAAGGGCAAAGCAGTACTAACCGGCGGGACCGGGCCGCGCGGCGTCGTGACCACCGCGTCCTACGAAGCCCGCAAGTACGGCTGCCACTCGGCCATGCCCATGTCTCGCGCCCTGCGCCTCTGCCCGCACGCCATCTGCGTGAAAGTCCCCGGCGAACGCATCCGCGAATGCTCGCAAGCCATGTTCAAAGTGCTCGACGACTTCTCCCCGCTCGTGCAGCCGTTGTCGGTCGATGAAGCCTTCCTCGATATGACCGGCACCGATCGACTCATGGGCCCCGCAGAACAAGTCGCGCGAAACCTCAAGGATCAGATCTTCCAAGCCACCGGCGGACTCATCGCCTCCGTCGGCGTCGCGCCCAACAAGTTCCTCGCCAAGCTCGCCAGCGACCTCGAGAAACCCGACGGCCTCACCCTCATCCCCCCCACCCCCGAAGGCATCCAGGCGGTGCTCGACCCGCTGCCCATCGGCAAGATCTGGGGCATCGGCCCCGCGACCCAGCGCAAGCTCGAGCAGCGCGGCATCAAACGCGTCGCCGACCTCCGTCAACTCACCGAAGACCAGCTCAAGCAGTCCTTCGGCGACCACGCCAAGCGCTACTACCGCCTCTCACGCGGCCTCGACGACCGCCCCGTCACCCCCGACCGCGTTGCCAAATCCATCGGCCACGAACAGACCTTCCGCGAAAACCTTGCCGACCCGGGCGCGGTGCTCAACATCATGCTCGACCAGTCCGAACAGGTCGGCTACCGCCTCCGCAAGCACGGCCTCCGCACCCGGGGTGTCACCGTCAAGATCCGCTACGGCGACTTCCAAACCATCACTCGCTCCACCACCTTCGACAGCCCGACCGACCTCACCGAAACGATCTACGAACACGCCAAAGCGTTGTTCAAAGCCTGGGCCGATTCGGGCTTCCGCAGTGTCCGTCTCGTCGGCGTCAGCGCTTCACCTCTAACTTCTGACGACGAACAGACTGAGCTCTTCCCGGATCCGCACAAGCAGAAGCAAAAGAAGCTCGACAACGCCATCGACCAGATCACCGCCAAGTTTGGCAAGCGCACCGTCCACCGCGGCGGCGGACGTGACTAACCAAACTTACTCATCTGTTTCGATGAGGTAAGCGTCGTCCGCGCTCTCTGCGACAAACAAATCGTCATTTACATTTAACGGCAGTTCTTCGCTGTAGCGCGTATCCAATCGAGATGATTCCGCTTGCTCCACCGACATCGCCGCGGACTCGGCGGTGACGTAAGCGCTGTGCCACAAGACCCAACCCGACCACTCTTCAGGGCGCCCCAATGCGGCGGGCGACTCGGCGAGGATCGGAGCGTCCGGCACGGCTTCGGTGGTCCACGCGTCACGGCGTGCACCGGGCGAGGCAATGTCGAGGATGGCGTAGGAATACTTGGATTCGGCCAGAGCGTCGGGGCGTACATCTGCAGGACTAACAAGGTTACTGATTGAGGTGTAGTTGCCGTCGAGAAGAAGCTCGAATCTCTGGGCCGGGTCATTCGTCAACAGCGAGCCATCAGGATTCAGCCCGGGGAAATAGTTGTTGTTATCAAATCCATAAAACAACATCGCCTGGTGAATCTCGCGGAACTGATTGGGCACCGAATAGCTGCGGGAATGTAAATCTCGCTTTGCGGGGGGGAATGCCACCCAGCCCAAAGCGGCAATCAAAAAAACACACCCAACCGCCACGACCACATCCGGCCACCGCAAACCCGACGCGTTTCCCGATCCACTCGACATGCCACATAGACTAACCCATGCAGCTTTCGGTGGCAGTCAGCGCTACCGATTCACCGGCAACGTCCAACCCACGAACTCGGCCTTTGCGGACACCGCTTCGCTCGGCTCGGTTAGTTGGTTAAACCGGTAACCCGTGCGGGTGATCACCACGGGGACCGCGTCAATATCACCCTCGTATCGGAGCACGCGATCGGGGTTCTGATTCCAAAGTTGTACCGCCAAGGTGTCGGGCAAGATATTGGTTTGGAGGTCGGTCGAGATGCGCGGCGGGCCGTAGGTCCGCAGGAACTCGCACATGCCGAACACGCAGAGGCCGGGGGTGCGGATGGTCTGAAAAACCTGGGCTTTGCGCCCATTGGCCGCGCCGTCGAGCAGTGCACTACGCATCGCTCGTGCCTGGGGCGTTTCCAAGTCCCACTCGAAGATGTAGAGAAACGGCTCCTTCAGCCACTTCTTGCGGTAGACCCACCACGTCGGTAGGTCGGGCGGCGCGCCGAGGATGATGTCGTTCTTTCGGCCGTAGGAAGGTTTGGTTAGGCCGTAGGCCCCGCCGGGATCCCAGAAGACGGCGGGCTTGCCGGGCGTGGTAACGCGCAGCGCGGTGTGGGTTGAATGGGTTCGGCTGTAATGGATGAAGACCTGAAGCCGGGGTGCTTGGTCACGCTCAACCTGGGCCTCGGGTTTCCAGTTCTCCGTCATCTCCGGCGTGACCGTATTCGCCACCCAGCCGTCGGGTACGACCGACCCGCTGCGACACCCGGTGGTGAGCAAGAGCGCGAATACGAAGCAGATTGAGGCAAGCGTTCGAATCAACGGATCGCGTTTCCAAGACCAAGAACGAGTGGTGACGTGGTGTGAGGCGAGGCATGAGGGGGGTAGCGTTTGACTTGACCCCGTCGATATGCCGTGTGCTCACAACGTCTTATCGGCTGGATACAGAATACGGCCAATCAAAACGCCTACCAGACGCTTGCGCAATCCTTACGGTTTGAAGACGTAGTCGACCAACACCGCATCGATGCGTTCTCGCACCCGCTCCCCCTCGGTACCCAACGACAGCTCAGACTCGGGCCGTGTCGAAGACTCCCCGCTCAGCTCGGCCGCCAGGGCGAAGACGCGACGCCAACGCGGCTCGCCATCGACCTCGTCGCGCAGACGCACCGACTGGCCGTCGGCAAACCAGTCGTCCCACGCCCGGCGGGCCTCGGCCCAGAAGCCTTCGACCCGCTGCCAGTAACGCACCGCTTCGATGAAGCCCGCCCGGCGTGCCGGATCGTCGTCCACCCTGCGGTAACGCACCACCCCCGACTCCCGTGCCAGCCCCGGCGTGTTGTCGTTGATCCATCGCTTGGTCAAAGTCTGCTGCTGCATCCAGCCGTCGGGCAAAACCTGCAATCGATCGCGTACCAACACCGCTTGATAAGTCGTGCGACGCAGCCCTTCTCGACGCGGCGGCGGCGCGAGCACCGCGGTGCTCGCCGACCACTGAGCCCCGGCGGCACTATGCGTCCAACTCCCCCACGCCCCGTAGCTCGGCGAGCCATCCGCCTCACTCACCGTTCTGCTCCACCGCCCGATCTCTCCGGGACTCAACAAGTCCCGCATCTCCCACACATTTTGATCCACGTAACGCACCACCGAGCTCGGCGCATAATCCCAAGTCTGTTGCCAATGCTTCACCA
>JBCCWB010000213.1:0-7019 GCA_039194345.1 Planctomycetota bacterium
CACACGTGCTACAATGGCGCGGACAGAGCGAAGCGATACCGTAAGGTGGAGCAAATCGCACAAACCGCGCCCCAGTTCGGATTGTGGTCTGCAACTCGACCACATGAAGTTGGAATCGCTAGTAATCGCGTATCAGCAACGACGCGGTGAATAAGTTCCTGAGCCTTGTACACACCGCCCGTCACGTCATGGGAGCCGGGAGCACCCGAAGTGGCCACAATTCAGTGGTCCCTACGGTGAGCTCGGTGACTGGGACGAAGTCGTAACAAGGTAGCCGTAGGGGAACCTGCGGCTGGATCACCTCCTTTCTAAGGGATACCTTAGAGCCGGAAACGTGGACCTTCGATATCAGATTCCCTGGTATCTCTAACACCACAGCGGAGCGATCCGCACCGGTCAAGTCAACGCAACCTCGCCCGCTTTGTGGAAACACAACGCGGATAATGCATGGGCAACCCTGCACCAAAACACCAACTGTTCACTTGTCTCAGATCCGTACAACGGACACGAGACAAGCCCGCCACGCAGAAATGCATGGCGGGCTTTTTCGTGCGCGTACCAGTCACACACACATACCGGGCTCTGTCTGCAAACTGACCAGATCACGCCTGCCCCCCTGCTATCCTACACACATGGCAATCACGATCGAAGCCTACACCGTTGTCGCACAGAAGGCCCGTATCGCCGAGGCACTCGAGGCCGGCGAGATCCCGATCCCCAACACCCCGCTCGCCGACGACCACCTCTGGCGGTGCTCGTTCATGGCCCACGCCGACGCGCTCGCGTTTGCGGACAAGCTCCAGGCCCTGGGCTTCAACACCACCCAAGGCCCCGACTCCGATGTCGTTGTCGTCAATGAGTTCGACCAGTCGATCGACCCATACTGCGAGTGGCTGAAGATGGCCAAGTGGGAGAACGCCTGGATCGCCTGGCTCAATGGAACGCAGCCACGCACCGTCTTCGCCAAGGAGGGCGGGACCCCAAGGCCGGCTCAGGCCTGACGTTCTCCGACGGAAGCGACCTCGAATTCGTCCGCATGGAAGGTGACATCGAAGTCCACCGCCACAAGGAGACCGGCCAAGAAGTCTACACCGCACGCACCGAGACGCCGATCGAGGCCCTCTACGAAACCGCCAAGAAGACCATCATGCAGCACATGCGGACCGCGGGCGATCCCGTCATGACCGGCGAGCGAGCCGAGGCCGTCCGTGAGGCTGTCGAAAAAATGGAAAAGGTCTGCGAACACCCCCGCGCGGACTGGACAGCCTGGTGGCTGCTGGCCAAAGGCAGCTTCGCCATCGACCGGCCAGAAGAAGCCTACGACGCCTTCCGCGCCGCCTACGCCATCGAGCAGAACAAGACCGTCATCCCGCGCGAGTGGGCCGGCGTCTGCATGGAGCTGGGCAGGCTTGATGAGGCCATCGACATCGCACGCAAGGCCGTCTCGATCGAGCCGGACAACCCCGAGCTCATCGGCAATCTCTCCATCGCCTACCTCCTGGCCTGCCGAATCGATGAAGCCTCCCGATCCATCGACGCGGCCCTGAAGATCGACTCAAGCGATACGATCAATCACACACTCCGCCGGCTGATTACCGAGACCCAGGACGGCCGACGCCCCCAGCCCCGCACTTTCAGCGACCTCTCCCAGCCCGCCAAGCCCCGCAAAAAGCTCTGGCAGTTCTGGAAGTAGCCAGCCGACCGCTCAGCCCTGACCTACACGATCACGCGAATCGCCCACGATTGAGACGGTAATGACAAAGACATTATTGGATGATCCCAACCCCGCATGTCAATGCGGGACCCGAGGAATCCCAAACGCATAGGTGCTGTCGGACCCCGCATAGTCATGCGGGACTAGGTTGTGTCTGACACCTCACATGGTGGCCGGGGTTGAGCGCAGCGAACCCCCGGAACAATTCACCAGCCCATTCCGGGGGCAGGCTGCGCCTGACCCCGGCCACCATACGGGGCAATGAGGAGCCGTCAGTCACAACCTAGTGCGAGGTGGTGACGTGGCAGGTTCGTAACGGGATGCGTAGAGTTGGCCGCTGCCCCACTACTTTCCCTACACGCTTGAGGCGCTATCCAGCGTGAAATCATGCCCATGCCAGACCCGCCTTACGAATCCAAGGGGCTTCGTCCAGAGGTGGCCACGATGGGAAGTGCACCCCAACTTGCTCAGGCAGTGCAACTGCCGGCAGCACTTCGCCGAGCGAGTACGCTTCCGCCCAGGCAGGGGGCCTGGCTGCTGCTGAGCGCATAAAAAAGCCCGGCTTGTGGCCGGGCTTCTGGAGTGCAGGTTACTTAGGGCATCGATTACCGACGGCGGCGGAGCAGTGCGAGGCCGCCGAGGCCGAGCAGCGCGAACGAGCCGGGCTCGGGGACGATGCTGACATCACCAGACACCGTCGCGCCGTTAGCGTTGGTGTATTCGAAGTTGAGGTCGTTCTGGGTCAGGCCCGTCGCCAAGACCGGCCCGATTTCGAAGGAGCCCGCGTCGTAGAAGTTGTTCGCCCCAAAGAAGTAGGCGATCGTGTCTTCGTTGAACTGCAGGTGGGCGTCGGTCGTCGAGACCGCACCGTTGAACAGCGTCAGCGAGCCGGGGGTCGCGTTCGTGTCGAAGTTCCCGACCGAGGTGAGACCAACAATCTGGACGGCGTTGGGTGCGAGGATGTTGAAGGTCAAATCGCCGGTCTCACGGTCATACGTCGCGGACGCATTGGCCGAGGCAGAGGCTGCAATAGCACAGGCGGGGATAGCGGCAATCAGGGTACGAATCATCATATTTTCTCTCTTCCCAAACGGGGGTGAGTTGGATCACAGGCAAACACGTCGCAGTCAATTCTACATCAAGCGTTAGGCAAATGCCAGAACAAAGTTCAGATTATAGCCCAGCCGCTGTGATGTTTACGCGGCACGACGACGACGAATCAGTGCGAGGCCGCCGAGGCCGAGCAGGGCGAGCGAGCCGGGCTCGGGGACAACGATGACCTGGCCCGAGACGGTGGCGCCGCTGGCGTCGGTGTATTCGAAGTTGAGGTCGTTTTCCGTCAGGCCGGTCGCCAACACCGCACCGATTTCGAAGGAGCCCGCGTCGTAGAAGTTGTTCGCTCCAAAGAAGTAGGCGATCGTGTCTTCGTCGAACTGCAGGTGGGCGTCGGTCGTGGAGACCGCACCGTTGAACAGCGTCAGCGAGCCGGGGGTCGCGTTCGTGTCGAAGTTGCCGACCGAGGTCAGGCCAACAATCTGGACCGTGCCGGGCGCGAGGATGTCGAAGGTCAACTCCCCGGTTTCTCGGTCATAGGTCGCAGAGGCGCCAGAGCTACGCGTGGCAGCACCCGCGGGCGAACCGCCGATGTTCGCGAGGACGATCTGGATGTCGCCTTGGCCGCCGGCCTGGAAGATGTCGACGTCATCATCGCCGTTCGCATCGCCGGTGAGCAGCGAATCGCCGGTGCCGAGGTTGGCGAGGACGATCTGGATGTCGCCTTGGCCACCTGCCTGGAAGATATCGACGTCGCCGTCGAGGTTGACATCACCCGCGAGGCGTTGGCTGAATCGGCCGTTGGAGATGGTGCCGTTGAGGACCTGGACCAGGTCGCCGTTCTCGTTGTTCAAGCGGATCTGGTAGGTGCCGGTGGCGTCGCTGCTGGCGCTGAATCGGCCGCCGAAAGCGGGGGCGGCGACGGTGCCGGTGGGGAACGCCGTGCCGGAGTTGGTCAGGCGGTTGAAATCGGGGATCCAGGTCTGGTTGATCACGGTAGCGCCGATGCCCTCAGCGAGCGGGTTGCCGCCGAGGTCGACGGCCTTACCGACCAGGATCGGCGAAGGCGTCGTGTTCGAGTCCGCGGTGTTGAAGCCGCCGCCGAAGTACGAATCCGCCGAGGCGCCGCCCGGGGGGACGTTCGACGCGTTGGGGTTGTAGAAGGAGCCGTTGGTGAGCTCAGCGAGGAGCACCGCGGTGAAGCCGGCGTTGTCAGTGACGATCGAGAGGTCGTTGGAGACCGTCCCGGCAGGGCCGCCGATGCCAAGGGCAGAGATGTCCCAGTAGTAAGTCAGGTCAGCGGACGCAGGAGCGGCGGCCAACCCGAGCAGAGCAGTGCCAACGAGGGCTTTCATGGAAAAACGGTTCATCTAGGATCTTCTCCTGTACCTTGGTGAAATCAAACAAAATCCCTGCAGTCGGATCGAATCCTACCACATGATTGATTAGTGTCAACCCTAGAGAGTCCGAAAACAGACAAAAACTAGGGCCTGCGTCGCCTTGCTGTAAGAGCCGTTCCCAACACAAGTAACAACGCGGCCGAGGCCGGCTCGGGGACCGAACTCGACGGGTTCCCGGCCCCGAAATGCGGCAAAACGGCGTTCAAATCCGCACCATCGACGACCCCGTCGCCGTTGGCGTCCCCCTGAGTCCAATTACCAAGCGTGACGGATTGGCCCCAATTGGCGAGGACCAGGTCCAGGTCCTCGACCCCGACAAATCCGTCGCCGGTCAGGTCGCCCGCGACGACACGGATCTGGTCGAGATAAAGCGAGAGATCTGAAAAAAGCGTGCGGTTGCCAAAGGCCGACGTGCTGCCGTTCTGATCGTTGAACAGTGTGATGGCGTGCGTGATCCCTGCGAGGACGACTTCGCCATCTTCGAGGTAGAACAGCCCGCCGCCTGAATCGCCCGAGGCCGCGTTGCCTCGGCCCGCGACTTCTTGAAAGCTGAACGAGACGACGCCCGCCACGTCGCGGCCACCGGCCTGGATCTCATCGGCCACACCGCTGACCCCGATATCGCCCCACCGCCTGATCTCGCTGCCCCCCCACGCGTAACCGGTCCGACCGCCGCCGACATTGACAGGCGATGGCGTCGCCTGACCAAGCCCTTCGCCGATGATGATGCCCCCGCTGCCCGCTGTTTCGAGCGAGGCGTCTCGGATATCGATCACACCCAAGCCGGACAAGGGCGAGGTGTCGGGCACGGAAAAACGATTGATCCAGAGGTCTGATTCCTCGGTAAGCCCCAGGCCGGTGGGGTTGGAAAAAGTGACGGAGGTGCCGGCGATGCGAGTGTGGTTGAAGCCGTCAACGATGAAGTTGTTGCCGCCGCCGACGTGCCGGGCCGAGAGGACGTAGCCGTTGCCGAGGTAGACACCCGAGCCCCCGCCGATCGAGCCGACACGGCTCCACGCGTCTTCGAAACCCAGGGGCGCGGCCGTCTGATCCGGCGCGTTCTGGCCCGGGTCGCCCGCGACGACCACCGCACCGGCAGGCGTCGCCGCGACACACGCCGCCAATGCCGCAGCCGATGAAAGCCCGGCGCAAAGGCCGGGCCGCTGACGGGCAAGGCGGGGCGGGGTCGGGTGGGTCATTAAGTCGGTCCTTTCATCCCCTGGGGCGCGGAAACTGCCAAGCACCCCGACCCTAAAGTCTAGCCCGGCCCGGCGTAAAAACCAACGGGTTTGGCCCGAAACACGCCCGCCCCATCGCTACGGCCGCGCCAGCCGGTCGATCACCCCCAGCCCCCCACCGCCATGCCAGCCCCAGGGCGATCGCATGTCGGTGAAACCGCCGCATCACCATGCGGGGGACGGGGGCACCACGTTGTCTGTGGCCCGCCCCCGGGCGTGGCCCGGCGGTTACATGCGATCGCCCTGATGCCAGCCCCCTCCCGCTTGACCGCGCACAGCGGTGGGCTACAGTGTGTCGCTGCACGAACCCCATCGCCGGCCAGGCCCGGCAACTCCACGAGAACACACCATGAAGATCGCTCTCTTCTACGGCACCTGCACCGGCAAAACCGAAGCCGTCGCCGAGCAAATCCGCGACGAGCTGGGCGAAGACTTCTTCGAGATCTACGAAGACGTCTCCCAGATCGAGCCCACCGACCTCGAGGACTACGACGTTCTCTTCTGCGGCATCCCCACCTGGGACGTCGGCGAACTCCAGTACGACTGGAAGGACATCTACGACCGCCTCGACGAGGTCGATCTCACCGGCAAGAAGATCCTGTTCTTCGGCACCGGCGACCAGGCCGGCTACCCCGATACCTACCAGGACGCCATCGGCATCGTCTACCTCAAGATGCTCGAGCGCGGCGCGATCGGCAAGCTCGGCTTCACCGACACCGACACCCACGAGTTCGAGGCCAGCAAAGGCGTCATCGACGGCCGGTTCTGCGGGCTCTGCCTCGACGACGACTGCCAACCCGAGCTGACCGAGCAGCGCGTCAAGGACTGGTGCGTACAGGTCCGCGAAGAGCTCGGCGTCAACGCCGCGAGCTAAAGCCACGCTGCTTGCGGCACCCACACAACTTGAACAACCCCGAAGCCCACAGATTGCATCTGTGGGTTTTCTTTCGCGCGCGGTAGGTGCCACACAACTGCCCTGCTTGCAGGGCTGCTGTGTGCGGCGAAACCATGAGAATTGGCAGCGCCGCACACAGCAGCCCTTCGGCCAGTGGCGTGGCACCCCGGAAGCTCGCCTATGTTTTCGCGGGTGCGAGTGAAACACCCCCTCAAAAAAATTCAAGAAAAGCTGGAGACGCGCGCGCCGCCACCCCGATAACCCAAGCAACAAGACCTCGCGCAGATGGCACGGATGCCCGCGCGGGCCGGCGACCGATTCATGCGAACCCGAGTCTCGTCTCGAAACCGCCGAGAATCAGCACATCCCCCTCGGAGCGACACCATGGCGAGCAAGGACGCGACACGGATCCGGCAGTACCTCCAGACGCTGGACCGCGACGACCGCTACATCCTCCTGCTCTACTACGCCGACGGCCTCACCACCCTCGAGATCGGGTCGCTCCTCGGGCTCTCGGCCGCGAAGGTCGACAACCGCCTGGGCTACTTCCGCACTCGGCTCAGCGGCATGCTCGACTTCGCCAACACCCACGCCAACACCCCCGGCGCCCCCGGCACCCGCCCCGCCGCGTACGCGTAAGAACCTGTACGAAAACTGGTTTAGCCGCCCCCCAACCGGCGGCGGGGTGACATACCACACCCACACCCCCCCCCCCGGGG
>JBCCWB010000214.1:0-6990 GCA_039194345.1 Planctomycetota bacterium
CGGTGAACGTGAAGAAGGGCCAGTTCCTCTCGCCGGCGGAGATGAAGAACGTCGTGACCAAGCTCACCGAAGCGGGGTGTGGCGAAGATTCCGGGGGCCAGTTGCTCACCGAGCGGGGCACGTTCTTTGGGTATCACCGCTTGGTGAACGACTTCGCGGGGTTGTACGACATGTCCCAGCTGGGTTGGCCGGTGTGTTTTGATGTGACGCACAGCACGCAGAACCCCGGCGGGGCGGGCACGAGCACTGGCGGTCGGCCGGAGTGTGCGCCGACGTTGGCACGGTGTGCCGTGGCGGCGGGCGTGCAGGCCTTGTTTATCGAGACGCATCCGAACCCGAGCGAAGCAAAATCGGACGCGGCGACGATGCTGCCGGTACCGCAGGTGGTGGAACTGCTGGGCGAGTTGGCGAAGCTGCACGCGGTGGTTTCGGCGTCCTGAGCCACGTGTGTGCTTCACTCGGCCCGACTTATGCCCAAAAAACGGAATCAGGGCGGAATTTTCGTAACCCTGAAGCGTTTTGATGCGTCTTAATACTGTCTCGGGGCGTTTCGCGCCCGTATCATGGTAAGTGGTCCGAGCATGACGCCGGGCCGCCGGGAGCATCCACGCATGACCGCAACGCAACGTACCATCGGACGGGCCCGTCGACGCCTGGTCGGACAGACCACCCTTCGCGCTTTGGGCTGGTCGCTTCTCATCGCCAGCGGCGTGGCGGCGGCGGCGGTGGTGGCCACGCAATCCTTTGGGGTCCAGCTGGAGTGGTGGGCGTATGCCGTGCTCGGCGGGGTGGCTTTGCTGGTCGCGATCTTGGTCGGCGTGATGCGTCGGCCCGAGTCGGATGCCGTGGCGGTGATGGTCGACGATCGGCTGAACCTCAAGGACAAGCTCGGCACATCGCTGTACGCGGCGACCCTGGACGACAACGAACTGACCCGCCAAGTGATCGACGACGCGGAACGCGCCGCGGCCAGCGCGAATGTTGGCGAGGCGTTCCCCGTGCGTCCCACCAAGGTGTGGGCGTGGGCGTTGGGCTGTGCAGCGGTGGTGGCGTTGTTGACGCTGGACCCGTTGGGGCTTTACGACAGCGCATTGCAGCGGGCTGAGGCTGTCAAGATTCAAGCCGCGGAAGCCAAGGAACTCGAAGAGCTGCTGGACCAAGCGAAAGAGGAAGCCGAGAAGCTCGCCGAGGAAGCCGATCCCGAAGCGCGGGATGAGGACTCCGCGGCGATGGACCCGGCCGAGCTCGATGAACAGCTCGAAGCACTGCTGACCCAGAAGGATCTATCCAACCCGGAAGACCAGCGTGAAGCCGCGGCCGAGGTGTCGGACCTCCAGGAGAAGTTTGAAGAAGCGGTCGCCCAGCAGCAAGCCGCGGTCGAGGCTTTGCAGAACACGATGAGTCAGATCGATCCGGGCGAGACTGGCCCGGCCGACCGCTTCTCCGATGCGCTACGCCGCGGCGACTTCTCGCAAGCCCAGGAAGAACTCGCCAAGCTGGCGGACGAACTCGCCTCGGGCGACTTGTCGGAGAGTCAGAAAGAGGCGCTGTCCGAGCAGATGTCGCAGCTTTCGGAGCAATTGGAACAACTCGCTGAGCAGCAGCAGGACATGTCCGAGCAGGCAGAGCAAGCCGCCCAGCAGGCGATGGAAAACGCGGGCATGTCGCAAGAGCAGATGGACCAACTCGCTCAGGAAGGCTTCGACCCCGAAGCGGTGCAGCAGGCCTTGCAACAAGCGCTTGAGCAGATGCAGGGCATGAGTTCCGAGGAAGCCCAGCAGATGGCCCAGCAACTGCAGCAGCAGATGGAAAACGCGATGCAGCAGGCCCAGAACAGCCAGAACGCCGGCGACGCGGCCCAGCAGCTGTCGCAGGCGATGCAGCAGATGTCGCAGGCGATGCAGGAGCAAGGCCAGCAGAACCAGCAGCTCTCCGATGCGTTGCAGCAGATGCAGCAGGAACTCAGCGAGTGTGCTGAAGAACAAGGTGATCTCGGCGATATGAAGAGCGCTAGCCAGAAGCTGCAAGAGGCGTTAGAGAAGCTTGCGGGCAGCGGCCAGCAACCCGGGCAGGGCGGCCAAGGCGGGCAAGGACAAAGCGGCCAAGGCCAAAACGGTCAGGGTGGCCAAGCCAACAACGGACCCGGCTGGGGCCACGGTTCGGGCGGCAACCCGCTCGGTGATGAACGCGCCCCGCTGGGCACCGGCAAACACGCGTCGTCGGATATCCAGGAAGGCAAGGGCGGTCGGGTCATCGCGTCGTGGACCCGTGACGGGCAGATGGCCAAGGGCGAATCGACCGTGACGTTCAACCAAGCGGTGACCGACGCCAAGGCCGAGGCCGAGCGAGCGGTGACGGAAGAACGGGTGCCCAAGCGTTATCAGAAATCGATCAAGGACTACTTCGGCAACCTGCCGGATTCGCCGGAGGCGAGCGAATAAGCCGCGAGCCGTTGGCCGTTAGTCAAGACGCAAGCGATGGCGATGACTCAGTTTTCATTCCAACACATTTAATTTTGTGGCCGTGTAGGAAAGCATCTGCTTTTGAGCTAGCGGCCAACGGCTAAGGGCTAACGGCTACCCCACTTGAACTTCCGTCTCGATCATCCCGAACTGCTTCTGCTCTTGCTGCTGATCGTGCCGATCGGTTGGCTGGGGTGGAAATACTTAGCGACGGTCGAGCCGATCCGCCGGGCGTTAGCGATCGGGCTGCGGGTGGGTGTGTTGGTGCTGCTCGTGTTGATGCTGGCGGGGCTGCGGGCCGAGCAGCGGCACACGGAGCTGACGGTGATCGCGGTGGTGGATCAGTCGCCGTCGATGAGTGTGTTTGGCGAGCCGCCCGCGCCGGCCATAGTCAATGGGCAGCCGATCAGCACCGCTCATAACCGCAGCATGTCGCAGGCGATCCGTGATTTCCTGGTCGCGGCTTCGGAAGACAAGCAGCCGGACGACCGTTTTGGCGTGGTGACTTACGACAATCGGCCGACCGTGGTGACGCGTCCCGGCAACGAGGTCCGGTTAGATCCGTCCACCGGCACGCAGGTCCGCGAGGGCACCGACACGGCCAAGGCGCTCGAGTGGGCGATGGCCGCCAAGAGTGACGCGAACACCGCACTCCGCTTGGTGCTAGTCACCGACGGCAACGACACCGCCGGCGACACCCTCGCCGCGGCCCGCAACGCTGCGGCGGCGGGTGTGGTGATCGACGTGCTGCCCATCGACTACCGCGTCGGCGAAGAGGTCATGGTCGAAGGGGTCTATACGCCCATCGAAGCCCGCGAAGGACAGACCGTGGCGGTCCGGGTGGTCTTGCGGGGTACCGCGCCGGCCCGCGGTCAGCTGCAACTCAAACACGACGGCCGGGTGCTCGACCTCAACGGCCCGGTCGATGGCAAGGGCATCCCGATCGTGCCGTCGGAGTGGTCCGACTCGCGAGCCTTGACCGAGCAGCGTCAGGACGATCAGGGCAACGTGATCGAGGTCGAATCCGAGGTGCAGTCCGAGTCGGGCCGATACGTGCTGGCCAAACAGATCGATGTGCCCATCTCGGCGGCGGGGGCGAACCGTTTCGAGGCGATCTTCGAGCCGGCGGTCATCTCGGCCCCCGGCGCGGCGGCGGGCGCCGCGACCGCCTCGGCCGACTCGGTGGTGGTCAACAACAGCGCCGAGTCGTTCACGCTGGTACAGGGCCGTGGCCGGGTGCTACTGGTGGACAACGTCGGCGGCGAGCCCGGGCTCGTGCTGCCCCGGGCCCTTAGCGAACGGCAGATCAATCTCGACGTGATCCCGCCCGACAACTTCCCCCGCGACACCGCGGCACTCACTCGTTACGACGCGGTAATTTTTCAGAACGTCCCCGCCGAGGCGATCACCGGGCAGCAGCAGACGATGCTCGCCCGCTACGTCAACGATCTGGGCGGCGGGTTCATCATGCTGGGCGGGCCCGACAGCTTCGGCGCGGGCGGATGGACCAACTCGATTATCGATCAGAGCATCCTACCGGTGGACTGTGAAATCCCCAGCCAGACCGTGCTGCCTTCGGGCGCGCTGGCGATCGTGATCGACCGCTCCGGCTCGATGAGCATGCCTATCGGCAACTCCGGACGCACCCAGCAGGAGATCGCCAACGAAGCGGCGGCCCTTGCGGTCCAGACGCTTTATCAGCACGACATGATCGGCGTGGTGGCTTTCGACAGCTTCTCGCAATGGGTCGTGCCGATGCAGCGCAACCGCAACCCCCAAGCTGTGATGAGAACGATCCGCTCGATCCATCCCCAGGGGGGCACGTCCATCCTCGCGGGACTTGAGCGGGCCTACGAAGGGCTCATCCAAAACACCCAGGACCTCCGCGAATCTTCGATCAAACACATCATCTTGCTGTCTGACGGCGGGGCGGACGAGAACTATCTGCCCGTCATCAACAAGCTCAACCGGTCCAACATCAGCGTCTCGACCATCGGCGTAGGCGATGGGCACAACGCGCAGATCCTCGAAGCCCTCGCGCTGGCGGGCGGCGGCGAGTACCACCCGGTCATCGACCCCAACGACCTGCCGCAGGTGTTCGTGAAAGAAGCACGCACCATCCGCAAGAACCTGATCAAAGAGGTCCCGTTCACGCCGCAGCGCCGCAACACCGGCTCGCCGATCATGGCCAATCTGCCCACCACGCCGTCGCTCAACGGCCTTGTGCTCACCGGCCCCAAGTACGACCGCCGCATCGACATGCCGCTGCTTGGTCCGGAAGGCGAACCACTTTTCGCGCACTGGCAGGTTGGTCTGGGCAAGTCCGCCGCGTGGACCAGCGATGCGACCAACAAGTGGGCCACGCCCTGGCTTAACTGGGGCGGCTACGGCGACTTCTGGGCCCGCACCGTCCGCTACGTCAGCCGGCCCAGCGCCAGCCAGCAAGCCGAGCTCTCGGCAACGGTCGAAGGCGACCAGCTCCGCGTGCGCTTGGATGTCCCCGTTGAAGATCAAACGTCTGGCAACAACGCGCAGGTCATCCAAGGCAAAGTCCTCCGCCCCGACGGCAGCATCACCGACATCGACCTCAAACAAGTCGGCCCCGGCCTCTACGAAGCCCTCGCCCCCGCGACCGAGACCGGCAGCTACATCCTCAACCTCTTCATGGGCACGCCCGGCGGCGAACAAACCTTCATCGCCGGCGGCGCGACCCGGGCCGCCGGCGAAGAGCTTCGCAAGTTCAAACCCAACACCCAGCTGCTCCGCGAGATCGCTGCGACGACCGGCGGGCGTGTGCTCGATCCGGCCGACCCGGTCGCGGCGAGTCTGTTCGACCGCACCCACCGCTTCGAGTCGGTTTCGACCCGGCCGCTGCGGTGGGTGTTGTTGCCGTGGCTGCTCGGGCTATTGCTGCTGGATGTGGCCAACCGGCGGATCGCCTGGGACCACCGCGCGATCGCCGGCTGGGCCAAGCAGAAGATGTCGGTGCAGCGCCGCACAGAAAGCGAAACGAAGCAGACCATGTTGGCTCTTAAGAAACGTCGCAAGTCCGTACAACACGCCGTAGCCGAGGGGGCGCCGGCCAACAACAGCGATGCGTTTGTGGCTGGCCCCGAGAAGAAGAAAAAGTTTGAAGCCGCCGCGGGCACCAAGGCCTCGGCCGACTTCGCCGACGCCGTGGGTGGTGCGAAAGCCAGCAGCGAACCTCACTCGATCGCCCCGCAAGCCAAGCCTCAACCCGAAGCCCCCGCCGAAGAAGCCACCACGGCCAACCGCCTGCTCGCCGCCAAACGCCGTGCCCGGCAACAGCTTGATGATTGAACGTAAGAGCACTTGGCCACAGATTTCGCAGATGACACCGATGCAAGGCAACTCAATCAGGAAATGAAACTTAATCCGCAGAATCTGTGAAATCTGCGGCAAACAAAACTGGAGCAAACCATGGCCCAAAACGACATCCCCGAAGCCCAGATCCTCGAACTCGCCGCCGACTTCCGCCGAGACTACGGCGAGGTCCGCGCCCAGATCGGCAAGGCCATCGTCGGCCACGACCAGATCATCGATGGCATCCTCACCTGCCTCTTCGTCGGCGGCAACGCCCTGCTCGAGGGCGTGCCGGGCCTCGGCAAGACGATGCTCATCCGCTCACTCTCTGAGGCGCTGCGGCTGGACTTCTCCCGCATCCAGTTCACGCCCGACCTGATGCCCGCCGACATCACCGGCACCACGATCGTGGTCGAAGAGCAGAAAGCCGACGGCACCACCGCTCGTGAGTTCCAGTTCCAGAAGGGCCCGATCTTCGCCCAGATCGTCCTGGCCGACGAGATCAATCGCGCCACCCCCAAGACCCAGGCCGCGATGCTCGAAGCGATGCAGGAAAAGTCGGTCACCGTCGGCGGAACCACCTACCCGATGACCAAACCCTTCTTCGTCATGGCCACGCAGAACCCCATCGAACAGGAAGGCACCTACCCGCTGCCCGAGGCCCAGCTCGACCGCTTCATGCTCAAGCTGGACGTGGGGTATTCCAATCGCGAAGAACTCAACGAGATCGTCAACCGCACGACCGCTGCGGTGACGCCGACGATCGATCCGGTGTTGGATGCCGAGAAGATCGTGACCTACCAGAAGCTCGCCCGGCAGGTGCTGATTGCGCCACACGTACAGGACTACGCGATCCGTAGCGTGTTGGCGACGCACCCGGATGGTGAGTTCGCCACGTCGCTGAGCAAGCAATTCCTGCGCTTCGGCGCGTCTCCGCGTGCGGCTCAGGCGTTGGTGTTAGGTGGCAAGGTCAAGGCGTTGCTCGATGGCCGCGCCCATGTTGCCGTTGCCGACATCAGCGACGTGATGCTGCCGGTGCTACGTCACCGCGTGTTGTTGAACTTTGAAGGCCAGGCCGAGGGTATTACCGCAGACATGGTCGTGAACGACATCATCGACAACCTGCCGGTGGAAGCGGCTGCAGTATGAATTTGAAACCGCAGATGAACGCCGATGAACGCCGATTAGAGCCGCTACCCAAAGC
>JBCCWB010000215.1:0-6973 GCA_039194345.1 Planctomycetota bacterium
AGGATCTGCGGGATCACACAGTTGAGGATGATCAGCGACCAGAAGCCGGGGGCCGAGCTGCCGACGGCGCGGTTGCGGAAGACGAACTGCTCGTAGTGGTGGCCCGAGTACCAGGCGACGAAGAACTCGAGGACGTAGGCGTAGGTACAGATCATCCCGACGCCGAGCATGACCTTGCAGCAGTTGTCGATGTGGCGTTCGGTGATGATGTCCTTCAGGCCGAACCACACCCGGCAGGGCACGGCGAGGGTGAGCACCATGGCGAAGCCGCCGTAGATCGCACCCGCGACGAAGTAGGGCGGGAACACGGTGGTGTGCCAGCCGGGCAGCTGAGCCACGGCGAAGTCGAACGAAACGACCGAGTGCACCGAGAGCACCAGCGGCGTACAGAGGGCGGCTAGCAGGATGTAGGCCCGCTCGAAGCGGTGCCAGTGGCGGGACGAGCCGTTCCAGCCCAGCGAAGCGAAGCCGTAGGCGATCTGGCCGATCTTGTTCTTGCAGCGGTCACGCAGGGTGGCCAGGTCGGGCACCATGCCGGTGTACCAGAACAGCAGCGACACCGACGCGTAGGTCGACACCGCGAAGACGTCCCAGAGCAGCGGCGAGCGGAACTGCGGCCACATCGCCATCTGGTTGGGGATGGGGAACAGCCAGTAGGCGAGCCAGGGCCGACCGACGTGGATGCCGGGGAAGATGCCGGCGCAGATGACCGCGAAGATGGTCATCGCCTCGGCGAAGCGGTTGATGGAGGTCCGCCAGTTCTGCCGGAAGAGGAACAGGACCGCGGAGATTAGCGTGCCGGCGTGGCCGATGCCGACCCAGAACACGAAGTTGATGATGGGGAAGCCCCAAGCGATGGGCTGGTTGTTGCCCCAGACCCCGACGCCGGTGGCGAAGAGGTAGCCGATGAGCCCGAAGAACAGGCCCGCGCCGGAGGCGGAGACCAGGAAGCAGATCAGCCAGATGAGGTTGGCTTTGCGTTCAGCGTTGACGGCCACGGCGTCGGTGACGCCCATGAAGTCTTTGCCGCCCAGCACCAGCGGGGCGCGGTGCGTCGGGTCGTCGTGGGTGTTGTCCACGCGCTGGGTAATGATGGAGCCGGGGGTCAGAGTTGCCATAGTCGGATCAGGCCTTCACCGGGTTGCGGACCAAGCCCATGTGCTGGGTCCGGGGTCGTGCGTTGAGTTCTTCAAGCAGCTTGTAAGCACGCTTGTTCTTGTTCTGGAGTTGAGCGACCTTCGATTTCGGGTCGTTGAGGTTGCCGAAGGTGATTGCGCCGGTGGCACACGCCGCGGCGCAGGCGGTGACGATGTCGCCATCTTGGACGTAGGGGTAGTCGTCGAGCTCGGCCAGACGCTTGGTCTTCTCCGGGCCCGCGGGCAACGCCTCGGCGGCGGTCTTGTTCTCGGCCCAGCGGGCCTTGGCTTCGATCTTGGCGCGTTGGATGCGCTGGGTGCAGTAGGTGCACTTCTCCATCACGCCGCGCATCCGCACGGTCACGTCGGGGTTGAACACCATGCGGCGGATCTGATCGATCACGTCGCCGGGCTGCTGGTCGGGCATCTTCAGCCACGGGTTGTTGCTGATGCCGCCCGGGCCGCCTGAGTTGCGGAAGCTGTCCGAGTCGAGTTTCGAGTGGTAATCGAAGTAGTTGAACCGGCGGACCTTGTACGGGCAGTTGTTGGAGCAGTACCGCGTGCCGATGCAGCGGTTGTACACCATGGTGTTGAGGCCTTCGGTGTCGTGCACCGTTGCCGCGACCGGGCAGACCTGCTCGCACGGGGCGTTCTCGCAGTGCAGGCAGCTGACGGGGAGGTGTACCGCGTCGACGACATCGCTGTCGTCCTTATTGACCTTGAAGTTTCGGGTCGCCTCGGGCTTGCCGCGGAAGTAGGTATCGACACGGCCCCAGTGCATCTCGCGCGACATGATGACCTGGTCTTTGCCGACGATCGGGATGTTGTTTTCCGATTGACAGGCGATCACACAAGCGCTGCAGCCCATGCACGCGGTCAGGTCGACGGTCATGCCCCAAGCGTGCTTGTCGTTGAACTGCTCGGCAGGCTCCCAGCCTTCGACCAGCTCCGCGTCGAGTTCACCATTGGCGACCATCTCTTCAGCCCGCTTCTTGAGCATCTCCGCTCGCTCGGCAAACTCATCTGCCAGCGGGGCATCGTAAAGCTGTAGGGATACATCGCCATGCGCATCGTCGTTGGCAAAGGACTTGGCGTGAGGGTTCTTCTCCAGCTTCTCGAGATACTTTTTGTAATCCTTGAGGCTGGTCTGCTTGATGAGCATGCCCTCATCGCCGGGCTTTTTGCCTACGCGTTTGTCGAGAGCCCACGCGGCCATCGCGCCGGTGCCGTCGCGGTCCTTGCCGCCGCTCAGGGCATCGGGCCCGAGCTTGCTGGTGTCGATGAGGTGGTGGATCGCGGTGGTCGCCAGCGGGTGGGTCTGCCCGGTCTTCTTAATCGACGCGGCGTAGACGGTGCCTTGGCCCTGCGAGCCGCGGACTTGGTAGGTGTTGAAGCCCACGCCCGTAGCGATTCGGCCGCCATATGTACGCCCTTGACCCAGCGTCAACACCACCACGCCGGGCGCTTGGCCGGGGGTGATCATGACCGCACAGTCGAGCTCGCCTTGAACACCATTGCCCAGATCGGCTTCGATCTTGATCACGTCGCCGTTCTGCAGGTCGTGCTCCAGCGCATCGTCCACGCTGATCCAGGCGGGGTTGTCCCAGGTGATCTTGGTGATTAGCTCGGGGATCTCTTGCAGCCAGCCGTTATTGGCGTAGCGGCCGTCGTAGGCCTTGGAGTCTTGGCGGAAAGCCAGCTGCATTTCGCTGGTCGCAATCGAGATGTTCGTGCCCGAAGCACCCACGGGCTTGGCCGCCCGCAGCGGGAACGAGCTGCCCAGAAGTACGCCGTCGTGGACCAGCGAGCGCCAAGCTTTCTCTGCTGGATTGCCCACCGGCGCGCCGGGCCACGAAGAGGTTGCCACGTCGTACTTGCCCGCCTTGAGCGAAGAGCTCAACGAACGACGCACCAGGTCGTAGCCTTCGGTCGCATCGTCGTGGCCGATCATTGCCAGGACTTCGATCGCCGACTTGCCGTTGAACAATGGCTCGATGAGCGGCTGCTGCAGGCAGATCGTGCCGTCCCACGCCCGACCATCGCCCCAGCATTCGAGGTAGTGCGCTTCGTTGAGGTGCCAGTCACAGGCGATCGAGGTTTCGTTTTCGTAGAGGCTCAGGTGGATCTTGTTGCCGACCTTGCCCAAGGCACCGGCGAAATCGAGGTCCGCCGGGGCATCGAACACCGGGTTCCCGCCGAGGATTAGCAGCGTATCCACATCGCCAGCATTCATCTGCTCGACAAGTTGGCTCATGGACTCCACGCAAAGCCCGTCTTCTACGGCGGGCTCCTGCGTCATGGACACGGTCTTGCCGAGGTTGCCGAGCTTGTAGTTGATCGACCAAGCCAGCGCGTGGACGGTTGCGGGTTGGCCGGAGCCAACGACCACAAGCGATTCACCTTGGTGTTCTTTGAGGTCTTTGGCGAGCTTCTCGATGAACACCGTCTCGGCTTCGCCGAGGCTGATCGTCGAGTCCAGACCTTCCACGCCGATTTCGATCGCGAGCTGTTCGAGCATCGCGGCGACCGTCGAGGGTTTGACCTGCATGTGCACGTCGGCGTTCGACGAGGTCTGGTTCAGGGCAGGACCCACCGCGTAGACGCGGCTCATCTTGCCTTCATCGCAGCTCAGGCGGTTCTTCGCCCAGCCGCGGGCGTGCTTCGCCGCCGCGGCGTGGTCACCTAAGAAGTTGCTGTCGAAAGAGGCGAGGATCATCGCCTTGGACACGTCGTACTGACCACGCATCGGCTGGCCAAACGCACGCATCGAACCTTCGATCTCAGCGTCGCGGTGCAGCGGCTCCCAGGTCGTCCATGTCGCTTGCGGGAAGTGCTTGAGGAAGCCTTTCTTGACGTCGGCGAACGTTGGGCCTGAGTTGGCTTCGCTGAGGACCGCGATCTTGCTGTCGGCTTTGAGCCCAGACACGGCACCAGCAAACTCATCCCACGACGAGCGTTTGCGGTCACCGCCGCTGTATTTCACCACCGACCGGCTGCGGTCGGGGTCGTACATATCGAGGATGCTGGCGATGGTAAACGCATCGGCCGCGCCCATCTTCAGCTCGCCGGAGGCGTACTTTTCGGGGTCACCGACGATCGGGTGCAGCGGGTTGCCCCCGACGTTGATCGGTCGGCCGTCGAAGCTGGTGACGAACACGCCGTGAGCCACGCCGCCACGCTGCGTCATCGAGGCGTACATCTCGGGCACACCGGGCAGGGTGCCTTCGGGACGCGTGTTGTGCGCGACGACTTTTTCTTTGGGCCAACGACGGCAACCAGTAAGGCTCAGGCCCGCCAGGGCCATCGACGCGCCAGCGAGCTTCATGAACTTGCGACGCGACATGCCCAACAGTTCGTCGGGGTTGTACTCGGGGAACTCCTGCGCGATTTTGTCCAAGAGCTCGGGGCTGTTGGAGTACTCGTCGAGGCTGCGCCAGTAACGCTGGCCCTGCAGGTCTTCGCTTGCGGTGAGGTTGGGTTCAATCATCGGTGGCACGTGGAACAGGCTTGCATGTAAGCAGCGTTGTGGACGTTGTATTGTTCTTTGACGCGGAGGCCGACAAGCAGTTGGGCGGCGTCGACGTCGCCTTCTTTCATGTCGCCGTTCTTGATCGCTTCGATGACTTCGGGGTCGTCGAGCGGGGTCCACGACAGGTTGGTCACTTCGCTGGGCGGACGCAGGTGTTTCTCGGGGGCACGGTGGCATTCGAGGCACCAGCCCATCGAGAGGTTTTCGACTTGGTACACGCCTTCTTCGCCCATGCGGTCGACCCGGCCGTGGCAGGACACGCAGGACACACCCTTGGTCACGTGGGCGGCGTGGTTGAAGTAGGCGTAGTCAGCAATGTCGTGGACCTTGATCCACTCGATCGGCTTGCCTTGATCGGGGTTGGACGGGTTGGGGCGGTCTTCGCTGCCCGCGTCGGCGGTGGGGTAACCCGAATCACGATCGAGATAGGGCAGGTAGACGCGGTGGAGGGGTTCGAGTTTGGGGCTGAGCTTCTTAACACCCGAGCCCTCGGCGGGGTTGTGGCAGGTGATGCAGGTTTCGACTGGGGGCACCGCGGCGAACCCAGCTTGGTTCACCGAGGTATGGCAGTACGTACAGTCCAAGCCGAGTTGACCGACGTGCAGCTCGTGGCTGTACGGGATCGGCTGCTTGGGTTGGTAGTTCTGGTTGAGGGTGTTGGGGTTGAGCCCCAGCCCGACGACCGCCGGGACATACACCGCACCACCCATGGCTCCGAGCAAAATCAGCGGAAGTAGGTAGTTAGCCCAGCGAGGGAAAACGAATTTAGCGTTGGATTGTTCTTGATCAGTCACGTGAAATTGCCTGGCCCAAAGGTCGGTCGTGTCTTCTGACAGCATGGATGGAGAGGAAAGGATCAACCATAGTCGCCGATGCCCTTACCGGCGACGCGTCCTCTCTCGCTGTGTGCTGACCCCCTGCAACACTCGTCAGATTAACGACATTCATCGGCCATGACAAAGCCGAAAAATGAGTCCGAAAAAGTAGATACTTGTTGATACTAAGTCTCAAATAAGCGGGCTCTTGCGCCACTATTTAGAGACTTCATGATTGAGTGTTTTGGACCGGATGAACAGCGTTTTCATGCCCGCGCCTCCAGCGAGTTAAGCCTGTGGCGTCGAAGACGTCGGCCGAGCCAGCATCAGCAACATCAACATCAACGCGCCGGGCCAAATCCCCGGCGACGCAGAACCCGCCAGCAGGCAGGCAACCAGCGACAGCACCACACCCGCCGTCAGCACCGACCAAACCGAGGTCGCGCCCCGCAGATACTCTTCCGCGGCATGCAGATCGGCGTCCGCGCCCAGCCCCGCGGGGTTGCGGAAGCTGTGCCCATACACCCCGACGGTCGCGGGGACCGCAAGCAGCAGCCAAAGCACTGGTGCAATAAACCAAGTTTTGTCATTCATTTGCGTTGAATTGACGATCGGAAGAAGCACCGCCATGCTCACAATACTGACCCCCGTCAACAGCAACCAACGCAGCCAGGCCCGGCGGGAAATCGTACCCGCTTGTGGAGAAATTGTGGGTGAATTGTCCATAATATCCTGCTAATTATGATTCTAGAGCGACATTGCTGTTGGTTCCGATGCAAATGCGGTCCGAAACAGTGTACTTTTCTTGACGTATCCCGCTACTAACTACCCCTGCAGTACCAAATTTGAAGGCAGCTCTGCATAATAAATCATGATCGAGGTGGCAATTTGACGTAAGATAAAAATGAGGGTTGTCCCGATCAGCGGCCTCCCGATCTCTGTGTATACTACACGTAATAATCCTACCCCCGGAAGGCGGCGAGTTGGGCTTCGGCCCACTCGTCGCTTTTTTGTGTCTGGGTTTTTCGAGCCTTCCATCCAAGATCATTCCGCTTACGCGGCTCTGGCCCGTTATGCTGTCCCCATGTTGCGAGGTGCCTCTATGTTTCGACTGGGTCGATGGGTAGGGATTTTGAGCTTGTGTGCTCTCGTCCTCGGCTGCGCGAACAACAAGCCTCAAACTCCTCGAGCTCCGGATATCGTCCGCACCGCCCCTACTCCGGTGGTGGTTGAATCGCCCCCCGAGAACGAAGACACCCAAACCGACGAACAACTCGCCCCGCCGGTCGAAGCGATGGTCGGCCAGATCGCCGGGCAACCCATCTACGCCCACCATGTGCTCGCGGGCATGGAAGAACAACTCGCCAGTCTCGGTCGACGCCTGCCCCGGCAGGCGTTCCGTGAACAAGCCACCGCGCTGATCTTCGAGCAGGTGCGGGGCTTGGTACAGGACGCCTTGATCCAAGACGAGGCCGACCGCACCCTTAGCCCCG
>JBCCWB010000216.1:0-6968 GCA_039194345.1 Planctomycetota bacterium
ATGGAAGTCCGCGGCCGGGACATGATCTCCGGCCTGCCCCGCAAGACCGTCATCACCAGCGAGGAGATCCGCGAGGCGTTGCAAGAGCCCCTCAGCGCGATCATCGAGACGGTGACGCGGACCCTCGAGCGCTGCGAGCCCGAACTCGCCGCCGACCTCGTGGACAACGGCATCGTCCTCGCGGGCGGGGGTGCCCTGCTCCGCGGCATCGACGTGGTGATCTCCAACGCCACCGGCCTGGACTGCCGCATCGCCGAGGACCCGCTCACCTGCGTCGCCCGTGGCACCGCCATCTACCTCGAACACCTTGAGGAATGGAAGTCGACCATGGAAAACGACATGGACGACATGTGATTCAGAGCCGTAAAGCCGCAGAGCAATAAAGCAGGAAAGCCCGCGGATTTGGTTGCTGTATTTCCTGTTCTTCTGCTTTCTGGTTTTCTAGCTTTAACCGCTCATGGCTTCCCCCCTCCTCAGCTCGCAGCGTCTGCTCCTGCTCATCACCGCGGTGCTGATCCTCAACAGCCAATTGCCTTCATCGATCGCCAGCCTCGCGGGCAATGTGCTTGCGCCGATCGTGAACTTCGTCAGCCTGCCGCTGCGTGGGCCGATCTATAGCACCGCGACTCGCATCGCTGAACGCGAAGGTGCTTCGGACTTCGCGCACCCCGGCGTGCCGCAAACCGAAGAAGAACTCCGCTTTGCGTATGGCCAAGCGCTGGTCGAAATCGAGCGCCTTAAACAAGAATACGAAGAGCTCAAAAAGCGGCTCGAGTTGATCGAAGGTGTTCAAGCGATCGATGCCCTCGAGACCCGGCCGGTCACCGCCAAGGTCACCAGCTACCGAGACCCCGGGCCGCGACGCGTTATCACGCTGAACCGCGGATCACGCCAGGGCATCCAGCCGGGCATGACGGTGGTGTATGAAACCGTGCTGGTTGGCAGGGTCGTTGATCCGGTGGGCCCGTCGAGTTCCGACGTTGAGCTGGTGACGTCTCACGACGGCGGGCTGCAGGTACGCATCCGCCAGCAAGGCATCGCGATGCCCTTCGACAACATCCGGGTCCGCCCCAGTGAAACCGACCCGGATTATTTCGTCGCGGAGGTGCCGAAGGATTCGCTGATCCGCTCCGGTGCCGTTGTGATCCTGGCCGATGCGGTGAACTACAGCGACGCCCGCGGCCGCTTGCTCGGCATCGTGGAACGTAAATCCGACTACACCCCCGACCCCGAATTGCTCGACCAACTCTGGATCCGCGCTGCGTTACTGGACACCCCTTTCCGCAAGGAAGTCGCAGTGCTGCTGCCTAAGACCGCTGAACATGCTGCCGGGAACTAAATCCGCCCGAGAACCGCTTTGAACTGGATCGTTTTCTCCATCACCGCCTACATCTTCTTCGCCCTGCAGGCGGGGCTGGAGCCGTTGTGGGCGGTGGGCGATGCGACGCCAAACCTGCTGCTGATCCTCGCGGTGTTCGTCGGCGTGTCGGCCCGGAAATCGGCCGTGCCCTGGGGGATGCTCATCCTCGGCTTGCTGCTTGACACCCTGCCCGGCCCGCTCGTCGGTCAAGGCGTCATCCTTGGCCCGCACGCGGTGGGGTATCTCGTCGGAGCCTACGCGGTTTTGCAACTGCGCAACCTGCTGTTCCGTGAATCGACGATCACGATCGTGCTTATGGTCTTTGCGGTGGGTGGGTTTGCCGCGCTGGTGGAGACGTTGATTTACGCGCTGCGGGGTTTGCCGTGGCTCGCCAACCAGGGTTTGGGTTGGAGTGCCACCGAACAGCTCTGGCGTCGCTTGCAAGAACTAATCTACACCGCAGGGGTCGCGGTGCCCGTGGGACTCATGCTGCAGAGCAGCCGCAAGCTCTGGGGCTTCACCGGCCGATCCAAGAACGAACGGGTATTCTGAAACACATGGTGAATCTCCGCGACGACGACCCGCCGCCCCCCGGCTACGAAAACTGGCAACCCCGCATGGGCCGCGGCGGCAAGTTTGTCGCGTGGGTCATCCTTGCCTTCATCATCGCGGGCACCGCGTTGATGGCGTGGCAGGGGCTTGCCCGCTGGATGTAACGATTGGGTAACTCGGCACGTAACCCTACTTGATGATTGAAGTCATCATGAATCTGGGCATCGCGACAAGCGTTATAGGTTTGGGTATCGAAGGCTTGGCGATCTTCGCCATGATCAATTATCGGATTCGCAAGCGAGTGCCCAATCCGTTTACGCTTCAGACTGTGGGCGTGGCGATGTTTGTTCTTGGTCTGGTGATCGCTGCGGGTACAGCCGCATGGATGGAGACGGTTCAGGAATTTTCGTCGCCGTAGCCATTCGGGTTCGCTTTGAACCAGCGGTAAGCATCCGCGACCATCGTCTCGGTGTCGGTGATCTTCGCTTCCCAGCCCAGCTCTTCCTTGATCTTCTTGGGGTCGGCGTAGAGCGAGGGCGGGTCGCCCGCGCGGCGGTCGCCGATCTCGACGGTGAAGTCGACGCCGGTGACCTTCTTGACCGCGTCGACGATCTCGCGGACCGACATGCCGTTGCCGATGCCCAGGTTGTAGAACAGCTGCTGGCCGGGCTTTAGCGCGTTCATCAGCAGGACGTGGGCGTCGATCAGGTCGACGACGTGGACGTAGTCGCGGATGCAGGTGCCGTCGGGCGTGGGGTAGTCGGTGCCGAAGATGTAGGCCTTCTCGCGTTTGCCGGTGGCGGCTTCGAGGAGGACCGGGATGAGGTGGGTCTCGGGGCTGTGGTCTTCGCCGATGCGTCCCTCGGGGTCGCAGCCTGCGACGTTGAAGTAGCGGGGGCAGGCGAAGGCGAAGTCGGGGTTGGCGTTGGCGGTGTCGCGGAGGATCTGCTCGACCATGTACTTGGACATGCCATAGGGGTTAATTGGCGCCTGGGGCGTGTCCTCGGTGATAGGCATCTCTTCGGGCTCGCCGTAGGTCGCGGCGGTCGAGGAGTGGACGATCTTGGTCACGCCCGCCTCGGCCATCGCCCGCAGCAGCGTCAGCACACCCGCGGTGTTGTTGTGGTAGTAGCCCAGCGGCTGCTCGACCGATTCGCCGACGTAGGTCCACGCGGCGAAGTTCATCACGCACTCGATGGCGTGGTCTTTCAGCGTCTTGACGATGAGGTCGTAGTCGTGGAGGTCGCCTTGCACAAACGTCGCCTCCGCAGGCACCGCCGCGCGGTGGCCGCGGAACAGGTTGTCCATCACGACGACGGTGTTCCCGTCGGCTAGTAGACGTTGGACGGCGTGTGACCCGATGTAGCCGGCACCGCCGGTGACAATGACGTTCATGTGGTGACTCCCGTGTTTAACCTTGAGGAGCCGGACAGGGTAACGGATTATGTCGCCAGTTGCCCCGTGGATTTTTCGGGTTTTTCCCGGCCCAGACGGTCAACCAGTAGCGTCACCGCAAGGCCCAGCAGGATCAACCCGGCCGCCCCGCCGATCTGCGTCACGCTGGGTTTGAAGAACGCGGTGGGCAGATCCTCGGCATCGACGGCCTCGCCCGACTCGACGAAGATCCACGTTGCTTCGGTCGGCTGCGGTTCATCCTCTTCCCAGACGGTCGGTACCGCGTGGGTCACGACCTGCGCCTTGATCATGTCGCCTTCCTTGGGCTCGACCGACGCCTGGAAGGGCCACAGCCCCACCACCGCACCGAGCAGCAGCCCGAGCAAGACGCCCAGCGTCGCCTTCTCAAAACGCTCAAGCAGCCACTTTAGCAAGTTGCTTACCCCCACCACACCCAGCAGCACACCGAGCCCGACGGGCAGCACGACGGCGAGGCCGACGCTGGTGAGCACTTCCATGTCCTGGGTTTTCAGCCCGTCCTTGAACGCATCGACCCCCGCGAGGATCGGCACGTACACCCCGAGCACCAGCAGCAGATACCCGCCGCTCACGCCCGGCAGGATCATCGCCGAGGCCCCCGCCACCCCTGCGAGCAGCATGAAGGCGAACCCGGTACGTTCGACGTCGCTCCCGCCGCCCGCCGATTGGTAGATAGCCAAAGCCGCCATCGCGATAAACCCGATCACCGCCGCGATCCAGACAGAGGCGTCGGCCTTGCGTCCGTTTTCCGTGATCAGCCGCCACACCACCGGCACCCCGCCGAGCGTCAGACCGATGAACAGGCTGTACATCACCCACCGCTGGTTCACGACCAGCTCTTTCACCGGCCCGGCAAGCAGCACGATCGCCGCCATCGCCGCCACCACCACGCTGCCCAGCACAACGATCGATGCCTTGCGGAACTTGAGTGTGGTCACCTCTCCGATCGCCGCGATGAACCGGGGGTACACCCCCGCCGCCAGCAACATCGTTCCGCCGCTGATGCCGGGCACGAGGTTCGCCAGGCCCATCAACACACCACCCACCCCGCCGCGGACGGCGAGCACGGGGAGGTTGGCGGGAGCCGTTTGAGGTTCCGCTGCTGGGGTCACGTTTTCTGCGTCTGCGGTAGGGTTGGCCGTGTTCATACACGGGTAGTATCGGCTAGATTTGTGGGGTATTCATGAGGCAATGAGTCGCCGTCATGTTCCGAATAACCCCGCGGCCAACGGCTCAGATATTCGCGGCGGGATCGTCGTCGCTGGGGATTTTGGCGACAACTTCGCCGGGCTTCATCTCGCCGCTGCAATAACGCAACCAGTAGGCCTTGAGGCGTTTCTTGACTAGGGGTGCGAGGATGATGCCGCCGAGGATGTTCGGCAGGCCGCAAGCTAACAGCATCGCGTCGGCCGAGTCGATCACCGAGCCCAGCGACGCCACCGAGCCCACGAAGACGCAGAGCACAAACACCAATCGGAAGACGAGCACACTCTTGATGCCAAACAGGTAGCCCCAGGCCCGCTCCCCGTAGTAACACCACGAGATCATGGTCGAAAACGCAAAGAGGACAATGCTGATCGTCAGGATCTTGGGGAACTGCAGCGTCTCCATGATCGGACGTGATTCGAAGGCCGCCAACGTCACCGCCGCCCCGGCCGCACCCGGCTCAAAGTCTTGGTAGGTACCGGTGATCAGCACCACCATGCCGGTCATGAAACAGATCACGATCGTATCAATGAACGGCTCGAGCGACGCCACGAAACCTTCGCGGATCGGCTCGTCGACCTTCGCTGCCGAGTGGGCCACGGCCGAGCTACCGATCCCCGCCTCGCTGGAGAACGCGGCGCGTTGGAAGCCCACCATCATCGCCCCGAGCACCCCGCCCAGCCCTGCTTCCGGGGCCCATGCCTCTCGGAAGATCAAGCCGATCAGCGAAGGCAGTTGTTCCGCATTGTTGATAATGATGAAGCTGCAGGCCGCCACATACACCGTCGCCATCACCGGCACGATGATTGAGGTCGCCGCCCCGATCCGGCCGATGCCGCCGATGATCACCACCGACACCATCGCCGCCATCACGATGCCAAAACCAACACTGCCCGCACGGCGAGCACCTTCGATGTTTTCTTCAGCCAGGAAAGGTTGAACGAACTGATCGAAACAGGCCTCGAAGCTCTGGTTGGCTTGGAACATGTTGCCGCCGCCCAATGCAGCGCCCATCAAGAAGATCGCAAAGACCACCGCGAGCGTCTTACCCAACGGCTCCAGACTCGGATTAACCTGTTTCAGACCCTTGTCGAGGAAATACATCGGCCCGCCGGACATCGAGCCGTCTTCGTTCTTCACGCGGAACATCTGCGCCAACGTGGTTTCGTGGAACTTGCTGGTCATGCCGAAGAGGCCCAGCACCATCATCCAGAACAACGCCCCGGGCCCGCCGACGACCATGGCGATGGCTACGCCCGCGATGTTCCCCAAGCCGACTGTCGCGGAGAGGGCCGAGGTCAGGGCGCGGAACGGCGGGATGTCGCCGTCGTCTGCCGATCCCGCCCACTTGCCGCGCACGATCTGCCAGGCGTGACGGAAGCCGCGGATGTTGATGAAGCCGTGGTACAAGGTGTAGAACACCGCGCCAAAGCCCAGCCAGACGACGAGGAACGGCAGCTTCACGTCTTCGCCAATGAGGCCGAAACTCACATCGAAGAACAATGTGGTGAAGATCGCTCCGTTGATCGGATCAAGAATGGAATCCAGTCGATCACCCAGGGAAGGAGCTTCCTCCGTATCCGAATCAGCCGCGTCGGTAGTTGCCTCTGTGGCCTCTGCATCGATGGACTCCGAGACATCTTCAACGGCACTTTCCACCGTATCGACAACCGCTTCAGCGGTTTCGGTCACCGACGCAGCCGCTTGTTCGGATGTTTCTTGCGCCTGGGCCGAGAACCCGCCGCTCATCGCCAGAAGCATCGAGAGAAGCATCCCCCACACAAGCGAGGTCCGGGTCTGGCGAATGTGGGGGTGGGTCATCAATGGCTCCAAGACATGAGATGGATCGCAGGCGGTTGGTACTGAACCAGCCGGGGATAGCCCAGCCGTTCTTCGAGTTGCTGATTAACTTCACGCAGGATCGTGGTCACGCGAGCATCGTCACGCTGTGCGGTGAATGAGCCTGCAAAGATGGCCCGCCCCAAGCGGTCGGTGAAGTCGTTTGAGCGGTCGGTTAGACGCAGGTCCGCATCCCAGAGGTTGCCGTCGATGGTGCCGACGCTCGGGTTGTCGTGCAGCCGCATGAAGCCCGCCCCGGCGTAGACGCCAACGGTATTGGGCTCGGCCTCCGTGTCGCGGAACTCATAAAAACGCACCAGCGCGTTGGTCGCGGTGCGGTCGATCGGGGTCAGTCCGGCACGGGCTTTCCAAAACATCTCTAGCGACGCGATCCGCTCCGGGGCTTCGTCGGGGCCTTGGATCAAGACCACGGTGACGGTATTTTGGTCGGTGAATCGGTAGTAGGCTTGGGTGAACTCGCCAGACAAAGTGGCCCCGGCCCGATTCGCAGTGTCTCGGCTGGAAATCTGGAGTTGAGCATCGCCATCAACCAGCGGGCGAGTACAACCCGACAAGC
>JBCCWB010000217.1:0-6906 GCA_039194345.1 Planctomycetota bacterium
CAAACCGCTGAGCACGAGAGCCTTCGCCCCTCAGCCGACATCTCCGCCGAAGAAGCCCAACGGGAGCGTGACTTGCAGCGCGAACGTCGCATGCGAATGGGCAAATAATCCGCCGCCTCGTCAAGACCGATCCAGCACCACCCCGGCACCCCCGCGGCGGATCACCGAAGGCGTCACCCCCCGCAGGCGTTTGAACACCCGATTGAAGTTCGCCAAGTTTCCGAAGCCGACGCGGAAGCCAATGTCCGCGATCGGCAGGTCCGTCTCGGTTAGCAGCCGACACGCTTGGCTTACTCGCAGTTCGTGGAGGTATTGCATAAACGTCCGCCCCATCACCCGCTGAAAGAACCGACAAAACGCGGTCCGACTCATATGCACCACCCCCGCCACCTCGTCCAAACTGATCGGCTCGGCGTAGTGGCTCTGCACATACGCCGAAACAGCATCGATCCGAGAACGGTCACGCGGACGCAATCGCGGCGACGCCGGCTCACTGGAAAGACTTACCCCAGGCCGGTCCGCCAACTCGTACAAACAATCCAAGAGCACCAGCAACCGCCGCGGCGGGGCTTGGTCGGGCAGCGTCTCCAGAGTCTTGGCCACGTCTTGAGCATCCGGGAAACGCAGCCCCCGCTGTGCCGCCTTGAGCAGATCGCGGACCTTCGCCAACTCCGGGAGATCGAAAAAGCCTGGCCCCAACGCATCGTCCCGGAACTGCGCCACGATCGACTCGCACCACGGCTCGGACTTCACATCCGACTGCCAGGTGTGCGGGACGTTCGACGCCAGCAGCACCAGATCGCCCGGGCCGAAGTCTTCGATGCTGTCTCCGACGTAGCGCCGCCCCGTCCCTTGGCGGACCAGGGTCAACTCATGCTCAGGATGGAGATGCCAGTTGAAGGGCCAGCCTGCCTGGAGAAATCGACGCGTGGCAAACGCGGCGTGTTCTGATGTCGGAATGTCTTCGAGAACGGCCTGCATGGACTTATTTTTGCGTAAAAATCCCAAAAATCCAGGAAATTGGATAATATCATATGATTATTGGGTCATAAAAGCGAAGACACAGGATACTGCGTCGGTTTTAATTCTTGGCTTGGATAATGGCCGACGAATGACCTCGGCGAGCGTCCGCCCACCGTCCTTCACCCCTCACTTCAGGACCCCACTCCATGCCCAAAGTCACCTACATCACCCCCGCTGGCGACGAAGTTGTTGTCGAAAACGCCGAAGGCAACCTCATGACCGCTGCGGTCGAGAACCAGGTCACCGGCATCGACGGCGACTGCGGCGGCGTGTGCTCCTGCGCCACCTGCCACATCCACGTCGATCCCGCCTGGACCGACAAGGTCGGCCCCGCTTCCGAAGCCGAGGAAGGCATGCTCGAGTTTGAAGACGGCGTCGAAGACAACAGCCGACTGGGCTGCCAAGTGAAACTCACCAGTGAACTCGACGGATTGGTCGTGCGGGTCGTCGGCCGATGAGCAGCGAATCTCAGCAGCATTGTGTGATCGTCGGGGCGGGACACGCCGCGGCGCAGCTGTGTGCGTCCCTGATCCAAGGTGACTGGGAAGGCAAGCTCACCGTCGTGGGCGAAGAGCCGCACGGGCCGTATCACCGCCCTCCGTTGTCCAAGACTCAGCTCAACCCCGAGGGTGAAGCCGAGTTGCAGTGGATCCGCCCCGCCGCGTTCTACAGCGACAACAACATCGAGCTGCTCACTGGTCATCTTGTCACCGCGATCAATCGTGAGGCCAAGACACTCACCCTCGACGGCCCCGACGCAACGTCGCTCACTTACGACACCCTCGTCCTCGCCACCGGATCGACGCACCGTAAGCTGCCCATCCCCGGCGTCGACCACCCGCGCGTTTCCACGCTGCAAACCGCCGCCCAAGCCGAGGCCGTCCGCAACCAAGTACCCAGCGCCAAATCCGTCGTCATCATCGGAGCCGGTTTCATCGGCCTCGAAGCCGCGTCCTCCCTCAGCAAACTCGGGCTCAACGTCACCGTGCTCGAGTTCGCCGACCGTGTGCTGTCGCGCGTCACCTCGCCCGCGGTCTCAGCGTTCTTCGAATCGCTGCACAAGAACCACGGCATCGACCTCCGCACCGGAGCCCAAGCCACCGCGATCGACGAACAAGACGGCCAGCTCACCGTCCAGACCAAAGCCGGCGATGCCTTCCCCGCCGATTTCGTGCTCATGGGCGTGGGCGCTGCCCCCAACGACCAACTCGCCGCCGCCGCCGACCTCACCACCGACAACGGCATCCACGTCAACGAGTTCAACCAGACCGCCGACGAATCGATCTACGCCGTGGGCGATTGTGCCAACCAGCACCACCCGCTCTACGACACCCGCATGCGTCTCGAGTCGGTGCAGAACGCCAACGACCAAGCGAAGACCGCCGCCGCCGCCATCGCCGGCCAGCCCAAGGCCCACGCCGCCCTGCCGTGGTTCTGGTCCGACCAATACGACGTCAAGTTCCAGATCGTCGGCATCTCCACCGGCTACGACCAGTGCATCGTCCGTGGCACCCCCGAACCCGGGCAGTCCTTTTCTGCCTGGTATTTCAAGGAAAATCAGCTCATCGCAGTCGACGCGATCAACGACCCGCGGGCCTACGCCGTCGCCGGCAAAATCATCCCGATGCAAGGCAAGCCCGACCAGGCCCTCGTCGCCGACGCCTCTTCCGAACTCAAAGCCATCCTCCAGTCCGCCAAGGAGTCTTGAACCATGTCCGAATCCCAATGCCCCATGCGCGATCCGTTCCGCCAAGACCGCCAGGACACCGGCGTCAAAACCGTCAAGGCCGAGGGCCAGGACGTCCCGCTCATCCTCCGCATGCAGGACGCCCGCCGCACCGCCAAAGACTGGAAGACCTTCAGCAACGACAACCCGCTGATGATCGTGCTCCACTCCGAAGCCCACGTCCGCGATGTCCGTCAGCTGCCCATCGAAACCGATCCACCAGACCACACCGACTACCGCAAGCTCGTCGAGCCCACGTTCCGCCGCCCGAAAGACGACCCGGAATACCAGGCCGACATGCGTGTCATGATCGCCGAGGAAGTCGACAAAGCCCTCGCTGCCGATGAAGTCGAAGTCGTGCGCGGCTTTGCGCTGCCCATCCAATCGCGTGGCCTGACCCGCCTGCTCGGCGTCGCCGACGCCGAAGCCGACCAGTGGATCGGCTGGGGCGTCCACGTCTTCCGTGACAGCGAGCAAGGCTCCAAGAGCAACGAATTGGACACCTACATCCTCGACAAGTTCGCCGCGATGGAAGGCTCCGACGCCGATGATTTCTTCAGCGCCCTCAACCGCATCGACTTCCGCGGCCGCAAACTCACCCTCGAAGAGAAGCACGGCTTCGCCAACATGGCCTTCGCCGGCGGACGCGACACCGTCATCCAGACCGTCTCCAGCATCATGGCCTACCTCGCCGAGCACCAGGACGCTTTAGGCTTTCTCCGCGAACACCCCGGCAACATCACCACCGCGACCGAAGAGTTCGTCCGCTGGGTCAGCCCCCTCACCGCGATCTCCCGCACCTGCCCGGTCACCACCGATGTGAAGGGCGTCGAAGTCAAAGCCGGCGACCGCGTCGGCATATGCTGGCCCTCGGCCAACCGCGACGAGTCCGTCTTCCAAAACCCCGACGACGTCGTCCTCGACCGCGCCCCCAACCCCCACGTCGGCTTCGGCTTCGGCATCCACAACTGCCTCGGCCAACATCAAGCCCGCCTCATCATCCGCGCCCTTCTGCAAGAACTCTGCGACAAGGTCGACCGCCTCGAGATGGTCGAAGCCGTCCCCGAAGTCGAAGAAGAATCCAGCTACACCCGCCAGGTCGGCTACAAATCCGTCCGCCTCAAATTCGTCGGCAAGTCGTAACGCAGCTCCTTTCGCTTGGTGTGCCTTTACGTTAACCCCCGGTCAATGACCGGGGGCCGCCACGGCCCCACGCCGCGCACCTATACTCCCATTACCAAGAAGCTCACGTCCGCGCGAGCCTTCGCGCTCGCGCAAAACCAACCATCCTCTTCCGGGCCCCTAACGTGAACACCCTCGACGCCGCCCTGATCCAAGCCTGGGACACCCACATCACCCCACGCCTCACCACCCCCCTCGGCCGCGCCGAACTCGCCCGCCGCCTCACCCAACACCACCGTTTAGCGGGCGGCCCGAAGGGCCCCGCGTCCCCCACCCACATCAACAACCAAACCACCCGTTCCACCTCCCGCCCCCTCCGCTCCTTCACCCTCGTCCTCCGCGCCAACGACCGCCGCCTCCCCGACAACAACACCGCCGGCGCCGTCCCGCTCGACCCCGACGAGATCCAACGCCTCTGCGCTCCGATCCCCCTCGAACCGCCCGGCCTCCCCCGCGCCGCCATCGCCCGACGCCTGGGCGTCTCCCCCCAAGCCCTTTCCGCCCGCATCAAGCAGGGCCACCTCATCAAACACCACCCCTTCCCCCGCCCCTCCACCCGCTCGGGCAAATACCCCGGCGACCCGCCGCGATCCCACGCCTACTTCTACGCCCCGCCGCCATCTCACCTCATCCACCCCATCCCCGAAGTCCAGTCCGCCGACTGGGGCACCCTCACCCAATCCCTCCACCAACGCCCCCAACACCTCCGTTTAGCGGGCGACGCGAAGCGTCCCGCGTTTCAAATCTCTAATCCCCACGATACTGCCCTGGATACTTCCGGAGGCGGCCGCTGGTCCCAAACCCTCCACCGCACCGTCCGCAACCTCCGCCCGTCCAACCCCACACCGCAATACGAACGCTTCGAATGGCAATGCCCCGACTGCGGCCAACACGCCCAACGCCTCTACTGGCCCTTCCGCCCGATGACCCTACCCGCCTACCTCAGCTTCGACTTCCACCAACTCGCCCCCGAACTCCCCGCCGAATGGATCGCCCATCTGCAATCTGAAATCCAAAATCTGAATTCGCCTTTCACCACGGGCTTCACCTGCCGCCAATGCCTCAAACAACAGTTCGGCGGCCAAGGCCTCACCTACGAGTCCACCGAATTCACCGCCCACCACGGCCACGCCACCGGCACCCTCCCCAAAAACACCTGGCACCGCTTCATCCAACGCCTCTCCATGGGCCTGCTCCTCGGCCACGAAGTCCCCCGGCCCGCACCCGTTTAGCGGGCGGCCCGAAGGGCCCCGTTTTGCCTTGAAAACCCAACATTCACCCACCCAACCACCCCCACCCACGGGACGCTTCGCGTCACCCGCTAAACAAATCGCTTCGCGCCGAACCCCCAGCGCGATACAGTCCGACCCATGCCGGGCGTTCTGGGGTACCACCTCATCCTCACCAACTACGGCTTCTGGCTGCCCAACGATCCCCGCGGCTCGTGGTCCGATTTCGTCCGCGCCTTCGAACTCTACGCCGCCGCCGGCCCCGCCACGAAAGTCTCCTCAAACACCCGCCGATCCGTCGCCGACGAACGCCACAACCACGCCGCCCGGCAGAACGCCAAATCCAAACTCGCCCGCCCACCCGTCATCTGGACCGGCCGCCAGGCCCGCGCCGTCGCCCAGGGCTTCGCCGACTACGCCACCAAGAACCACCGCCCCGTCCACGCCCTCGCCGTGATGCCCGACCATGCCCACCTCGTCGTCGGCCGAACCCACACCCCCATCGAAACCCAAGCCAACCATTTCAAATCCTGCGCTACCACCTTCCTCAACCACCAAAACCTTCACCCGTTTAGCGGCCGCACCGAAGGTGCCCTTTCTTCCCCCCGCCAAACCAAACGCCTCCCCACCCCCTGGGCCCGCCACCAATGGGCCGTCTACCTCAACACCCCGCACGCCATCCAGCGCGCGATCCAATACGTCAACCAAAACCCCAGCAAGGCCGGCCACAAACCGCAAACCTACCCCTGGCTCACCCCCTACCCACCCCCACCCGTTTAGCGGGCGGCCCGCAGGGCCCCCGTTCCCTTACCCGAAACAAACCCACGGGGACGCTCCGCGTCACCCGCTAAACCACAACTCCCAATCCAAGGCCACCATGCTCAAACGAATCGACGACATCGAAATCCCCGCAGACAACCCATTCGCAAACGACCTACTCGATCGAAAAACAATTGCCGAGAATTTGGCAACCTTGCTTGAAAACACCACCACGCCCTACGTGATGAGCATCTCCGCTCCGTGGGGACAGGGCAAAACCACCTTCATCCGTATGTGGCAACAACTCCTCGAAAACCGCGGATTCGCCACCGCCTACTTCGACGCCTGGTCCACAGACTACGCAAACGATCCCCTCCTCGCCTTCATCGGCTCCATCGAAGCCTCAATCAGCGCCAACGACAGCAACGCCACGCAAGCCCTCAACGGGATCAAGAATGCGCTGAAAAAAGTAATCCAAGCCTCCCCCAAAATCGCATTGAACTGGGCCCGGCGCGGCGGACTGCACTACCTCACGGACGGCGATTCCAGCGCGAAAGACGAAATCGACGCGCTATCCGAAATCGGGGCCGAACTCGTTGACAAAGAAATGGCCCAACAACTAAGCGTGAGAAAACTACTCGATGAATTCAGCGAAAAACTCTCCGAACTCGGCCAAACACTAGGAGAAGACGGCAAGCCTCTGGTCATCTTGATCGACGAACTCGACCGATGCCGACCCGATTACGCGATCGAACTGCTCGAACGAATCAAGCACCTATTTGCTGTTCCCAATCTACTGATTGTTTTATCAGTTGATATCGAAAACTTAGGCGAGTCCGCATCTCAAGTAATTGGCTTTTCAACAAAAAATGCCACAGGCTATCTTAGAAGGTTTATAGACATTGACTATCGATTGCCACTATCTCTAGCCTCTCGAATCATAGATACAAAATTAAGAGAAGCTGATCTGCCTGAAGGGTTCTATTC
>JBCCWB010000218.1:0-6896 GCA_039194345.1 Planctomycetota bacterium
CAATGCCCGGCTCGAAATTAACCCGCCGGGCCGTCCTGAACTGATTTCAGCACGACCCGCCGCCGGAAGAAGGAACTCCGCTATGTCGAACTCCGCCACCATGAAGGGCCACAAGGGCCTCAAAAAACGCATCAAGCTCACCGGCCGCAACAAGGTGAAGTTCGCCCGCCCCGGCAAGAACCACATCAACAGCCACATGGACGGCCGCACGCTGCGTGACAAGCGCAACAAGATCGTCGTCAAGAAGGGCGACCGCAAGCTGCTCGAAAAGCTGCTGCACGTCCGTATCCAGCCCTCGAACGTCGGCCCGGCCACCACCCCGGCGAACGACGCTGACTGATGATTGATGATTTGAAAACCAAATTCATCAATCAGCATTCATAAATCATAAATACAAACATTCTGCGAGTCGGGATAATTGAACAAGTAAGGACGACGAGTGTTCGTCCTTCCCCGCCGTCGCGAAAAGGAGTTGCACCATGCCACGTGCACAAAAAGGCGCCGCCCGCCGTCAGGCGAAGAACCGTTGGTTTAAGAAAGCAAAAGGCAACCGTGGAGCCCGTCGGACGCAATGGCGTCGGGTCCAGGAGGCCGTCGTCCGCGCGGGTGTGAACCAGTACCGCGACCGCCGTCTCGTAAAGCGCGAATACCGCGCCCTCTGGATCACCCGCATCAGCGCCGCCTGCAAGCAGCGCGGCATCAACTACAGCCGCTTCATCGCCGGCCTCAAAGCCGCGAACATCGGCCTGAACCGCAAGATGCTCAGCGAGATCGCCATCCACGAGCCCGCCGCCTTCGACACCCTCGTCGAAACCGCGACCCAGGCCCTCGGCCAACCCGCTGCCGCCGCCGCGTAAAACACGCCACAATTTAAGAACCACAAAACCCACGGATCCGCTCCGTGGGTTTTCTTTGCGCTTCAAGACTCGGCATCCCCCGCCACAACCGGGTACTTTGTGCGGGTCTCGTTTCACCTTCCCTTCCCCACTCGAGCCTGCCATGACCGATCATTCCAACCGCGACAACCAAGACCAGGCCCTGTCCCGCGAAAGCTGGCGTTTGTTCCGCATCCTCTCGGAGTTCGTCGACGGCTTCGAAGTCATGGCCGACGTCGGGCCCGCGGTCAGCGTCTTCGGCAGCGCCCGCACCAAACCCGACGATCCGTACTACCAGCAAGCCGTCGAGTGCGGGAAACGGATCGTCGAGCAGAATCTCGCCTGCATCACCGGCGGCGGGCCCGGCATCATGGAAGCTGCGAACAAGGGTGCTTTCGAGTCCGGCGTCGAGGGCGCCAAGTCCGTCGGCCTCAATATCGACCTGCCCTTCGAGCAGAAACCCAACCCCTACCAGACCCACGAGCTCAACTTCCGCTACTTCTTCATCCGCAAGGTCATGTTCGTGAAGTACGCCGCGGGGTTCATCATCTTCCCCGGCGGGTTCGGCACCATGGACGAGCTCTTCGAATCGCTCACCCTGATCCAGACCGAAAAGATCAAGACCTTCCCCGTCGCCCTCGTCGGCGTTGACTATTGGAAGGGCCTGATCGATTGGATCAAAGAGACGATGGCCGAGAAACACCACACCATCAGCCCCCACGACCTGGACCTGCTCATCCTCACCGACTCGCTCGACGAGGCCATGGACCACGTCGTCGGCAGCTTCGACCGCGAAGCCTGGCGCAGCCAAGTCCGCCCCACCATCCCTGGGCCTCGGCTGAACGTTTGCGACCCCTGATTGAGTGAGAGATCAACGGCCACGGATTGCAACACTATCAGGCCCTCCGCCCCGCATACTCGCCGTTCGATGACGAACGGAGTATGATTTTAGAAACGTTTTTATTTTCGGAATCTGTACATGACCCCCGTCAAAATCGGCTTCATCGGCTGCGGCAACATTAGCTCGCAATACCTCAACGCCTCCAAGCAATTCCCCATCCTCGACGTCGCCGCGGTGTCGGACCTCGACCTGTCCCGCGCCCAAGCCAAGGCCGAGGAGTTCGATGTACCCAAGGCCTGCAGCGTCGAGGAACTCTTGGCGGACGAGTCGATCGAGCTCGTGGTCAACCTCACGATCCCCGCGGTGCACGCCAAGGTGTCACTGCAGATCATCGAAGCGGGCAAGCACGTCTACACCGAGAAGCCCCTCGCGGTGAACACCGACGAAGGCAAGGCCGTGCTCGACGCCGCCAAAGCCAAAGGCGTCCGCGTCGGCAACGCGCCCGACACGTTCCTCGGCACGTCGCACCAAGCCTGCCGGGCGCTCATCGAATCCGGCGCGATCGGCAAGCCCGTCGCCGCGACCGCGTTCATGCTCTGCCCCGGCCACGAGTCCTGGCACCCCGACCCCGACTTCTACTACCAGCCCGGCGGCGGGCCGATGTTCGACATGGGGCCGTACTACCTCACCGCCCTGGTCAACATGCTCGGCCCCATCACCCGCGTCGCCGGCGAAGCCGACATCCTCATCAACCCCCGCACCATCACCAGCGAGCCCAAGAACGGCACGCAGATCGACGTCAACACCCCCGACCACGTCGCCGGCACCCTGCGCTTTGCCGACGGCTGCCTCGGTACCATCGTCACCAGCTTCGCCACCCGCTTTGCGCCCTACGATGGCACCAACCCCATCACCATCTACGGCACCCAAGGCACCCTCAAAGTCCCCGACCCCAACGGCTTCGACGGCCCGGTCTTCCTCCAACAAATCGGCGACGACGCGTACCAAGAAATCGACGTCAAACACTCCCACCCCAACGGACGATCGCTGGGCATCGCCGACATGGCCACCGCCATCCGCACCGGCCGCGACCACCGCGCCAACGAACGCCTCGCCTACTGCGTCCTCGAAGCGATGCAGGGCCTGCTCGACTCCTCCGCCGACGGCCGCTTCGTCGACCTCGACACCAACTTCACCAAGCCCACCCTCATCCCCGAAGGCCTGCAAGACGGCAAACTCGACGACTAAACAAAGCACTTGCGGCTTAGCGAAGCCCAACGACAATCCCAACAGCCGTGTGGCCACGCCACCCCGGCCGCACCATGTCCGCCAAACGCCACCTCCAACTGCTGCTCTACAGCTTCGTCACCTGGCTGACGTTCTACCTCATCGGCCTGCCCGAGTATTACCAGCACTGGCCGTTCTGGTCCAAGATCGTCATCTGCATCGTCGTCACCGTCGGGTACTTCCCGGGCACCGCCTACACGCTCCGCAAATACTGGTCGGACGGCAAACACCTGACCAACTCGCTCTGGCTAGCACTGTATCTGACCCTCCCTCTATTCGTTTACGACTACCTGCTGCTGGCGTGGTACAAGAGGCTGGGCATCGGGTTTGTTTTCCCGTACTGGTACCTGAGCTTCTTCTACTTCTCGTTCTGGATCCAGTTCCCCGTGATCGGTTGGTGGATGCAGCGTAAGCAAGCCGCCGAGCCGGCCGAAGCGCCGACTCAATAAATCTGTTGCACACGCGCTCCGGGGTAGTAAAACCCCAGGATCGCCGCATACCCATGCCCCGCCTTGGCCATCGCCTGCGCCCCCCACTGCGACATACCTACGCCGTGCCCGTGGCCGCGCCCGTTGGTCACGCGGACCTGCGTGCTCGAGACCGCCATATCCACGTGGGACGACAGCAGTTTTTGCTTGCTCTCCAAAGGGATTTCGCCATCCCGCGTGAAGTTGCAGGCGTTACGGAAGAACTCACAGCCGATACGGAAGCTCTTGCCGCTGGTGTCGGTGAGCAGGTACTGCGCCGGCCGGCCCACGCGGTTCCGCGCTGCGACCCGCACACTCTGCAGCGTGCCCATGCCCTGCACAGAATGCTTGTTTCGCTTGCCCCATTCCCCGATGCGTTTCGACAGCGTCGCCCGATCCCGAACGATCGGCCCCCAGCGATAAGTCGGGCTCGCGTGGTCCCACGCCCCGTGCTCCCGGGCCCGCAGCGGCGCGATGTCTTCCACCCGATTGGGAAACGCCACCAGCGCATCCTGCCCCAGCCCGCCCGTGCTCGACGAGAAGAACGCCGGTACAACCTTGCCCTCGTAGGCAATCACTTGGCCCCGCGTCGCCAACACCGCCTGCAGCGCGGTGCGGTTGCTCGCCTCGCCGCCATAGACCTGACTGGCCGTGGTCGATTCGAGGTCGTAGTGCCGACCGCTGGCGACCGTCATCTCCCACAACGCATACGACCTCGCCGCCACCGCCTGGGCCTTGAACGTTTCGAGCTGCCAGTTGCCGTAAAGCTCACGCTCGATCACGCCCGGCAGATACGTCTCCAGCGGCACGTGATTCACCACATCAAACAACCCCGCGCCCTGAGTGTCGGTCGCCTGCCGTGGGGTCAACACCAGCCGCCGCGGATAGCTCTTGTCGCCGAGCTTCAGTGAGCTACCATCATCACACTCGATCAGCAGGCTCGTCAGCCGCCAACGCACCGCCTTGCCCGCTGCATCGCGCAGGACCCACGCCCCGTCCCGCAGCGTCACGGTCATCGGCAGCTTGTACCGATACACCTTCGCCCCGCTCGACCGCGGCCCCGTCGCCCGCACCGCCGTGGACTCGCCCGGCACCTTGCCGATCGTCAATGTGGACGACTTGGTCTGCACCCGCACCCGGATCGCCGGCTCACGTGTGATCTGATCCAGCCTCGGCCCCGGCCATGGCCCGCCGCCGGTGTGCTCCGACGCCGGGATCATGCTCGACTTCGAAGTCGACGGCGTCAGCCCCGTGCGATCCCAGGTCCGAGTCGGCTGCTTGTTCGGCGTCGAGGGTTCGCCAGTCCCGCCACACGCCGACAACCACGCCACGAGGGCAAGAACAGCCAGGGCATTCATGATCCGGGGGGGCGCGATCCTTCGCATAGCGTTGGTGTATCACGTCCCGCCGTCCACGGCAATCCTTATCTCTTCTCCACAGCCCGCTCCGTGAATCCGCGTCGGGTTATCATGTCTCGATGCTGACCGCACGGACGCGAAAACGCTGGGTCTTCCGGGACCTCGCCGAGGGCCTCGAGCCACTCGATCCTCGGCACGCCGGGGGCCACCCGCTGCTCGCCCGCCTCCTCGCCCTGCGTCAGATCAGCACCCCCGAAGACGCCCAACGGTTCCTCCAACCCAAGCTCAGCCACCTCGACGACCCCGCCGCGCTGCCCGGCTGCACTGCCGCCGCAACTCGCATCGCCCAGGCCGTCCGCGACCAGCAACCCATCCTGATCTACGGCGACTACGACGTCGACGGCGTCACCGCCTCGGCCATCCTCTGGCACACGCTCAAAGCCCTCGGCCACGAACACGTCGCGACCTATGTCCCCCACCGCCTCGACGAAGGCTACGGCCTCAACGCCGAGGCGTTCTCGTCGATGACCGACCCCGCGTGGCGAGCCGAACACAAGCTCGGCGACAGCGATCAGCTGCCGCTGGTGATCTCCGTCGACTGCGGCATCACCGCCGTGGACGTCGCGGCCCACGCCAAGTCGCTGGGCATCGAGCTGATCATCACCGACCACCACCACTTCGACGCCAACAACCTGCCGGACGCTGTGGCCCTCGTGCACCCCGAACTCGAAGACACGGTCGATCCCTCGCCGCTCTGCGGCGCGGGCGTCGCCTTCAAGCTCGCCTGGCAGACCGCCCGCACCTTCCACAACACCGATCGCCTGCCCGCCGAACAGCAGAACCTCATGTGCGACCTGCTCGCGTTCGCGGCACTCGGCACGATCGCCGACATCGTCCCGCTCGTCGGCGAAAACCGCGTCATCACCGTGCACGGCCTGTCCCGCATCAAGCACACCAACTTCTTTGGGCTCAACGCGCTCATCGACGCCGCCGAGCTGCGTACCGAGAAGGTCGATGCGTACCACGTCGGCTTCGTGCTCGGCCCCCGGCTCAACGCGTGCGGCCGGATGGGTCACGCCAAGCAGGCCGTCACGCTGCTCACCAATGCCTCGCCCGCGCAGGCGCGAGAGTTGGCCGACTTTCTCACGAAAGAAAACGACCGCCGTAAAAACACCGAGCGTCGCATCGTCGATCAGGCGAAAGCGATGGTCGAGGAAGGCCAGCACGCCGCCGAGGACCGCCGGGCGATCGTGCTGGCCCACGAAGACTGGCACCCCGGCGTGATCGGCATCGTCGCGTCGCGCCTCGTCGAGACCTACCACCGCCCCGCCGTGCTGCTGGGCATCGATGCAGAAAAGAACGAAGCCAAGGGCTCGGCCCGCAGCATCGACGCGGTCGATCTACACGCCGCCATCTCCGAGAAGGCCGCCGAGCATTGCACCCGGTTCGGCGGGCACGCGATGGCCGCGGGCTTGTCGATCGATCCCGACAAGCTCGACGCGTTCCGGGCCGACCTGATCAAATCGGTGAACGCGGTGCTGCCTGCCGAGGGCTTGGTGCCCACGGTGACGATCGATGCCGAGCTCGAACTGCGTGACTGCATCCTGCCGTTGTTTGGCCGACTCGAAGACCTCGCGCCCTTCGGCCGATCCAACCCCCGGCCGCGCCTGCTCGTCCGCGGCGCCCTCACCGCCCGCGCCGCACAACGCATGGGCGGCGAAGGCAAACACCTCAGCGTCTCCCTGCGGGACGACCAAGGCACAGGACTCCGTGCTGTCGGCTTCGGCATGGGCGAACTGGCCGACGACCTGCCCGCGGGAATTGCCGTCGACGTCGTCTTTCAACCCAAGACCAACACCTGGCGCGGCGTGACCAGCCCCGAACTTCACCTCATCGACATCCGCCCATCTGAGTCAGAGTAAGTTGCCAAAGAGCGAACCCGTGTTCCCCGCCTCACCCGCTGCCGTGGCCGGCGTGGGGTGGGCGGTTGGGATTCGCCCGAACCAATCACGGAGCTTCGGAGGCGCGGAGACGCGGAGTAAGGCAGGAAGCATTGGGCTTCAAACCA
>JBCCWB010000219.1:0-6870 GCA_039194345.1 Planctomycetota bacterium
ATATTGGACCGCCTGGCGATCCCAAGAACAAGCCGTTGGTCTGGAATAAGAGTGACGTCGACCCCGGCTACCTGGAGTGGTATTCGGGAGATATGCCCCTTGAGCTAACGATAGCCTCGCTAATCGTGGGTGAGCAGGCGTTATCCCAGAAGATGTCGAGTCCGTCTTCGGCTGCGTTGTTTGAGGTTGAGCTTCCCGCAGGGTTCACGCACATGCGAGCGGAGTTTGAATTGGCTAGCGGTGAAAAGCTTGGGGCTTACTACGTGTATGTGACCCGGCTAGCCGATGCTGACGGCTGACCTGATGCGTGATTGCTTGGCGTTTGTTTGACGGCTTTCAAGATAAATCTGAGCGACTACTCGTTAGGCCGGTAGTCCATGTCCAGCGTTTCATACGCGCCGGGAAGTTCAGGGCTCGCGATTAGTTTGTCCAGGCCCCGAAAGAGTCGTTGGTATGAAAGTTGGTTGTCGCTGATGGCTTGTTCGACATGAGGCAGCAGCGAGACGTGATACAAGCCGGGAAAGGGTTCATATCGTTTGGAACGCGTGAATACGACGGCCAGGATGTTTCCGTCCGTCAATTCCGTCAAATGCGGAACCATATCGGCTGACGCGTGAATCAGATCGCAGCTGCTCAGCAAGATCCAATCGTTGGTCTGAGTGGTGGGAGCGGTGCACTCGTCCTGATTTTGGGCGGTGGTTTTAACGTGCAGCAAAGCGGTCAACAACCCGGCCAGAGGGCCCGCGTTGCTTACCGCATCCGCGATCGTCGGGTAGCCAAGGTCGTCGTAAGCTCCGGCGGTTTGGGCAACAATCGTGGTCGAGCAGCTGATCGGCGCAAAGCATTCGGCGACGCGCTGAAGCATTGCTTGCCCGTCGACTTTGTAACGGGCTTTGTCCGACCCAAAGCGTTGGCTCTGCCCCCCCGCGAGGATGTAGTGATGGAATCGTGGCGTGTCCGAGGTCATGCCGTGGATTTTAGATCGTGGTGGATCTGTTGCGCGGCCGCCAGGCCTTCGTGGATCGCCCAGACCACCAGCGAAGCACCCCGGCGACAGTCACCTGCGACGTATACGTTGGGTTTGCGGGTGCGATAATCCTCATCGGTGAGTCGGCCCTGAGGATCTGCGTTCAGGCCGAAGGCGGTCGCAAGTGGGGGGGTGTCGTGACCGACAAATCCGATCGCGATCAGGACCAATTGCGCGGTCAGAACACTCTTTGTTCCGTCCGCCAGGTTCAACACTTTCACACCCCGGACATGGTCGTCGCCGGGGAAGGCATCCTCTTCACTCAGCATGGCCACGGGCTGGACCTGGTACTCACGGGGGTCGCGCCCAAAACGCTCGATGCCTTCAGCGTGGGCATAGTCGAGGAAATAGGTATTCGGTGGTCCCGGCCAGGGGGCAGACGCCGGGCGGTCACGGGGAGGTTGTTCGCGGCGGGTGATATTCAGAAGCGAACGGCAGCCTTGCCGCAGCGCAGTTGCGATGCAGTCTGCTCCGGTATCCCCGCCGCCGATGACGATCACGTCCTTGCCGCGGGCGTCGAGGTTGGAGGTGAGGGATGTTTCGGTGAGTTGTTGGCGGGTCGAGGCGGTCAGGTAGTCCATCGCCTTGTGGACACCCGGCAGATTCATGCCCGGCATATCCAACAAACGGGGACGTTGGGCCCCCACGGCTAGGAGTACCGAATCGAAATCTCGTTCGAGCTGCTGCGGATCGATGTCTTCGCCGATGTTGGCGTTGAGCTGAAACTTAACGCCGGAGTGCATCATCAGCTCGATGCGGCGAAAGACCACAGACTTGTCCAGCTTCATATTGGGCACGCCGTAGGTGAGTAAGCCGCCGGGGCGGTCCGAGCGCTCGAAAACCGTGACGTCATGGCCGAATCGGCAGAGGGTGTCGGCGGCTGCTAGACCCGCGGGGCCTGAGCCGATGACCGCGATACGCTTACCCGTGGCTTGGGAAGGCTTCGCAGGGATGACCCAGCCTTCGTCGAAAGCCCGGTCGATGATCGCCCGCTCGATGCCCTTGATCTGGACGGGTTTCTCATTGATGCCGAGGATGCAGGCGTCTTGGCAAGGGGCGGGGCACACACGGCTGGTAAACTCGGGGAACGGGTTGGTTTCGCTTAGCCGATGGTAGGCGTCTTTCCAGCGGTCCAAGCGGACCAGTTCGTTCCACTCGGGGATCTTGTTTTCGATCGGGCAGCCTTGCTGGTACCCCGAATCGGGCATACAGAATGCGGCGCCGCAATTGAAGCATCGCTTGCCTTCTGCTTTGGCAGCTTCCGGGTCCGCCTCGGTGTACACTTCGTAGTAATCATTCAATCGAATCGCCGAATCGCGCGGCGGCATGACCGCGGATTGTTTAGTGGCAAGATTTGGCGATTTGGTGATGGGCATATGCTGCTGTTGAATCAGAGTCGGTTGTCACGCTTCGCGATTGATATGCGTCCTTGCTCTTGCGTCGCTATCAAGCCATATCACAAAAAACAGTAGATCAATACACATCACGTTGGTAGCGGTGCTCATCGACCAACTTGTCCATGTAAGCCTGGACACCAGCCTCGTCGAGCTGGCCCTGTTCAGCGATGATGTCACGCAGTGCCTTGTCCACGTCGCCCGCCATGCGGGAAGCGTCGCCGCAGATGTAGAAGTGCCCGCCTTCTTCAAACCAGGCAAACACCTCGGCGGCGTTCTTGCGCATCAGGTCTTGGACGTATACCTTTTCATTGCCATCGCGTGACCAGGCGAGGCTGAGCTTGCTCAGCGTGCCGTCGGCTTGCATATCGGCGAGTTGTTCGCGGTAAAGGAAGTCGGTCTTCTCGTGCTGGTCGCCGAAGAACAGCCAGCTCTCTCCAACGTGGGCGCCTGCTGCCTTGCGGGATTGACGTTCTTCGAGGAATGCACGAAATGGAGCGATACCTGTGCCGGGACCGCACATGATGATCGGTGCCGCGTCGTTCTCCGTGAGGTGAAAGTGGGGGGCTTTGTGGATGTAGACCCCGACGCGTCCGCCGAAGCCGCAGCGGTCGGCGAGGAAGGTTGAGGCCACGCCCTTGCGGTCGGTGTCTTCCAGGGTGTAACGCACCGCGCCCACGGTGAGGTGGACCTCGCCGGGGTGTGCTTTGGGGCTTGAAGCGATGGAGTACAGGCGGGGCTGGAGCGGTCGCAACGCGTCGGCCAGGCCTTGAGCGGGAACCTTGGGCTCCCACTTGCGCAGCGCGTCGACGAGGTGGAGGCCCTGCACGTCCTCAACCGAGCCTTCGATACCCAGCGCATCAAGCGTGCTCTGCGTGAGTGTGACGACATCGAGCTTGGTTTGCAGCGCGAGGCGGATGGGGCAGGTCTCGCCCTTGAGCAGGATGCGGTTCGTGCCGGTGATGCCGGTGAGAGCCAGGATTTCTTCAACGAGGATCGGGTCGTTGCTCGGCCAGAGTCCAAGGGCGTCACCGACCTCGTACTCCAGGCCCGAGCCCGAGAGCAGGATCTCGACGTGGTTGACTTCTTTAGCCGAGCCTTCGCCGTTGAGGTTTTCGACATGAAGCACCGGGGCGAAGTACGGGTTGTTCTTGTCCCAGCCCCCGACGGCGTGGTCGTAGTCTTCTTCCTCTTCGAGGCCGACAGGCACATCACCCGCGGCGTCGATTAGTGTTTGGCTGGCGAAGAGTGCTTCGGTCCAACCTGCGTAATCGTCTTCGTAGGCTACGTCACACTCTACGCGGTCGGCGATACGGGTGGCGCCTAGCTCCGCGAGACGGTCGTCGATGTCGTTGCCCGCTTTGCAGAAATGGGTGTAGCTACGGTCGCCCATGGAGCAGACGCTGTACTCGAGGTGGGCCAGGTCGGGTGCGTCCTCACCCATAAGCTTGCCGGTGAATTTCATCGCATTGTCGGGCGGATCGCCTTCGCCGAAGGTGGAGCAGATGATTAACAGGTGCTTGATGTTGGCCAGCTCGTCGAAATCGAAGCTGTCCAGTGCTGCGACATCGGGGCCGAAGCCTTGCGTGCGGGCCTTCTTGCGGAGCTGCTTGGCGAGTGCTTCGCTGTTGCCGGATTGCGATCCGTACAGGATGGTCATCGGGGCACCGGGGGCATCGGGCTGAGCCGCCGCGGCTTGGGCGTTCTTGACCGACATTAGTCCGGCCAAAAAGCCTTCGACAAACTTCTGCTGCTGGGCATCGAAAGGCGCGCCTTCGGGGAACGTGATCGGTTGGGGTGGGGTAGCGGTACTCATTAGGAGGTCACCTCCGCGAGTGGGGTGTATTTCAGGAAGAGTTGTTTGAGGGCGTCGTCATCATGACGGCGGGTGAAGTTGAGAAAGGTTTCATCACCTTCGCGTTGATCAAGGTAGGTGCCGATGACGCCTTCGAGGAAGGGGTTGAGTTCGTCATAAGCGACCGGGCCGGTAAGCGGGCGTGCGATGCCTTGGTCGTGGTCGCTGCCGCCACCGAGGACGACGTTGTAGGCTTCCCGGCCGTCATCGGTCGAAGCACCGACCAGGCCGATGTCACCGATGTAGTGCTGGGCGCAGCTGTGAGTGCAGCCGGTCAGGTGGATGTTGATGGGAGAATCGAGCTCGAACTTGGTTTGCAGGTGTTCGACCGCGGCCCGGCCGTGCTCTTTGGTGTGGGCCGAGGCGAACTGGCAGGCAAACTTCCCGGTACAAGCCACGACACCCGCAGCGAAGGACGACGCCGAGACGTCGAGGCCGAGTTCGTTCAGTTCTGCGATCGCGGTATCAACCTGATCAGCGGGGACGTGGGGGATTAGCACGTTCTGCCAGACGGTCAGGCGGATATCACCCTTGCCGTACTTTTGTGAGATCGCCGCGATGCCACGCATCTGCTCGGGCGAGAGCCGCCCGAGCCAGAGCGAAACGCCGAGGAACCGCAGGTCTTCGCCGCCCGGCCCCGGGGCTTGGGGGTGAACGCCGATATGCATCTGGCGGTCGATGGGTCCCCGGGGCAAGGTGGCGTCCTCCGGAAGGCGGAGCAGTTGGAAGTCGAGGCGCTCTTCAACGGTTTCGGTGAACTTGGTGTGGCCCCAGTCGTCGAGCACGTACTTGAGGCGGGCTTTTTTGCGGTTGGTGCGGTCGCCGTTCTCGGTGAAGACATCGAGGGTAGCGATAGCGAAGTCGTTCATCTGGTCGGGCGTGCAGGCAAAGCCCGAGGAGATCGCGAAGTCGTGGTGGCCCGTGATACCGCCGAGCAGGATGCGGATCACGATCCCATCGGGGCAGGCCTCGGCGACTTCGGGGTTTGCCGCGAGGTATTCATCGGTCAGCTTGTGCGCGACAAAGCCGATGTCGTTGGTGTCGACCACCGCCGAGATCACGCCACCACCGTCGTAAGCGATGTTGAACTTACGGGGGATGCCATGCAAAGAAGGGGTGTTGAGGATGTGCAGGTGCAACGCCTTGGCGTACGGCGAAAGGTCCACCAACTCCTGCGGGTCAAAGCCCGCGGTGGGGTTGGCGGTGATGTTGCGGACGCTATCGGCGCCCGACCCTTTACAGGTCAAGCCAAGGTCATAAAGACCCTCGAGCAAGTTGATGATGTTCTGCGGCTGGATCTCACGGACTTGCAGGTTGCCGCGGGTGGTCACGTGGGCGTAGCCTCCCGCCAAGTTTTCAGCGAGGTCACCGAGGCCCGCGAATTGGTAGGCGGTCAGCTTGCAGGCAGGGATGCGCATCCGGCACATGAACCCGGGCTGAGCGGGTTGCACATTAAAGAGTCCGTGGTGCTTGAACATGAAGGTGTCGCCACCTTCGGGCATCTTCGCTTCGGCGGCGTGGGCTCGGAGCTTGGGCCACATCTCGTCGGGGTGCTCGGCAAGCTTGAGCTGTTCTTGTGTGCATAGGTCTTCGAGAGGCGTACCAAAGACCGAGATGCGCGCTCCGTTGGCAAAGCCATCGCCTTCGCCTGCTCCTTCAGCAGGCGCTGCTTTGTAGACCGTGTTCAGATCCATCTGGTCGAGCATGGACGCGAGGTAGTCGCGCTGCTCATCGGTGAACCCGTCGAGCGGGGCGTGGGTGAGTGAAGATTTGCCGTCACAGGGCATGACGTTCTCCTGAAAGCATGGGCGACGCGGGTTTAATCAAGTTTGGGTGAGTCGCCGTTTCCATCTTAAATACAAAGCCCGACCTCTAAAATGCTTTCGGGGTCGGACGCCGTTGTCCTATTGAGGATGTCGTATGGCGAATAATACTGCAATCATTGTGCCAATCGAAACATCAATTTAATGGAAGTCGTTCACGCTGCGGTGAGCATCGAAAACGCGATGACCTGTCTGTCGCGAGGTGATAAACAACTAGGCAGATTCGGTGCATGATTTTACGGCTGCCGCGCAACTGCGCATCCGATGGGCAGGCACGCGAAATCGTTCTGGTAACAATTTTTAGCCGCTCCCAGGCGCGTTTTTTCTATGAAAAATCGGTTTAACCCGGCGATTGAGGGTTCTTTTGTCGCTCGGGGCGCATCTGATTTTCAAATTCTGGGCAGACTGGCACACCACTTGCGATGCATTGGGCGGTCGCACGAAGTTTGTGACGACCATGCCTACCTTGCATTCAGGACAAAGGCGTCCTGCAGCCGGAACTCGTTCCGTCTCTGAACGCCTCTGTTGCGATTCACGACCTCTCGACTCCGGCGAACAAGGCCAAGCTAACGCAACCCTGCTAACCAGCTTTCCCTATTTTCCCTGGAGTTTGTCACTATGTCCGAATCGTCCGTCACCCGTCGACGCCCCATGTGGGCCCGCACCCGCCAGCTGTTTTCCACGCTGGCCCTCGTTGCTGCTGTGGTTTCCCCCGCTGCTGCTCAAGAAACCGAGCCGCTCGATGTCGAGAAGGATGAGCTGAAGTTCGGC
>JBCCWB010000220.1:0-6862 GCA_039194345.1 Planctomycetota bacterium
ATATGTTTGGTGGTGCCGGCACAACAGGCGTAGATGGTATTAAGGTCCATCTCCCGGTTGTCGAGCACATCGCGCGCCACCATGGGTCGCTGACAGAAGTGGATATTGTCGAGCACATCGCAAATACGCGCGGCGTCATGCAGGTCTTGCAGTGTGCTGTCACGATAGTTGCGGCCGTCCACATCGACCATGTTCACCGCCGCACCTGCCGTGCCGTAGTGCACGCGGTTGCCGGAGAGGTCGAGATCGTTCTTGCCATCCCGGCTGGGCAAGACAACAGACCGGTTGGCCAATTTCAAAGCGTCTTCGACCACTGCGCGGGGGATGCGTATGCGACCATCATCACCCAGAATGGCGCCTGCGCCGACCAAATATTCAACGCCTGATGGCGGTGCGTCGGCGAGACCAACTTCTTCTAGAAGCTGCAGCGCAGTTTGATGAATGCGCTCAATGTCTGCGTCTGAGAGGATGTTGAGTGCAGTGGATTCCATACCCGGGCGTACGGAACGTAGCGCTTCCGGTGTTGGCGCGGCGCGGCTTGCACGACGCGCAGCGCGGCCTCCGGAGCGGCGAGTCATAGGTTTGTTCATGAGGTGTGTCCTTACTGTGAAAATGGGGTTTCAAACGGATTGAACCCCTTCACGGACGACCTCTGGCTGCACGACCGCGCACCGCGCCGATCGTGTAGATAATTAATGCGATCTTGCATGTGGCTGACATCGCATCCTCCCTTAAGACACCCAAATTATAGATGATTCGGTTCATTTGGCTGTTCAAATCGCGACGCAGGCTGACAACTCGTGACCTCGAGCGGATTTCATGTCACTTAGGGCTTTGGCATAATAGGATCGCATCATGCCTCGCCGATATGCAGAGATCTATCCATCGTTGCCGCTCATCAACAGCGATGCAATGGCACATGTGTCGGCGGCTTCGCTCATGTCGGGTGGCTAATCACTTTCCCCCACGGCGGTGGTTCCGGGGGCGGGGCCGTGCGACATAAGGGTTCCGCGTCGAACGGCAAGGCATCGAGAGACGTCGGCGTTCAACGTCAGTGTTCGCAAGATTCTAGAGGTGCGGGCCGGTGTCCACAAATACGCAGGAAACGTTGAACGCCAAGTGGCCAAGGAGCCAAGCAAGCCCGTGGCCGTTTCTTCCCTGGGTCATCCTTGGCCTCTTGGCCCCTTGGCGTTCAATCCTTCTCCTCCCCATCCCGATACGATGGTGTCGTGAGTACGTTGAATCAGGAACAATCCACCGAGCCGATGAGCCGGATCGAGGTCGGGCTCGACGCGTTGGCGCAGAACGTGGCGACGGTGCGTCGGCTGGTCGGTCTGGACACGACCCTCTGCGGCGTGGTGAAGAAGAACGCCTACGGCCTGGGGGCGGTGACCATCGCCCACCGCTTGGCCAAGGCCGGCTGCGAGATGCTCGCGGTGTTCAGCCCCGAGGAAGCCGAGCAATTGAACAGCGGGGCGGTGACCACGCCGATGCTGCTGTTCTACCCGCTGCGTCACCTCGCGCGGACCGAGGGGCTGTATCGTCCCGCCGTCGCGGAACGGCTGCACCTGACGATCCACGACCCCGAGCAGTTGGAAGAGCTCGACCAGCTCGGCCGAACGTTCGGCATCAAGCTGCCCGTGCACCTCTACGTCGACACCGGCATGTCCCGCTCGGGCTTGTCGCCCCAGCAGTTCACGGATGTGCTCGAGTCGCAAAAGTCACGGCACTACACCCGCATCGCCGGCGTCATGTCGCACCTCGCCACGGCTAGCGGCGACCCCAAGCGGGCGCAGAAACAGCTCGAAACGTTCGACACGTTGCTCAAGCAACATGAAGACGATATCCCCGAAGACGCGCTGATTCACCTGGCCAACTCGTACGGCGTCCTGCGTGCGCCGACGTACCACCGCACCCTCGTCCGCCCGGGGCTGGGTCTCTACGGCTACGGGGAGCACGACCTCGTCGGCGAGCCCGCGATCGAGCCGGGCCTGCAATGGTCGCCGACAGTGCGTTGGGTCAGCCGGGTAGTACAGGTCGGCACTTACCCTAGGCACGCCAAGGTCGGCTACGGCGCAACGTTCACGCTCAAACGCAAGAGTGTGTTGGGGCTGGTGCCCGTGGGTTATGGCGACGGCTACCCGTTGGCGTTGTCATCGACCAAAGAACGCTGCGCGAAGGTGCGCGTCCGGTTTGCCGATGCGTGGCACGAGTGCGATGTGCTGGGCCGGGTGAATATGGACCAACTCACCATCGACCTGACGGACTTGGCCAAGCAGCTGGATGACGAAGCGGATGAGCAAACTCTACGTGGAGCTGAGGTCGAGGTGTACAGCAATGACCCCGATACACCGAATGCGCTACACCAACTCGCCGAGCAAGCGGGTTCACACTGCTACGAATTGCTGTGCCGACTCGGGGCCCATGTGCCTCGGGTGTACGTTTAATTTCGGGAGGTTTGATGCGTAGCGACCTCGCGGAATTGATTGATGAGGCCAATGTCTTTCTCGACGAATTTTTTGGCGAGGGAATACCGATTCAGCACGTATTGCGTGAAGGTTGTCTGCCGGAGGGATGGGCGGATAGGTACCTGCGGTTCGTGGATAAGGTTGAGCAAGTCATCGGCCCCGACGACCCGCTACCACGCGAGGTCGTGGCGGTGATGTACAACGCATCGGTGTATGGCACCAAGCGATTTTTCGATTGGCAGCGATTAGGCGCAAATCCGCTGGGGGATACTACCTCCGAGATCAGCGAGGTCCGGAGGGCGGGAGACCGTGTGTTGCTAGGGCCGTATTTCAATCGTCCAGAAAACTAGGACTTCATATCCGCGTGAGCTGGAATATTGGGCAGGTATTGGGAACATAAAATAATAAGTTTTAAGTTAAAATTAAGTTTATATGCAAAATTAAAGCCCGTGTGCGTGAAGAGGGTTGCTCACCGCGCACACGGGCTAAATTCGGATAAGTTTTTCTAAATTATTATTCTTCCGGCTTGAGCTCCGCAAAGGTGCCGGGCACGTCGTTGAGGTAGTTCTGCATGATCACCTTCATCTCGGCGAGCTTCGCGGCGTAGGCCGGGTCGTCGGCGAGGTTGGTGGTCTCGTTCGGATCCTCGTTAAGGTTGTAGAGCTGGTCGGCGTCGTGGTAGTTGGGCATAAACGGCAGGTCCTTCTGGTGGAGGATGATGCGTTCAAAGAACGAGCCGCCGGGCGCCTGGCCCAGGTGGGCGTAGCGGGCTTCGGGGTCGATGAAGGTCCAGCTGGGGTTGTTCTTGGTCCAGGGGTGGGTCTCTTTGAGCTTCTCGATGGCCGCGAGGTGCTCGGGCATGCGCTCTTCGAGGGTACGCTGCTTGCTGGGGGGCACGCGGAAGGCGAGGTACTTCCAGCCGTCGGCGGTGGTGACCGATCGGGTCAGGCCGACTTCGCCGTAGACCGAATCACGGACCGGGGTGTCGCCGCCCTTGAGCAGGTCGACCAGCGATTCGCCGTCGAGTTCCATGTCCTCGGACGGAGTAGCGCCAGCCAAGTCGAAGAACGTGGAGGCGAAGTCGGTGTTCGCGGTCATGTGCTCGAGCTTCGTCCCCGCGGGGATGGTGCCGGGCCAGTAGGCGACGGTCGGGGCGACCATGCCGCCGTGGTAGAGCGTCCCCTTGGACCAGTTGGCCATGCCGTGGTCGGGGAAGTAGATGATGAGGGTGTCTTCAGCCAGGCCGAGCTCTTCGACCTTGGCGACGATGGCGCCGACGCCGTCGTCGAGCCAGGTCGTGCCCCAGAGGTCCTTGGGGATGCCCGCTTCTTTGACGCGCTTGATCACGTCTTCACGCGAAGGCTGCACGCCGGTGATCGGCTCTTCGAGCATGCCCACGGGCGACATCCGCGGGTCGAGCAGCAGGCTGTCGGTCGGCTCGGGGACGTGGGTCAGCGTGGTCGAGAAGTACAGGTAGAACGGCTGATCCTTGTTTTCCTCGATGAACTCGAGACCCGCCTGCGTTAGCCATTCCTGGTTGTGAACGTTCAGGCCGGCCTTCTTGAGGTTCTGGTCGTCGTCGGGGTTGCCGATGTAGATGTTCTTGGCGAAGTCGAAGCCTAGCGTCTTGAGGTAGTCGCTGAAGACTTTCTGGTCGCCCTTGAGCTTCTGGATCAGGCCAGGGTCGGACGGGTCGGTCGGGTCGGCACCTTCGGGGAAGGGGGGACGTTTGCCATCCAGGCCCACGTGCCACTTGCCCACGAAGCCCGTGGCGTAGCCCGCGTCTTGCAACACGCTGGGCACGGTCGGTTGGTCGGGCTCGAAGCCCTGGTTCCACATCACGTAAGTGATGCCTTCGGGGGTGATCTCGTTGAGGAAGGCCGGCGACTGGCTGCGGCTGGCGTACTGCCCGGTGAGGCAGGTGTATCGGCTGGGCGTGCACACGCTCGACGTGACGTACTTCTGCGACAGGTACATGCCGCCCGACGCCAAGGCGTTGAGGTGGGGGGTCAGCGCGGCACCACCGATGAAGCCCAGGTCGTCAAACCGCTGGTCGTCGGTGATGATGAAGATAATGTTGGGCTGGCGTTTCTCGGCGGGGGCCTTGGCTTCGGCTTCGGGTTCGGGCGTGGATTTGGTTGTTTGACAGGCGGTGAGTGATATCACCAGCGTGGTGATTAACGCAAACGACAGGACAAATTTAGGCATTGTTGGGATCCATCGATGAAAAATGAGAGGGCGATAGTCAACAATATACCCTCGGCGTGATTAAGTTTTTCATCTCCCGAAAAAAGTCACCCCGAGACCTCTCGGCAGAACCGCGCCACCGCGCGATCCAGCTTCGGCCAATGCTTATGCACCAGGGTGTTATGGGTCGCCTCGTCGATCCGCACGATCGTGACGTTGTCCCGCTCCGCCGCCGCGGCGAGCTTGTGCACGTGGTCGATCCCCGGCAGGTACGGGTCCTTGCCGCCTTCAGCCAGAAGCACGGGGATTTCGATCTGCTTGAGCGCCTCGATCGCCGAGGCCTCATCCAACTTGAACCCCGCCTCAGCCGACGCGGCATCGAACCCATCTTCGATCCACTTGCGGTCCAGCCAAGGGGTCAGCTTCCGGCGGAAGCTCTCGATCGCCCCTCGGAAGTCGGCGAACGGCGCAAGTCCCACCACGCCCGCCACGCGCTCATCAATCGCCGCGTGCTGCAGCACCGTGCCCCCGCCCAGGCTGAAACCCATCGTGATGACTTTCAGGCCATCATCAATCCCTTCGCGTGGTTTGATCAGCCCACTTTTTGCCGCCGAGTCGATCACCGCACTGATGTCGTGTTTCTCTTCGACGCCGAACGTCAGCCGCCGCCCGGTTGATCGGCCGTGCACCCGGTGATCAAACAACAACACATCGTGACCGCGCGCGTTCATCTTCCAAGCCGTCTTGAAGTGCCGTTCCTTGGTCTCCATCAAACCGTGCGAAACCACGATGGGCAGCCGCGGTTTCGCTTCCGCATCGCGTGGCGAGAACCACGCATCGATCGTCACATCATTGGGCCGATACACTCGGAACCGCCGCCCGCCACGCTCCCGTGACACCCGCCGGTGCACCGCACCGAGATACTGTCGGCCTGGGTATCGTCCCGCGCTCAGCGTCAAACGCCCCAACGCCACCGACAGCCGCGAAGGCCCGTCTTCTAAATCATCGATCGGCTCGGAATCTGCCATACCCCGATTGTACGAATCCGTAGCCCCCCGGGTTTGCGACCCCGAGCCAACCAATCACCAAATCGTAAAATCACGAAACCGCTGAATCCTCAGACCTCCCGCTCCAGCACCGCCAACGCCGCCTCAGCATGCCCCCGACTGACCTCGTGGAACCGCGTCGCCGTGGCCATCGCCAACAGCGCCCGCTTGACCCGGGCCAGCTCCGGCCAGTCTTCGCCCGCCTTCAGGCCCCGTGTCTTGCGTTCCTTGGCGATCATCGACACCAGCTTCCGCCCGTGCAGCCGATGGGGCATCGACCAGAACAGGTGCTCCAGATACACCGCGTCCTCGACCCAGTGCCCGACACGCACCTCCGCCAGGTCAATCAGCGCCGCCGCTTCGAGATTAGGCGACTCACCATCCCCAGCATCATCGTGCGCGACCCGGGTCAAGGCGTTGCCCAAGTGTAAATCGCCGTGACACCACCCGTCCCCCGCTCGGCCGTCCCAGAACTCTACCCACTTGTCCAACTTCTTATGAGCCCGTTTCAACGCCGCTTTCCAACGCTGCGGCTCGGCGCACCCGCGGGCCTGCACCCGCTTGCGTCCCTCAGCCAACATCGTCGTCCAGTCCCGCTTTCGTGTCCCCCAACTCGGATCGATCGGCTCGTTCTGCGCTGCCTGATAAAAACGTCCCGCCGCATTCACGATCAGGTCAAACTCCCGTCCTTCCCACTTCTCATCCAACGGCCCAAACGGCAGACGTTCCATCACCACCCACGCAAAGTCGTACCCGCCGACCGATTCCCCGTGGGCCAGCACCCTCGGCACCACGCCGCCAACCGTCGATACCGGCCGGGCAAACCCAAACGATTCATCTCCTCGTCCCAGGTCGTTCGTCGGCAACGGCTGCAGTCGTACCAACCACCGCCGTTCGCGCGGCGGCACCGGCAGCTTGACCACCACATCGTGAGCCGTCCCGCGGTCCTCGGAAAATGATGCAAACCCCTTCAACGCGCCGCCGCGTTGCCAGGCCGTGCGGAACCAATTGATTTTGGAAAGCCTTCCGCCACACGCATCGATCAGCGGTTGCTCGAGCGCCGCACCAAAGGGAACGCTCGCCGCCTCGATCTGGGCTTCCGAATCGTCACCCTGCCCCATCAGCCGCCTTTCGGTGTGTCGCTGATCATCTCAAAATCAG
>JBCCWB010000221.1:0-6763 GCA_039194345.1 Planctomycetota bacterium
CCGTCCACGCCGCAACGTGGTACCTCATTGGCGGTCTGCCCATCTGGGTCATGCTTTGGCTGCTCTACAACCAGCACCGACTCGAACGCGTTGAAGCGCTGGAAGCCGAACAACTCGCCCAGGAAGACGCGCGAGCCGCCGCCCTGTTCGACGAGGCGGGCCACAATCTCGCCACCGCCCGCAAGCGGTTGGGCAACTTCTACAAGTGGGGGCTCAACGTCGTCTCCATTGCGGTCGCGGTCTACCTCTTGGGGGTGGGCCTGACGATGTTCTTCGGCAATTGGAGCCTGATCGACACCGTTGATGGGGTAAAGAACTACCAACGGCTACTCGAAGGCGCGATGGGTAACACCTTTGTGAACCCGTGGATGCTGGTGGGGTTCACTTTCTTGCTGGCGTTCCTCGGGTTCCTGGTCGCTCGCTACATCGCGGGCATGACGCGAGTCACTTCATGGCAATTGCTCCGCGGCGGGGCGGCCTATCTCATCGGCAACGTGCTGGTGATCATCCTTTTAGGTGTCGCGGTCGTGATCGGGATCGTGACCAAAAACACCGGGGTGCTAGCGGCGCTGTCGCTGATCATCCCGGCGTTGATGATCTTGCTGGGCCTTGAAACCCTGCTTGCTTTCATCTTCGGCATCTACCGCCCACGTAAGTCCGATGAGGTGGTCCGGCCGGCATTCGATTCGCGTTTGTTGGGTTGGCTAACCAGCCCCGAATCGCTGGGCAAGATCGTGTCGGAAACGCTGAACTACCAGTTTGGCTTCGAGATCACCAAAAGCTGGTTCTACGTCCTGCTCGGCCGAGCGCTTACCCCTCTCATCCTGGCGGGCGTATTAATCCTGATCGGGTTGACCAGCGTCGTCATCGTCGCGCCGAATCAGCAAGCCGTGATCACCAAACAAGGGGCTCTAGTCCGTATCGCCGACCCCGGCGTCAGCTTCAAGATGCCTTGGCCAATTGGCCGAGCAAAGAAAGTAGATGTCGAGCGTTCCCAGCAGATCGTGATCGGTGCCTACGAAGAGTCTAAGCGTATCCCCGGCATGGCCATGCTCTGGACTTCCGCCCACATCGAGGGCAAAGAAGAGTACTTCGCAACCGCTCCTACCGTGATCGACGATCCGAGCATCCGCCAAAGCGTGGAGCAGGAACTGCAAGGGCGAGAGACCTTCGATGGGGACGATGAACTCGAGGAGGGGACCTCACGCTTAGGTAGCCTGGTGTCGCTCCAGGCCATCGTCACCTACAACATCGGGGACCTTGAAGCATACGTCTCGGCGGACGCTCCAAGCCGACCCGAGAAAGTGCTCGCGGCGGTAGCCCAACGTCACCTCAATTCCATCGTCGCAACCCAACAGATCGATAGCCTGCTTGGGGCCGGCCGCATCGAAATTGGTCGGCAGCTCCTAGAGCTGATCCGCAACGAGGTTTCGGGCTACGGCATCAATGTTCAGGACGTTTCGCTGTACGACGTGCACCCTCCCCGCGAAGGAGAGGTCGCCGCCGCGTTCCTTCAGCAGGTCAACGCCCTACAGTCACAAAAAACAGCGATCGAGAACGCTCAACGTGACGCCATCGGCATCCTCAGCAGCGCCGCGGGTTCTCGAGCCGAAGCGTTGCGAGCAGAAAAAGCCATTCAAGAGCTCACCGAACTTCGGCAACAGCGTCAGGGAGAAGACAGCAATGCCGGGCTCGACCAGGAAATCCTCGAACAAGAAACCCGCATCAACCGCCTCATCGACCAAGCGGGTGGCGAGGCGGCCCGCATCCTCGCCGACGCCCGGCAGGAACGCTGGAAGGTCGCACTGGTCGAAAATTCTGAATCCAGTCGGTTCGCCTTTGAGCTCGCGGCGTTCAATCTTGCGCCGGAATATTTCAAGGCCCGTCACTACCTCAACGCAATCGCAGAATCCTTCGGCGAGAGCAACCGTCGGGTGATCTCGACCGTGCCGATCACCGACGATTCGACCATCCGCCTGAACCTCGAAGAAGCCAACACCGCGACGGAATTCTTCAACCCCGATTAATCCTGGTTGAACCCATAAGCCGCTTTTTATCATTCACGATCCCTTTATTCGTACCGATTCCTGCCATCTGCCATGAGAAAACTCACCACCCTCCTCATCGCCGCGATCATCTGTGTTGTGCTCGTGCTGTACATGTTCTTCTTCCAGGTCAACTTCGACGAGCGAGCCGTAGTTACGACCTTCGCCAAGGCCGACCCGCCGGTTTACAACGACGCTGGTGAAATCGTTGAGAACAATAGCCTCATCACCGAGCCAGGCATCCGCCCCAAGCTGCCCTGGCCGATCCAGAAGGTCTACCGCTATCCGACCAAGGTGCAGTTGCTCGAACAGGAGCTGTCCCAGCTTCAGACGGCGGACGAGAATTCAATTGTCCTTAAGACCTATGTGACATGGCGGATCTCCGATCCATACCAATTCTTCGTTGCGCTTCAGAACCTTGAGCAGGCCAAGGTCCGAATCGGCACGCAGATGCAGAACCTCAAGGGCGAGTTCTCTAACTACCGCTTCGACCAGATGGTCAACACCGATCTCGATGCTCTGGCAATCGATGAAATCGAAGAGAGCATCACCGAAAAACTCCGCCAGCGTATCGTCGATCTGGGCTACGGCATCGACATCGAGCAGGTTGGCGTCCGCCGCATCCTATTCCCCGAAGCCACCACCGAAAAAGTCTTCGAACGGATGCGTTCGACCCGCCAACGCCTCGCCGCCAGTGCCGAGCAAGAGGGCGAGAACCGGGCCACCGCGATCCGCTCCGAAGCCGAACGCGTCAAAGGCCAAATCCTGAGCTTCGCCAACGCCGAGGCTGAACGCATCAAGGCCGAGGGTATCCGCGAGGGTACCAAGAACTACAGCCTCTTCGCCGAGAACCCCGAGCTGGCGATCTTCCTTTCCAAGGTCGACACCCTCAAGAAGACCCTGCCCGGCTCAACGCTGATCCTCGATGCCAACGCCATGGAGTTCATGGACCTGTTGATCGCCCCCCAAGAAGGTGGTGACGAGTAATCATGGTCGACGAAAATCAACCTCAAGAACAAGCTCATTCGCTTGACCAAGGTCAGGCACCCGCGCCGCAGCGTGACGAACCCTCCGTGCAATCGATGGACCCCGCCCAACAGTCGCTGGCCGACGCACTCCGTGTCAGTTTTGGACTGCTACGGCTGGTGATGATCGTGCTGGTCGTGGTGTACTTGTGCAGCGGCATCTACCAGGTCCCCGAGCAAAAAGAAGCGGTCGTCACCCGCTTCGGAAAGATCGTTACCGATGCCGCAGGTAACGCCACCAAGGAGCGTGGCCTGCACTTCGGATGGCCCTTCCCCATCGATAACGTCATCCTCGTTCCCATTAACGAACGGACGATCGATATCGCTAAGGCGTTTGTCTACGAGGGCGATGGCGGCACCCGCCCGCTCAACCCCGACAAAGACGGCTCGCTGATCACCGGCGATGCCAATCTCGTCCACGCCCGATTCAACGCCGGCTACATCATCTCCGACCCCGTCGCCTTCCTCGCCAACTTCGGCGACCCGGAAGGCTTTACCCAGGAACGCATCGGCGTGCATGGCGGCGGCCAGCAGATCTATGTGGATGCCAACCTGACCGGGCTTCAGATTGCCGACTCCTTGGTCATCAACATGGTCGAACAAGGTGTCGTCCATGCTGTGGCCAACCAACCGGTCGAAGATCTGATCGGCAGCCGGCTCAATAGCGACCAGGCCCGCGCTATCGCTCAGGCCAAACTCGACGAACTGACCGTCGGGATCACGCTAACCAACATCACGATGCGGCTCCCGGAGATGCCCCAATCCGTGGCGGACGCCTATCAGCTCGTCGCTCAAGCAGAGGCCACCCGTGCCACCCGCATCAATGAGGCCGAATCCGATCGCACCAAGCTTCTGGGCGAAGCCGCGGGTAAAGGAGCCCTCCCGGTTAGGGGGCAAGACGGCCCGCTCGTAAAAATGCTCAAGGAGTACGAGATCGCCACGACGCTCGACGACACCGAGCGTATCGCCGAGCTCGATAGCCAACTCAGTGAGGTCTTCCGCACCCTCACCGTTACCGGTGAAGACGGCGAGGCCGTGCCCATCGGTGGCGAGACCGCGACGATCATCAACAACGCCCAGATCGAACGGTCGCAGATCGCTCAGCGACTGAAAACCGAAGCCGAGACCGTTCTGGAACTCAAGGCCGCGTTCGAGGAAGACCCCGAACTGTTCAAACAGCGGCGCTGGCAGTACGTCCTGCGTGAAGTCTTCAATGAAGATTCAGGGATCGAGCTGTTCTATACCGCGTCGGGCCAACGGATTCATCTTGACGTGAACCGTGACCCCAATATCGCACGTAGTAAAGAGCGTAAACGTCTTGAGTCTGAAATCGAGCAGGCGAAGGAAGATAAACGAGCGAATCGGTGAGTTTCATTGGTGCTGGATGACTTGTGAGTTGGATACGACAGCAACGCATCAAACCTCGTCTTCGCTTAAATCAAAAATACATCCATCATCATTTATTAACTCAATAAGCCCATGTCCCAACTCGCCACCGAAACCTCGTCGCCCTCAGCCGACAGCGCCTCGTACGACCATCTGATCCAATGCGCACGGTTGACCAAAGTCTTCAAAGACTTCTGGCTGCGCGACCGGGTCACCGCCGTGAACAATATCGATCTCGATGTCCGCCGCGGCGAGGTGTTTGGCCTGCTCGGGCCCAACGGCTCGGGTAAATCCACCACGATCAAGATGATCCTCGGGCTGCTCCACCCGACCTCCGGCATCGTGTCGGTCTTCGGCAAGCCGGCCCGCGACGTCTCGGTGAAGAAGAACATCGGCTACCTCCCCGAAGAGTCCTACCTCTACCGCTTCCTCAACGCCCGGGAGACCCTCGAGTACTACGGTAAGCTCTTCCACCAAGACCGTCGTAAACGCCAACAACGCATCGACATGCTCTTGGAGATGGTCGGCCTCGACAAGGTTCAGCGTCGCCCCATCGGCGAATACTCCAAAGGCATGCAGCGCCGCATCGGCTTGGCCCAGGCGCTCATCAACGACCCGCAACTGCTGATCCTCGACGAGCCGACCACCGGCCTCGACCCCATCGGCACGCGTCAGATCAAGGACCTCATCCTCAAGCTCCGGGACACCGGCAAGACCGTGCTGCTGTGCTCGCACCTGCTGTCGGATGTCGAAGACGTCACCGACCGCGCCGCGATCATGTTCGGCGGCAAGGTCCGCCGCTCGGGCACCATCGAAGAGCTGCTGGACAGCGAAGACCAGACCACCGTCACCATGCCGACGCTGTCGAGTGTGGATACCGAAAAGCTGGTCGCCGCGCTCGAAACCATGGGCGTGACCGATGTGCAGGTCAAACAGTCACGGCAGAAACTCGAATCACTGTTCCTGGATATCGTGCACCAGGCCCAGGCCGAGGGCGTCAAAACTGCCGGCGCGGGTAACGCTGGCCAAGTCGCCGCGTTCTTGACCGAGGCGGAGGAACGCTCCGCTCACATGCCCGAAGACACCGACACCGCGAAAGTGCTTGACCAACTCACCTCGACCACGCCGGTCGAACCCGCACCAGCCCCCGAGCCTGACCCAACCCCTACACCGGCACCAGAAAAAGCCGCCATGGACGACGTGCTCTCCGACCTGACCGGCGATACCTCCAAACAACCCGAGCCCAAACCCGCAGAAAAAAACAAGCCCCCAACCTCGCCGAGCAATACACCCCCTGCGAAAGCCGACCAATCTGTGCTGGATGATCTGCTGGGATAACGATTGTGATGAAACCCCGTTTTCTCCCCTGGTTGATTGTCCTTATTGTCTTGGCGTGCGGTACCGCTGGCCTTGGCTTTCTGCTGCTTGCCCAAAACGTCACCACCGGTGGCCGAATCGTACTGGCCCTGGGTCAACTGCTGACCTATGCGTGGGTAATCCGCGGCCTATTCCTCTGGCGACACGTGGGGTGGGTCGCCAAGATCTCTCGCATCCTGATCATGACCATGATCGCGGGGTTCCTGGCTGGGATGAGTCGGACACTGGGCTACGACAGCGCGGCGATTGTGTTTGCCGGAGCGTGGGGCATGGCGATCGCGTTCATGCTCGGGCTGGAGTTGCTCAGGTTGGCGTTCTCACCAGGCTGGCCCGTGCTGGGCGTTGCTCGGACGCTGTTGGATGAAGCCATCCGTATGAAGATGGCCTTGATCTTTGTGGTCATGTTGGTCTTGCTGGTGCCCGTGTTGCCGTTCATGCTCGGCGGGGAAACGCGGCTGCAGTATCGCCTCGAGTCGTTTCTCACCTACTCGCTCACACTCATTTCGACCCTGCTCGCCGCGATGACCATCCTGCTGGCAGCACGCACGATCAGCAGCGAACTCACGGATCGTCAGGCGTTCCTCACGCTGACCAAACCCATAAGCCGGGCTGGGTATCTCGCGGGCAAGTGGATCGGGATCATGGGTCTGAACCTGCTGCTGCTTCTGGTTTCGGGAGTGGGCGTCGTAGCATTCGTGAAGGTGATCGAACGCACCCCAGCGATGGACGCCGCAGACTACATCGCGGTACAAGAGCAAGTGTTGACCGCCCGCGTGGCGATCGAGCCCGTGCCGGTAGACACCGCGGTAATGCAGCTTGATTTCGAGAAGCGTCTCGAGGACCTCCGGCTGCGCGGGGCCGACCCACTAGTCTACGGCAACGTCGGCGATCCCATTGCCCAAGTTAATCCCGAGCAACGCAAAGCTATTC
>JBCCWB010000222.1:0-6759 GCA_039194345.1 Planctomycetota bacterium
CTACGACAACGTCCACGCGGTGATTCAATATTGATTCATTTAGTGATTTGGTGATTGTGCGATTTGGCGATTGGTATCAATCACGAAATCGCCAGATCACCCAATCGCCCAATGCCCCACATGGAAACGCGCGGCCACCAACGCAAACGACTCGACGACAAGTCGCCCCGACACCAGGTGACGTCCTACTGGGAGAGGACGCTCTGGCCGCTGCAGTCGTTGTATTTCTTGCTGCCCCTCTTGCTGGGCTATGAACTCGGGGCGGTGATGTTTGCGCCCGAGGGCAATGAACGGCTGCCGCAGATCTATGCCGAACGCATGCTCGGGCGGTTCTTCGAATGGACCGGGGTGACGGGTTACTACCTGCCGGGCATCGCGACGGCGGTGATCTTGCTGTGCTGGCACTTCGCCCGGCGGGACCCGTGGAAGCCCGAGCCGCGGCTGTACCTGGTCATGCTCATCGAGTCGGCGATCCTCGCAGCGCCGCTGTTCATCTTCAGCATCATGATGACCCGGCCGCCCGCGGAAGCGACCGCCATGGTGGACGCCGCCGGATGGTTCCCGATGCTCGCCAGCGGGTTGGACGGCGTCGAGTCTTGGCGGCAGGGCGTGATCTTTTCGATCGGCGCAGGGATCTACGAAGAATTGGTCTTCCGGCTGATCGTGATCGCACTCGTGCACATGCTGCTCAGCGACGTGCTAGCGCTACCCAAGAGCTGGTCGGCGGGCGGAGCGATCGCGATCTCCGCGATCCTGTTTGCGCTGTACCACCCCTTCGACAGCCACTTCCCGTGGCAGTGGGACAGCCTGGAGTGGGGCCGATTCGCGTTCTACACCCTGGCGGGCCTGTACTTCGCGGCCATCTACGTCTACCGCGGCTTCGGCATCGTCGCCGCCACCCACGCGCTCTACGACGTCATGGTCATCGCGACGCACTTCCGGAATTCGTAAACGGATTTCACTGACGCAGGAGAAGCGTGGACACGCTTCCACTCGTCACTCTGCGTTTCACTGGTGGATGCACCACTCGAATAATGCCTTCCACTCTTTGCATTGAGCGGAGACGAGTTCGGGGTGGAAGCCGTCTTCGCGTTCGTGGGCGCGTTGGACCCGGTCGACGAAGTCCACGGCGTCGTACGCGGCGACCGCGGTGCCCGAGCCCGCGCCGCCGCCGGTGAGATCGATCAGGCCCATGGCCGGGTGGTGCACGGCACGGCTGAGCCAATACTTGGAGTTCGAAAAATCGCCCTCGCGGCGGTGCATGATGGCGTGCCAGTACGAACCCGTCGGCGTGTTGAGGTCTTGGCTGGCTTCGTGGGACTTGTCGAGCTCATCCACGTACATCCAAAGCCCGGCGATGAGGTCGGGACGCTCAGCCACGGCGGGATCTTGGATCGCCTTGGCGACGGCGGCCGAGGCTTCGGTGTGCTCGCTGGGGCCGTCGATCACCAGGCGGCGCAGGGCCATCTCGAAAGGCAGCGCATCCAGCACGGGGCGGATCGCTTCTTCAAAGTCGGTCGTCAGATTCATGCTCATCGTGTTGGTCTCTTCAGGTAAAACACGGCCGGGTGCCGTCCCTGTCGCAAGCCCCGATCCCCGTTTATATCGGAGAACGCCGAAGATTTCCTCCCCCGCCCCCTGAGCCGGTACCATGCCCGTCCCATGAGCGACAACTCCCCCACCTCGACCAACATCACCTGGCACGCCGGCCAGGTCTCCCCCGAAGCCCGCCAAGCCAATATGGGCCAACGCGGCGCGACCGTTTGGTTCACCGGGCTCTCGGGCAGCGGCAAGTCCACCGTCGCCGTGGCCGTGGAAAAACTGCTCATCGAACAGGGCCGACACGTCTACCGGCTCGACGGCGACAACGTCCGTTACGGCCTATGCAGCAACCTCGGGTTCAGCCCCGAAGACCGCGACGAGAACATTCGCCGCATCGGCGAAGTCGCCAAGCTCTTCGCCGACTCCGGCATGATCTGCCTCTGCTCGTTCGTCAGCCCCTACCGCGAAGCCCGCCAACTCGTGCGCGACCTACACGAGTCGGCCGAGCCCAAGCTCAGCTTCCTCGAAGCCTTTGTCGATGTCCCGGTCGAGGTCGCCGAGTCCCGCGACCCCAAGGGCCTGTACAAGAAAGCCCGGGCCGGCGAGATCAAAGACTTCACCGGCATCAGCGCTCCGTTCGAAGCCCCCGAGTCGCCCGAGATCCATCTCAAGACGCACGAGATGCCGCTCGAAGATTCCGCCGCCGCGGTGGTCGAAGCCCTCAAGGCCCACGGCGTGATCTGATCTCACTTCGGTGTTGACATAATCTCAACGCTCAGGTCCGTCACCCACCAACGGTGCACCTCACGATTGATCGGGTGCACGACGATCTCCAGAAACTCGGTGGGAAAGATCAGGCCCTCGCGTTCCACAAAATTGCTGAATTCCACGTCTGCGGTGGCCCCACGCGTCTTGCGAAACCCATCCAGGCTGAAACGTACCCGCCGGACGTACTTCGTCTCGCGATCGATCGCGATTTCAACGCGGTCCACTTCCGAGGTGCCAAAACCGGGGCGTAGCTCAACGAGGACCAAGTCGCATTCCGCTCCGAGCACGGTGTCGGTCGATGCCAACACCGCGGTCATCTCACCGCCACGCTGCGTGAAGTAGAACGGCCCGGTCAAGAACATCCGGTACGCCTCCGCGACCATCGCCGCGGCTTCCTCCACGCGGACACCCTCCTCGGGATCTTCCACGCGTTGGCCCTCATAGTGTACCAAAGCTCCCCCACCATAAGTCTCGCCCGCCGGGTCCGCCGCGGGCCAACGCACATCCTTGGTCGCTCCCTCCGGCCCGGTGTGGGTTTGCGTGACCACCGGCCATGCGCTTCCGTATTCAATCCGCTCCACCGACGACTTGCGGTGTTCGCGGTCGACCAGCATCGGCTGGAGGTTCCACACGTTATTGAGCCATTCGCCGTCGTAGCTCACGTTGATCGCCGCGACTTTGGCGAACGCTTCATCACCCCCGTGCGCTTCGGCCGAGGCCTGCAACATCTCCAACGCCGCGGGGTCCGACACGTCGCTGGGCAACGACGAGGGCAGCGGGTTGATACACCCGGTCGAACACGCAGCCACCAACACGATCACAGCAGATAGAAAGCTTCGCATGCTGGATGCTAGGCGGGCGGAACCCATTTTTTACGTCCCATCCGAGCACGAAGCGTCAGCGAGTGCACCAAGCAATAGGTGCCAAGCGAATACTTCGAGGCAGAAGTCACTCGCTTACGCTTCGTGCTCGGATTCACAAAATCAACCCACAATCGATGACGAAAATCAGTCCGTCACTTCGATGCCGTAACGCTCGATCAGCACGCCCTTGGCCCGCTCCATCTCGGCGATCGCGATCATGTAGTTCGCCATGGCCTGGGCCTCCTGGAACTCGGCATCCGCCAAGCGTTCCTGGGCGTTGAGTTTCAGGTCGAGCAAGAACTCGTCGGTCAACGCCACGCCGACCTCTTCCTGGACATTGATCGACCGCAGGCTGTCGGCCGCCGCCCAGCGGGCCGCACGGGTCGCGCCCACCAGCTCGTAGTTGGTCAGCACGCCACGCAACGCGTTCTTCACCTCCAGCACCACGTCCTGCGCGTCCCGGCGATACGCCACGACCGCTTGGTTGCGCTCGAACGCCCGCTGGCCCGCCAAGGCCTTGGCGCTGCGGTTGCCGATGGGCTGCTCGAAGCTCAGGCCGAGGATGTAGTCGATGTAGTCGCCGTCGGCCAAATCGCCGTAGGCGTCGATCCACTCGTCCTCATCGATCCCGTTCAGCCCGATCGCCGCGGTCAGGTCCAGCTGCGGCAGCACCGCGTTGTCCGCCAAACGCTGACGCACCTCCGCGTCGCTGATCGCCAGCAGCGACCGCGCCAATTCGGGCCGACGCTCAAGGGCCGTGGTCACCGAGTCCAGCAAGCTGAACTGAATCGCCGCGTCCACCGGGGCATCATTGGGCAGCACCAGCGTCTCGTCCGCCAACGCCAACTCCTCGGAGTTGATCAGCCGTTTGAGTTGGTCCGACGCCTCACGCACCGCCGCCCGCACCCGGATCAAATCCGACCGTCGCAGCTCCACCCGGCTGTTCGCCTCGGTGATCCGCACCGGGCTCACATCGAAGTCCGCCCGGTCTTCCAAACGGTCACGCTCCGCAATCGTGCGGTCGAGCAAACGCTGCTGGATCAGCACCTGACGGCGGGCCAGGTCCAGGTTCCAGTACGCCGCTTCGACGTTGTTCACCAGTTCGTTCATCGCCTGACGCAGCTGTTCATCGGCGTCTTCCTCGGCGTTCTGGGCCAAGACGATCTGCGACGTGGTCACGTCCGAGCCGAAGTTCCGCAAGAGCGGCTGGTTCAGCGACGCGATCACGTCCGCGTCGTAGAAATCATTCACGTTGAAGAACGACGGCGTCCGCTCCTGGTTGCCGATCGTGGTTTCGACCTGCACGGTCCCGCCGGTGGTCAGCAGCTTCCGCACGCCGGTGGTCAGGCTGATCGTCTCCTGCTGGATGTCGTTGCTCAGGCCGGGCGTCACGCCGTCGGGCTGCGGGGTGTCGAGCTTCTGCCAGTCCAGGTCGGCGAAGAACACGCTGTCGAACGCCGCCTCGGCTTGGATGACTTGCTGTTCGGCGATCTTCGGCGTCAGCCGGGCGACCTCCAAATCCAAGTTGCCCGCCACCGCCATCGCGATCGCTTCGTCCAGCGACACCCGCACGACTTTCAAATCGTCTTGCCCCGCCAGGTCCACGCCCGGCTCGACCTTCACGCCCACATACGCCGACGCCCCGCTGATCTCGTTCAGCTCGTCGACCCGCTCCTGGTCCAAACGCTCTTCGACATCACTCGTGTCGCGTTGCACCTCGATGACCACGCCCCCGCCCTGCTCGTCCGCCAGGGCAAGCAAGTGCTTGCGGTGTTCGACCACGACCGCGTTCCGCAGCGACGCGTCCGCCCCGCCGTACTGATCCAACGGCCCAACGCACGCCGTGAGCTGCATCCCCAGAGCCGCCGCCAACAACACCCGTGTAGTCATCTTTATCATGCGTAATAGGATATCACCCTACCCCCGGCTGGGGTAGGAAGCCTGAACCCCCTGCTTTCCGCGATATCGCCCACCACCGATGCCGCCCAGCACGGCGGCTCGGTATCGGAGTACTTGATCATCTGACGTGATGATCAAGTACTCCCAACCCCCACCAACCGCGACCCACTCTCAATCCCGCAACCTCCAGACCCCTAGTCGTCTTCTCGTAAGGACCTCCTGCGAGGGTGAGGCAACACGAAACGAAAGAATCTGCGACGTGATCATCTGGGCTGATGATCAAGTCGCATGGGCAGCTATCGACCTGCTCCTTCCAGAGAAGAAAGTAGTTGATCATCACACCACATGATCAAGTTCTTGCGTAACGATGAGCGACTTGATCATTACGTCAGATGATCAAGTCGCGATGGATGTATCACGGCCTACCTATGTTCAGCGAGTGGACGACTTGATCATCAGCCCAGATGATCAAGTCGCCCGATGCATTCCCACACCGGCGCCAATTAGGTTTCAAACGGGGATGTCCTCGAAATCGCGACGGTCGTCGTAGATACCCGCCCTGAATTTGTTGATCTCGGCATTCAGATCGCAGTAGCTTTCCGTTTGGACGATCTGCTTCCGGTAGAGGATGCGTTTGGCAACGGCATCAAGCTCAAACGCCCATCCAAGCGACATCAACGGGTTGATCCAGAGCTTGGAGCCCGCGGTCCGATGAGACGTATGGTGGTCTCCGTAGTGACCCTCGATGGCCGAGCGCATCGAGGTATTGACGATGCTGTGGTAGGCGGGTTGTCGGCGGCACAGATCCACCACCGCGTTGAGATAGGCCTGCACCTCGGGGTATTCGGCATCCATCGAGAAGGTGCCGAGGTACCCACCGTGCTGCATGAAGTGGGCCATGTTCTCCAGGAATTGTGCGTGGCAGATACCGTGAAACGCATCCACCCCGAAAGCGGTGCAGACCAGAGCTTTACGATCCACCTTGGTCTGCGACGCCGCAACGATACTGGCGACGTCTTCCTGGGGTGTCGCGAGGTGAAACTCATCGCCCCGCATGAGCGAGTCGGTCCCGCCATCCACAAGCAGGATGGCATCGATGTCCAGCATCTCGACAAGCTTGGCGTAAGCCTCGGTGATCGGTTTCACACCCGTGCGTGCAAACGCATAGACCGGCATCTCGATCTCTTGCTGCTTGAGCCAAGCGGCCAAGTATCGTTCCGGGCCGTACTCCGGGCCATCGTCATCCGCGTGGGCTTCGAACAAATCGTCGGTAATTCTCTTGCTTTGGTATTGATTCGCGAAGGTGAGGTTGGCCAAGTGCACTTCCGCCCCGCGCTCACGCAAAGCGAAGAAAAAAGGCAAACCACAATAGATATCGCAGCCTCCGCCCGCGCCTGCAACCAGGACCCGTTTCGCGGAATCGAAGTAATCAAATAGTCGGCTTTGTCCCAGAGGCATGGCTGAATTCCCGGTGTAAGAATCTGATCGGGCCACCATTGTAGATCCGCTGATGGTCCGGAAGTGTCGCTGCAAACATGTACAAGCTACGAAGTCTGTGCATAAAAAAACCGGGCCGACACGGCCCGGTTAAAGGGGGTTGTGAAGGGGATTACGGGGCGTTACACCACGCCGGCGTTGCCGGTGAGGATGGGTTCGCTGACGAACTCGCGGGGGTCGGTGACTTTGC
>JBCCWB010000223.1:0-6719 GCA_039194345.1 Planctomycetota bacterium
CAATAATGCCTTCCCGTTTTACAATCACGTCCACCCATTCCTACCCTCGCTTCCCCGGCCCCACGGACCACTCGCCCATGAACCCGATCGTGTTGACCCTTTTCTTTGTGATGAGCGCCGCGACCATCGGGACAAGCCCGAGCGATGCCGGTGAACCCAAACCCAACTTTGCCGAGGGCCAAGCCCCCGACCTCGGCGGCGGCCGCTTCGAGCTTGTCCCCGAACTCTCCGACGAGTTCGACGAAGACGAGCTGAACTTCTCGAAGTGGATCTGGCTCGACGAAAACTGGTCGGGCCGGCCGCCGGGCATCTTCGACGCCAACCAGGTCATCGTGAAGGACGGCCAACTCTGGCTCACCGCCGACCGCATCGACGAGCCGTTCACCCTCCACGGCCGAACCTGGACCCACCGCGGCGCTTTCGTCGGCAGCCGACTCCCCGCCGACGTGGGCATGTACACCGAGGCCCGCATGAGGGTCAACGCCACCTTCATGTCCTCGACCTTCTGGCTCATGGCCTACCCCACCGATACGCCCGAGGGGCGACGCTCGGTCGAGCTCGACGTCGTCGAGTGCGTCGGCGTCGACAGCCGGGAACACCCCGATGACCCGTGGTGGACCAAGGAGTGGGACCAGCACTACTGGCTGTCGGTCCGCAACCAGGGCCCGCTGCCCAAGCAAGGCCTGTCCCAAGCCCAGATCGATGCCGACGGCCCGATCACCGGCCGGTGGCGCACCTTCGCCTGCTGGTGGAAGACGCCCACCGACATCTGGTTCTTCATCGACGGCGAGCGTGTCGCGATTCTGCACCCCGAAGAAGGCTTGCCGTTCAACATCCCGATGCGGCTACGCATGGTCGTCGAGACCTACGACCACAACCCCCCGCCCGCCAAGGGCGAGCCCGGCAGCATGTACCACCCCGATGGCACCAAACTCAGTTTCGAAGACCGCTCGACCCGCTACGACTACGTGCGCACCTGGCGCGTCGCAGAGTAGGCACAATGTTTCGAGCGCAACCTGCCCCTTTGTAGCGGCCGCGAGGCGAAAGGTGTTTTGTAGGGTGGGCACGGCCCACCGCAGCCGTTTGACGCTTGGAATTCATGGTGGGCGATGCCCACCCTACAGGAACCGGATACCCGCTCTCCCCTGTACGCCATAAGCCGATATGAATGAATCGTTTTTGCTCTAGACCAGCGTGACCCGATCTCCCCGACGCACGGTCCCGGGCGTCGCGGTTTCGCCGTAGATTCCTAGGTTCTGGTCGGCGTGCTTCACGATCGTACGCAGCACCGTCGAATCCGCGGGGATGCCCTCTTGCTGCCGCACTGTGGCGCCGCAGCGCGGCGTGGTCATCGGGCAATCAAGGGTCGCCTCGCCCAGCGTGAGTTGCTGCCCGATCCAATGCTGCTCCGCCAACCCCTCCACGCCCGGCGGCGTCTCGATCACCACGTTCGGCCGGAACCGCCGCACATCCCAATCCGACTCGGGGGTCAGCGATCGCAAATGCTCCAGCGTCGCCGTGGTCACCACGTGCAGCGTCGTCACCAGGAAAAACGCCCCCGGGGCCGCGATGAACTCCCGGGCCTCCTCCGGGAAATCATCGAAAAAGTCTGGCAACGGCTCGCCCGGCTCACGCTCAAAAGTCGCCACCAAATCCTCACGCCAGCCCGGCTGATACCGCCGAAAGAAATCCACGTCCGACGCCGGCCGCAACGGCTCAAGCCGTGACTCATGCCCGACCAACTCCGACAGCCGTGCGTTGATCGCCGCCCGATCGCCTTCGCTGGTCATGGTCGAGCCATCGGGGAACGTGACCTCGACATGCTCGCCGCCCGCCAAGGTCCTCGCCGTGCAACGCAGCAGCTTCGGCCGGACCTTACAGCTCTGGATCTCCTGCCGTTTGACGTCCCACAACGCCCACACCCGGTCCCCCGCCACCCCAGCCTCGCCGAGTTGGCCCGCATCGAGCCGCTCCCCCGCCATCCCCTTCACGGGGTAACGCCAGATTTCTTTCACAGAGCCGACATTCTGCATCGCGATTCCTCAACTGTACGAGTCCTCGCAGGCCGGGCCGATCATACCCGACCATTCGTGACACAGACGGCAAACCCATGGCCGCAATCCTTGTTCCCCGGGGTTTTGCTATGCCAGCTTGAAGCGCGACACGTTACACACATCCGCCCTACTCGCAATGCGGGACCGACGCGTTCTGCCCCAACACTAAGTCGTCCCCTGCTTACTCGGGCTCGGGTACTTCTTCCTGAGCCGGTGGAGCGTCTTCGGCTGGTGGATCGACCGGTGTTTCCGCGGCCGGTTCATCCAAAGTCAACCGGATGTTGCGGACCCAAACCTGCCCCTTCGGCGCCCCGAGTGTGCCAAGGTTGATCGACACGTTCATCTGGCCGATGGCGTTGCCGGCCTTGTCTGCGGTGGGGATCACCGCGGTTGTACTCACGGTCTGCCAAGCATCAACGACCGCCAGGTCGGGGCCCCCGACGGCGGCAAATGTTTCGAGGCGGTGGGCAAACTCGTTGCCTGGATCCTCGAACTTCACAATCTGATTGTCGTCAAGGTCGGCCATGAATCGCGTGGACAAGGACATCGATTGCACACCGTGCCCCGCCCCAAGGTAGACCTCATACTGGATGGTGTACGGCCGCCCCATCCACTCGGGGTCGATATTGATGCCGTGATACCCGGTGCCCGGCAGCAACACGTCGCCATACGTCGCGTTGGCGTACAGCGATCCATCCACCTTCCCACCGATCAAAATCGCCGACCCGCCCCCGGGCCCTTGGGCGGTTCGGACCTTCAACCCGCCCCGGCCCGCCATGCCCTTTGCCTTGGCCTGATTCTTGGGCAACAACCGACGCACATCGGCCTCGCTCGATATATCGAACACCACCTCCTGCGCCCCCGTCATCGGCCCCAACGCAAGCGCAACCGCGATCAACCCAATCGATTTCCATTTCATCTCACTGACCTTTCAGGCCCGGGCAGAACGCCTGCAATCTCAGATTGTTAACAATATCGACTGCATCGTACCATCACTCCAGAAAATCAAGCCACGCAAGCCCAGCCAGGCGTCGAAAAACGCGCCCAGCTAGGTCCCAAGCCCCCAATACCCAACACCTAATTGCCAAAGAGCGAACGCTCGGCGGGGTGGCGAGGCGTGCATCGACCCACGCATTCCACCGTTCGATCCCGCCGTCGTCCTCAACCCGCGTCCGGGGGGTGGCCCCTTGCGGGGTCCATCGTGTCTGTTGCCGGCAAGGTGACTCACCACAAACGCCGAAACCCCACGTATTCAAATACGCGAGCCCAGCCGCCCCGCCCGCAGATTATTCCGGAGGCAGAGCCCCCTCCCGTTTCCACGATCGGGGGGCCGGATATGAGCGTGCCTGGCGCCTTGCCCGCGGACAACCTTCACGCTTGTAAACCACCGGGGGCCGTCACCCAGGGGGGACGCGCCGCTCGCGTGCGCACCGCCCCGTCGGCCTCGCCGGACGAGCCGCCGCAAATGCCTCTTCTTTCTGCAGATAAAATTTCTGCCGCGAACCACGATTCGTTCGCAGCCAAACCAAGAAGCGTGCGCATCTTCCGTACGCTCGGCCCCGCCGATCACCACGTCGAACCACAAACGCCAGAACGCCGTTTGCCTTCCATGCAAAACCGACCCGCCCGGCACGCCACCGCCCCCGCGCCACCCGCGACGCCGCCTCAAAAAAAATGCTTCTCGGGTAAAACCTAACTTAGGTTCATCGCGCCGTTGGCGTATAGAACTTTTGAGATACTCGGCGTATTATCCGAGACCATCGTACGGCTACCCCTTGATCCACACCGATCATCCACGTAGCCCGCATCGCTTTTTTTGGGAAATCAAGCCGATGTCTTCTCAATCGATTAATGACAATAGTTTTGCTCACTTACCTCGGGAGACCTGCGACCAGCCCATGGCGACCGAGGCCTACGCCCAGCGGTTCAGCGGGCCGATCGGGCAATACCTGTTGGGCGTGCAGCACCGCACGACCCGCCGGATGTTCCAGCCGTTCTCGGACGCGACGGTCCTCTCGCTCGGCGGCTCCCACGCCCAGAACGCGCCGATCCTGGCGGACCTGGGCCACCACACCACGGTCCTCGGCTCGGACGAGCGCTGCGCCCACCTCCTCCGCGACCTGGTCGCCGCGGGCCGCTGCGAATTTGCCACCGGGGACTACTACCACCTGCCTTATGAAGACCGCTCGTTCGACGTGGTGATTACCTACCGCATGTTGGCCCACGTCCAACGCGTCGACAAGTACCTCGACGAAGCCACCCGCGTCGCCGACCGGGGCGTGGTGCTCGAGTACCCCTCGTCGCGTAGCGTGAACATGCTCGCCCCGCTGCTGTTCGGGACCAAGCTCAAGATCGAAGGCAACACCCGCACCTTCCAAACCTTCAGCCCCGCCGAGATAGACCAGCACATGGCCCGCCGGGGCTTCGTCCGCACCGACCGGTTCGCCCAGTTCTTCTGGCCCATGGCCCTCCACCGCGCCGCCCACCGCGTCGGTCTCTCCCGCGTCCTCGAAGCCCCCGCCCGGTGGCTACGACTCACCGCTCTCTTTGGCTCGCCGATCATTGCTCGTTACGAACGGGCTGACCGTAACGGCTCGGATGCGTGGTGAGTGATCTGTCCGGGGCATCGCAGACTCTGCCCCAGCCCCCCGCCGCAGGCCACTCGTAGCCAATAGTTATCTAGCTTCCTTGAGAATATCGGGGTGTCGTTCTTTGAACGCGTCATTATTGATCGTGGTCAACCATAAATTCACTTTATTTGAGACCCGTGCGTCTTTGCCGCCACCTTGTCTTGTTGTGAAAAGTGTAAGCCGATAGGGCTTGCCTCTCTTAACGCCATAAGAAGGATCGATCTCAAACTCAATCACGGTCTCCCCCCGGCCATCGACCGTACCGACGACCTGCGAATATAAGGCTTTCATGGGGTCTCTTTGAACAAATTCAAGATGAATGTCGCGTTTGGTTTTTGCTTCGAATTTTAACTTAAACCGCAGCGTCCCGGATTCAGGGATACTTGAAATGCGAGACATCTCGATCTTGTCGCTAGGCGCGTCTTGCGCGACAATAACAAGTTGCTTTTTCAACACATCAGAAACTAATTCACCTTCGACGTTTTCCAAGTAAAAACATGCCGTATGCGGATCGTCGATATTCAGAAACTCTCCGGCAGGGAACGATACTACTGAAAGGGCTTTGCCTGTATTCGTTGCTGCCTGCGTTTGCCTAACCCTTTCGCCAGTATTTTGGTTTATTAAATCGACTCGGATCTGCTGTCCATTTCTGGTCTTGTGATACACCGCAAAGCGAGCCTCGCCGGTGACCGATATCTCATCCGGGATCGTTTGAAACACGATTTGATCGACTAGATCGGCCATACTCGGCTTCATCTTGGCGTAGCCGAACACCATCTCGCCAGATCGATCGACGCCGAGAAGTTTGCCGGCAAAGTTGTGGTCTTCAAAACCACTGCTCGCTCCGTTGGAGGTGATAATGAGATCATTGCCGACAAACTCTGAAGCAACAACGCCTGCGCCTCCCCCTTTATTCACGATCTCAGGGGAACCAAACCTCGTTTTGCTGAGATCAATTAACCCCGGATCGAAGCCCTCTTCGGCAAAAACTTTCACGCGTATTTCGCTCGTGTCTTGCGTGAGGCGGCTTTCATTTAGGATTTCCATCCTTTGGGGGACACGCAGAGCAAGCACCAGGTTTTTGGAACTGTGCTTATCCCCTGCAATATCTTTCCTCTTGTGAGTGTCTATCGCTGCAAAATTGATATGTGTGGCCCGCCCGTATTCATCTTGAAGAATTTTGGGTCGCTCAAGCTTGAACCAATCTTCGTAAGAACCCGTCTCGTGAAGCACGCTCCGGTGGCTGTAGGCGACGCCTTCAATCCATTTCCAATGGATACCATCGGCAGATCGCATGTAGAAAGCTGTACGCCCAAGGGCGTCGTTGTAGATGCAATGGTATTGCACCTCATCCCGCCAGATCACCGGGTCTTCCATGATCGAGTTTGAATAGCGGCGAAACGCGCTATCTTCAGTCAATTGAATAAATTGCTCGTCAGCATTTTCGCTGATGTACATCTTTCCGTTCTTATTCATCATGATGGCGACACCGTCATCACGAATGGCATAAGTGCGGTTTGTGGTGTTCTGCTCGCTTTGCAGCCACTGAAAGGACGGAGTGATTGCGGTCCATGGACCACCCAACGTGTCGGCGCGATAGGCCTTGTATCGCATGACGCCAATGATGTAACTCCCGTCCTTGCGCCGGTAGATCTCAGGGTTGTGACCGGGGCCAATTACACTCACCACTTTATATGGCCCCGTAGGCTTGTCAGCCACCGCGTGGACGACCTCGGATTGCCCCCAAGTCATATGCCCGCTCGAATCTCCTACAACGTGGTCTTCACGCCAACGGCAAGGAAACATGTGATATTTCCCGTCATCCCCCTTTACGATGTTCCCCCCCCAATAGCTGTAATCTGAATCTTCAATCCCGTTCGCCACATTGCGTGGAAGCACATTATCGCCACCCCAAACATCAAACACCAGCGGCTTATCAATCCTCATTGGTAAGATTCGGTCAGCAAACTGACCGCCGGGAACTAAGGTTTTTGGTGGAACATAGGGCCGCTGAAAAGCCTCTACAGGTCCTGCC
>JBCCWB010000224.1:0-6709 GCA_039194345.1 Planctomycetota bacterium
GTGGTCGTGGCGTTCGGCTTTTTGGCTTAAAGCCTCCTTGAGCTGATCGGCGGCTTTGCCTTCGCACCCGCAGTTTGGGCAGGCCGATACATCGGTCGTAGCGAAAGAGAGTGCGGCAAGCATCGTAAAAGTATGTAACCGGAGCATTGGTTTGTTTCCTGGTCGTAAGGAAAATGTGATTTGACTGTTCAGTACGGTAGCGTTGTGTCAAGGAAATACTTGTGGACGCTAATGAAATACGCTATTTCCGTAGAGTTATAATTAGTTGCTTTGTGCACCCTTCCATAACACATCACCACCACTCGCAATTTCTTCTTCGTTCATAAGCGAAGCATGGCCATCCAATTTGGCGACCACTGCTTTCTCATTCCATCGTAAATCAATTGCCCCAAAGTAACCGGCCAATGGATCGAGGTCATATCCACCGGACGGCCGTGTCACAATTCGATTCCCGTCAGGATAGTCCGCGTAGTTTGTATTGCGTGCAGAAGCAGCGACAAGCATATTCGATGGAAGTTGCACTTGGTCTTCAATCAAGAGGCTGCCGTAGGGATTAAGAATGGGATGTTCGTCTTGTCCCATGTAGTAATTCATGCCCAATGATGGGGCGGTACTCGTTACATAGCTGTAGAAGACGTAATTTGTGGGATCATATTGATCGAGAATTCTTGACTGCCGGTTTACAAGCAATGCATCTTTAATTTCGTAGTTGAAATACGGCGCGAGCCTCCAGGAATAGCCAATCTGGGCACCCGCGGCACCTGTGCCGCCCGCGGGGTCCCAGATGACGTCTCCGTAGTCGTTGACGATTTTAAAGTCAGGGCTGATCAACTCGCTGGGGAAAAGCTTGCCTTTATTTTCGTTGACGTAGAGTTGGTTGGCGACCAATAGCATTTTGGCGGCAGACATTTCTTTGACCTGCCTGCCCATTTCTCTGGCCGCCCCAAGAACGGGCAGCAGGATTCCGATGAGTAGGGCGATAATGCTAATCACTACAAGCAGTTCAATTAAGGTGAATGCTTGCTTCGTTTTCGTTTGACTTGTCATTGGAACCCCTGAACGCGGTTAGCGTTTTTGAAGGTAATACAAATTTCGATAGCATATTATTGCCTGAGTATGAAATCGGCACACCAGTTTTCACCAGTATGCCGATACTAATTACGCATTATCGCGGCGTCGGCGTGCGAAGGCAAAAACGCCGCCTGTAGCAACCAGAATCAGTGAGGCTGGTTCGGGGATAACTGCGGTATCTGCAGCAAATGCGGTATCGGACCAATACGCATCGACCGTGAAAACGGCGAACGAGGTGTTGCCGCCACCAGTGATGGTGAACTCGGCGTCGGTAAGAGAGCCCTCGATTTCGTACTTAGCGAAAAACTGGGCGGCGCCTGGAGCGTTGCCTTGGACAAGACTTGCTGAAAAGCCGTCAATGTCGCTGAAGGTAAGGGCAGGGTCGGCGGGCCATCCACCAAAGAGAGTGCGGGCTTGAACGATGACGGTTGTATAGCCATCGTCGCTGCCGGCGGTTACTGGGGCGGGGTCGGTAAATGTGATTGTCTCATCAACCGATCCGCCGGCGCTGTAGTAGTTGCCTGAGCCAGAAAGGTGGTCTTCGCCGTTGTTAGTCACGAAGGTTCCCCCGTCGGTGCCAAGGTCGCCCGCGCTGAGGTTGATCACGGTAGGGGCACCACCGGGCGGTCCAAACACATCCCAGCCGACATAGGTGCTGTTGGGGCCGCCTCGGAATGTTGGGGTGAAAGGACCCGTACTCGCCGAGATATCAAAAACCGTCGCTAGGGCCGGGCTGGCCGTAGCGATCAAGGCGATAGCAGGGATAGCGAACTTGCGGAACATCATTTTCTCCTTCCGGCATAACACCGGATGTATGGGTTCGCGGTTAGCAACACACTTAACCGCTTATGCACCAATCACCGGCAAACCGCTGGTGTTGGGCGAATGAGCCAAATCCCGATGGATCCGCTGCTCAAGCCGTGAGAGCGGTTGGATGGTGCTCGCCAAGCGAGATGAGCTAACATCCCGGGTTCAATAGCTATTGAGACTCATTCTCTTTTAATAAATTAATCCAAATCACAATCGATGTCAATGAAGTTGAGAGTAATTCTCAAAAAATGACGTCGGGTCGATTGCGTTTCTTGGAAATGAGCTGCCTTGAGCAAAAACGAGGCTTGGATTCAGAACCGGGCGGCGACCGTAATGCTGGGGGTCAGGCTGGTTGAGCCGTAGTCGAAGTCGTCGAGCGAGCTCTCGTTGTGGATGTAGTGCAGGTCGACGCGGGCTTCGACGTTGGGGTGGATCAGGTAGCGGGCCGAGAGGTAGGTCGAGAGGCTGAAGTCGTCCCGCGAGTCGTTGAAGAAGTCTTCGAAGTAGTCGTCGTAGGTCTCGTATTTACCGGAGAGCCCGGCGTTGAGGGTGAAGCGGTCGGTGAAGGCGTAGGAGCCGCCGAATCGGATCTGGGCGCGAGTGAGCTCGTAGTCGCTGGGGTCGGCGGCGACCTGCTCGAGTTGGGCCAGGGCGAAGAGGCTGACGCCGTTGTCGAGGGTCCAGTACTTGTCGGCGAAGATGCCCAGGCGGGTCTGACTGAGGTCATCCGAACCGGTGCCGCGGGCGTTGAAGTCGTCGTAGGCCAGCACCCCGCCGAGGCGGAACCCGTCGAACGGCACGGCGGCCTGTAGCCCGGCGGTGAAGAAGTCCGAGTCGAGCTCGTCGAAGTCCTGGTAACGGGCCCCGCCCACGCTGATCAGGGCTGAGGCGTCGACCTTGTCGGCCACGACTGTCTGGGCACCGAAGATGAACTGGGCCAGGCCGATGACGTCGTTCTCTTCGCTGTTGTTGCGGAAGGCGTTGTCGGTGATCTCGACGGCGGTGGTCAGCCCGGCAAAGAACAAGTCGTGTTCGACCAGCAGCATCAGGTCGTCGGTAGTGTCGCTGTCTTCTTCATCGGCGGCACGCGCGCGGAGGAACGGATCGGGCAGCGTGTCGCGCTGACGCGCCGCTTCGGATGAAGCACCGGGTTGGGCGAGGGTCACTGAGGGCAACAGAGTGGTTACGAGGACCAGCGGCAGAGCAATAGAACGAAAATGGATCATGTGATTACGGAAAGCAGCGTGGTTCAAACGCTTGGGGGATGCCGGTCGTGCCGCTACGGTTGAATTACGAAACCTGAGGTGGATGATTTAGTCACTTGCTGATGGGGCTAAGAGAGTGACCCCGCCGACTGCGGAGCTGGAGAAGGAACCAAAGCTGCTGGAGTTTGTGACCCCGCCGGTCGAGCTGGAGGAGCAAGATGATGAGCTGCTGGAGCCGGAGCAAATAGGACCCAAGTTAAGTTGAACCCCCGCGACTTCGACTGAGGATGCGGTTATAGCGGCGAAATCACTGACGACCGGCGTGCCGCTGCCGAGGCTGGAACCGCCCGCATTGCCCACACTGGTGGCAAAGCTGGCGTTGCCGGGGTTGGCGCGGAGGGCGGAAGCGGTTTCGGCGGCGGAGGTGTTTTGGGCCGAGAAGAAGGCGCTGCGGTCGGCGGAGGACTGCATGGCGAAGGTCTGAAGGTTTTGCATCCGTGAGTCGACCCGGGTTTCGCTCTGGGCGACGCGCTGCAGAGCGCCAGATTGCGCGGCGGCGAGGCCTGGACTATTGCCCGGAGTGGAAGAGGTGGACTCAGCGGCCTGCTGGTTCCACCAGCGGTCGACCGAGCTTTCGCCCGCCGACTTGAACGCGGGCACCGCGGTTTCGACGCTGGACTTGCCGTCGCTGAACGAGAGCAGGACGGTTTCGCTGGTTGATGCTTCAGCCGCAGCAGGCGGTTCGGGTGCGGGGTGCATCTCGGCGAGCCACAGCTCGATCTGCTGCGGATTGAATGCGTTGGTGTCCGCGGCGGGCTCGGCCAAGGCGGGCACGGCGAGGAGGGCGGTGGCGAAGACGGGGACGGCGAAGCGGATACTGGATCGGGACATGATTGGCCTCGGAATCAAGGGGTGGAAGTGGTGGCGGTGATGGGCTCGACGCGTTGGACGAAGACGCTGCCGTCGAAGACGGTGAGGTGGATCTGGTAGGGCGTGTTGCGGGCGAGGAAGACGAAGCGCAACGGGTCGGGCGTGGCTTTGATCGAGCCGAGGGCGATGCCGTTGGCCCAGTCCTGATCGATGACACGGTTCGCGATGGCGCGGCGGTCGTCTTCGAGTCGGCCCTGCTGAGCGGAGCTGCGGAAGGGGGTCGGGTCGAGCAGCGCGGCGATGGTCTCGACGTCGTTGCCGTTGGCGGCCTGGAGGAAGGTGAACGCGACGAGCTCGGGTAGCTCGTGGACATCGTCGACCGAACGCTTGAGGCGGACGAGTGTCGGGGTGGTATAGCTCTGACGGAGGGCTTCAACGTCGTCGCTCATGGGCGAGCCGACGTTGAGATTGGTCGGACGAAGGAGGCCCCAGAAGCGTTTTTGCTTCTGAACTTTGATGGCGAGGTCGAGGTCGGCGGCGAGGTCGCTACGGCCCGCGTTGCCCAGTGTTTGCGCGAACTCGCGTGCGGCAAAGACTTGGATGCTTGGTTCGGTAGCGCCGAGGTGTCGCATAAGCAGGACATCCCCCGCTTCCAAGTCGCCGGACGTACTCGTTGCTTGGCCTTTGAGCACCGCGGCGAAGATGAACTCGCTGCTCATACCCAGGATCAGCCGGGTTTGGTCTTGCTCGGCGGTGAGGCTGACATCCCAGAGGTGGGCTTTGTCCTGGGCCTGCAGATCGACCACCAGCCATTGGTCGACAAGGGTGCGCAACACCTGGCTGCCGTGCACGGATTGATTGCCCTTGACCGTTTGGAACGAGGGCGCGGCAGTCAAGGGGGCGGTCGCGAGCAGCAGGCCAAGGCTGAGCGCCCAGGCTATACGCCACGACGAGACCCGTGTGGTTTCGGTATCCACAGCGAACCCCACGCCCGACAACACAAAAAAACCGCTATTACCCACCGTCTATACCCTCGGACCAGGTTGAAAGAAACTAACCGACAAGAATGTCTTGATTAGCATCCTAGCCTAGCACAGGTGATCAATATCGCAACATTAATTATGGATTACGATTCTTTGGCTTGTCCAATGACGACCTAGTCGAGGATCATGCTTGCCTAATTTGACTACATCGCAGTCAATCAGCACGAATCGATACAGACCAGCGTTTGGCTAAAGTCGCGACGATTCAAGTCGCGTCGGCGGGCAATGAAGTGGAGCTGGCCACAATCGCTCCACTCCATGTTTTCCGTGGAGCGGAGTGAGAAAAAAGTGATCCAGTCGTCACCGTCTTTGAGTGCATGGTCTGCGGTATCGCCCGCCATGTTGGGGTCGATTTCCGGTGCGCCGAAGAGCTGGCCGACTTGTTGATCGGACGCTTTCTTGACTCGAACGTCCTTGTTGCCAACGAGTGCTTCGACTGGCTGCAGCCGGTACTCGCGGACGCCCACCCAGTCTTCATAGATCTGGTCGGGGTGGGGGGCGTCGTGGCGTTTGAGGTTGTCGATGGGCTCGTCGAAGCACAACACCTTGATCGGGATGATGCGTGATTTCACGTCGTTCGAGATCAACGCGAAGAAGAGAAGCTGGCCCGAGCCCCGCAAGAGCCCCCGCGAGCCGGAGGGTATGTCTTTGATGTCGAATTGCGCGATAAAGGGCAGCTTCTTACCTCGGAAGGTCGGCCAGCGTGTGCCGCGTGGTAGGTCGGGTACGCCGCCGATACGGCTTGCGCCCAGCGGCAGCGATTTGAGCATGCGGGTGCGGTTCTTGGCGTGAACTTCTTCCAACGCCTGGATGACATCAAAATCTTCGTGATCGGTGTCGTATTGGCGGGTCACTTGCCGGTACACATCGCGACGCTTGGTGATGATCTTGATCGGCGGCGAGGGCTTGCCGGTGCCCACGGGCTCGAGACGCCCGGCCTTGCGACGTTTCTTGTCACGCTTGGCTCGCTCGGCCCCGGCCTTGGCTTGGCCATCAGCGATGAGTTGTCGGAATCTGGCGGCGCGTTCTTCGGGCGTTGGCTCGGGCGGGATCCCATCAGCCGCGATCTGGCAAGCTTTATAGACGTAGGTGTCGAGGTTGTAGTCGTTATTGAAGTTAGTCCCCAGCGTGAGCGATCGGCTGGTGCCGGGCTCGACGAGGCGGTAGCGGGTTTGGAATTTCTGAGCGTAGTCGTCCGCGTTGAAGTAGTGGACAAAAGCCCGTACGGCTTCGGACAAGTGCTTGGCGGGGTTGTCGAAGCGGTTCAGCCCGAGATAAAACTCGGCTTCTTCGTACTCAATGTTTTTGAATTCATCTGCGTGGAAGGTTTTTTCAGCAAACCAGCGATCTACTTTTTGAATCAGCGCAGCCTGATTGGGATCAGATTGAACTTGTCGGATGCGGGTTTTGACCGCAATCACGCCGCATTTTGCATTGGCCAAAATAAAGTCAGTGATGGCCCCGTATGAGTCAGTGGCAGCTGTCGGCCGTTTAAGCGTGCCCAGAATGATCAAATCATTGCTAATAGATGATTCAATAATCGCCTCCGCCTGATTGTTTTGGGTGGCCCGGATTTGCTCGATGTTTGGTAGCTGATCGAGTAGGTTGTTGATCTCTGCAAAATCTTTGCAGCTTTGTGAGGTTTCTGTCTCCACAGAGTCAAGGCGGAGTGAAGAGACTTTGGCTTTTGAGGCGTTGCTAAGGCCTAAC
>JBCCWB010000225.1:0-6702 GCA_039194345.1 Planctomycetota bacterium
TCATGATGCGGAGAGAAATCATCAAAACGACAAACGCTTACATATCCAATCAACCCGCCACCTTGATGCATTCCGCCCCCACACCATCAAAATACAGCCGAAAATTAAAACTTCAGATAAGACACCACTTGTCACCCGTTCAACCCGAGCAAACTCATGAAAATATATTTAAGCTAAATTTCAGCATATTTAAGCATAAATTTCCTTTGAAACGGCGGCCAGTGGACATATTCTTGGGGTGTACACAATCTACATCTCTGTGTAACGCTTTCCGATTTCGCTCTTTTGTTCGTGTTTTAAAACTCATTCTCGTCGTTCTTTTTCATTTCTAAGGCATCAGCAGCTGTTGTGCCGCTCGCCGCATTCATAATGGGACACACCATGGATTTCTCCTATTTTCGACCGCAAAGAACCGCTTTTACTCTAATCGAACTGCTTGTTGTTATTAGCATTATCGCTTTGCTGATAGGCATCCTCCTCCCCGCTTTGGGCGCTGCACGCCAAGCCGCTCAGGTCGTGGCTTGTGCGACCAAGCAACAGCAGCTTGGCCGGGCGATCGCCTCCTATCACGTCGATATGGACGGCTATTACCCCTCGGCACGCACCGTCCCCCCCGCCGGTGGTGGCACTCAATACACTTGGTGTGACCGGCTTGGCGCGGCAGGCTACGACGGCCGAAGCCCTGCCGCCCTGGGCAATCTCAACAGCCTTGGCTTTGTGCCAAACTCCGACGTGGGCGGAAACGGCGCCGCAGAGGTGTACGTTTCGCCATTGGCTGCGAATATCGCTCCCAACCGAGCCTGGAACACGGACACCACCGAACGGGCTCCTCGCTCCTATTCTCTGACTTGGCGTCAGGTAAACCCCGGTAGCGGCCAACTCTACAACAACCGCCGTGGTGTTACCGGCGTTGACACCCGACGCGGCGCTCAAACCTCAGTCGAAGCTGCGATCTCTGTTCGTACTGAAGATATGCCTAACGCCTCGAACACCATTGCAATGGTCGATAACCTTGGGTTCAACCCAGGCAATGGCGGTTATCTCTCCCAAGCGCTGGGCGGCTGGAATGGTGCCACCATGTGGGGCCCCTCGCACGACCCTCGTAACCCCAACGTTGAACGCGTCATTGGTCACAAGTCGCAAGGCAAGAGCCCTGTTAACGGATCCGCTCAAACCGAGTTTACGCCCAACTATATGTTCGGTGATGGCCACGTGTCGACTCAGTCCAACTTGGTCGCCTACGAAAACCGTCGTGAAGGCACCAACGTGACCGGCGTGTTCGGCAACCAATTTACGGTCGTCGGCACCCAGTACGACGCGGGTGACTAAATACTGACGCAATGTGCGTCCAGAAGCTTGAGCCTTCTGATTTGACTTGTTGCCACTTTACATCTTCAACCTCCTTGCATCGCCTGTCGTTGCTTGGAGGTTTTTCTTCCCCTCCTTTACCCCAACCGGCATTCCTGTAGGGGTGCCGATCACCGTTAAGGCTAATTCCATGGGCATGTTGGAATCTATTCGTAATAACTCCTCCACCACCGCAACCGTCTCGATCGTCGTACTTCTGTTTGCTTTGTTTCTGATCTTCCGCCAGCTGGGAGGCGGCTCGCAATCGTTCTCAAATCCGAAGTGGATGTACGACCTCAACACCGGCCAACTGGTCGCTGCCGACGCCGAGGCGGAGTCGCCATTCGATAGCGGATCCGGCACCTTTGATTACGGGAAACTGGGTACCGCGGGCGCTCAAGTAGAAGCCATCGTTTATTCCTGCGGCAATCCAGCCAAGGTAGGCGAAGGCATGACCATGGAAGACCTTGAGAGTATCGATGCCCGCATCGGATACCTAACGCGCACCCTTCAGCGTGCCAACGCAGACTCCGAGGAGGCCCGGCTATCCGAGCCTCCGAAGTTCGTGGCGGGCCCCGACGGCCAAGAGTGGGTCCCCCAATTCTCTCCCAAGGGAATGCAAATTCAGAACGACGGGTTTTATATGTGCGATGAAAGCACACCCGCCAAGCGGGCAATCCCTTCCTAAGCCATCATCCACCACACCTCCAGTCTGAGCCATTGATTGCACCGAATAACGCTCCTTCGCAGTCGAACCGCGAAAGCTTGGCGGCATACGGATCGTGCGGAACACCCAGACGATCCGCTTTTTTGCAGCACCCAATCGGAGCGTAAGTCCACAATCACTCGCGCCATAAGCCGAGAACGCTTGGGAATAGACTGTTTCGGTATCGCCGGCCAAGCCCGCGGCGAGTTGGTCGCGGAGGGTGTCGGGTTCGTGGCCTTGCGCGGCGGGCATACGGACGATCGGCAAGCCGGCCGCGTCTAAGGCGCGGTTTTTATCGGCGTCCCGCTTCTGGCCGAGACGGATTAGCGGCTTTTGTCGTTCAGCTCTATCACTCTGACCGGCTGCATGGCCTGACACGAGTCACAAGTACACCCCTACCCGTTTCTCTCCGAAACGATCATGCGTAACCCGCGCGATCAAACTCACCCCCTACACATCTCCAGCGCCCTTTGAGTCATGTGCTCGCTGTACGGGCTGATCTTCCAATGCCCCGGGCTCCAGCCCACCAGGAACCGCTGAAAATCCGCCCACGCAAACGGATACAGCCGGCGCCAATCCGCTTCGAGTGCCGCGGGGTCCACCGCCACCGCGCGCTCCTGCATCGCCGCGCCGAGCGCCTCGAAGTACACCCCGAGCACCCGTTCCTCCTCACGGAAACATTCCTCCGCATCCAGACATCCGCCCACCAGATACGCCAGGTCCTTCATCCCGCAGCCGCCGCCCACGTACTGGAAATCCACCGCCGCCACCCCGCCGTCGGTTACCGCGCCCGCTTCTGGGAAACAGAAGTTCGCCAGCTTCGCGTCGCCGTGGACCACGGTCTGAAACGGGCTGGCGTCGAGCGCGTGGTCAATCGCTTCGGCCGCCTGCTTCAACGCCCCGTCCGCCATCCGCGCCCACTCGTCCGGCCGCGTGCCCAGCTGCCAATACGTGCCCTTGGCCCAAAGCCCCTCCCCCCCGGAATCTGCGCCCCCGGAATACGCTCCCAAAAATGTCCCGTGAAACGCCGCCAACCACCGCACGCACGCATCCAATTCATCAAGCGTCTCCCCCGTCACACCCGTCACCCGCCGCGGATACCCGCTGGCGTCCACGTCTTCCATGAGCAGCAAACGCTCGTCCCCCCAAGCCGCCTGCCCCAAACACCGCGGCACCCGGCACGCCGACGGGCAACGCCCGCTCCACTCGCTGTACCAACGCGTCTCCACCGCGTACGACTCCGCCTTCCGCTTCGCCGACCGGTCCGTGTTCCACCCCCGCGGATGGTCGATCTCCGACGGCATCCTCATATGCTTCACCACCCCGCATCCCGGCTCGCCCCCGCACCGCTGATCCTGCCCCAATCCCCCCATCCACCGCACCCGCGCTACCTGCCCACACCCACTCCAAAGCTCTTGGATCACCTGCACCTCAAGCAGACCCTCGGTGCCGAGCAATTCGCAGAGTCTTGTGTTCAACGAAGACATAAGCAGGTTTATACGCCACCCCCCAAAAAACCGCATCCATCCAAGAGTACTCAATGCGGCCGATCGTTCAGGCGAACGCCGCGGCGAGCGAGCTGCAAAGGATGGCGGGTTTGTCGCCCTGGGCCTTAGGGCCGCGGACACGGCCAACCCCTCGCCTTGCCCCCTCAAAAAACAAACGGCCCGTCAGCGGGGTATCGACACGGGTCGACGCCGCTGACGGGCCGTGATGGTGCGGGACGCCGTGGGGCACCCCGCAATCAACGCATGCCGCGGTTAGCAGCAGCAAGAATCCTTGCAGCACTCGCACTTGCCTTCCTTGCAGCAATCCTTGCCTTTGCAATCACACTTACATTCTTCCTTCGTCATGGCATGTCCTTTCGATTTTGTCTGCCAGGGCTCTCAAACTGCGCACCAACTCTTGTCGGTTCAGCGCGTACGTCTTCTCTCTTCCCTTGCGTTCCGAGGTCACGACCCCCTCCTGGGCCAGCACCTTGAGGTGACGCGAGACGACCGACGCGTCCACGTCACAGCACGAGCACAAACACATCGCGTTCTGCGGCGTGTTCGCGTCGCACAGCTCGTACACCAGCGACATGCGGTTCGCTTCGCCCAGCGCCTTGAGCAGCGCCGCCATGTCTTGGGGGGAGTCCGGGTCCATGCCTTATATTTGCATAGTTGTGCAAATATGTCAAATTGGCCCCGCCAAAATCTTTCCGCCCAGCTACACTCCACCGCATGAAGAACCGGGACCGGATCTACAACATGCGGTTTGGCGATGCGTATCCGTACCTGCTCGCCAAGATGGAGAAGAAGGGCCGGACCAAGGCCGAGCTCGATCAAGCCATCCGTTGGCTCACCGGCTACACCCAACGCCAACTCACCGCCCGCCTCAAGAACGACACCACCTACGAAGCCTTCTTCAACCAGGCCCCCGATCCCCACCCCGCCCGCAAGCTCATCACCGGCGTCATCTGCGGCGAACGCGTCGAAGACATCGACGACACCCTCTGGCAAGAAATGCGCTACCTCGACAAACTCGTCGATGAACTCGCCCGCGGCAAGAAGATGGACAAAGCGTTGCGCAGCGAGGCCTCCGCATGACCCCCGCCGCCCCGCGATTCAACGGCCTCTACCTCTTCGTGAGCAACATCGCCGACACGGTGGCGTTCTACACCGCGCTGGGCCTCGAAGTGGAGACCGTCAGCGAGACGTTCGCCCGCATCGTCTGGCAAGACCGCGTGATGGTCTCGTTCGGCACCGCCGAGCTCACCCGCAGCTACGACCCCAACTATGCCGAGCCCGGCCGGCCCGGCGGGTTCACGCTCGGCTTCGAGTTCGACACCCACGACCAGGTCGACCACGCCCATCAAGCCATGGTCGACGCGGGCTACACCTCCCACCTCGCCCCGTGCACCCCGCCCTGGCAGTCCCGCTTCGCGATCCTCCTCGACCCGGACGATAACTACGTCGGCCTCCACGGCCCCCGCGACCTCCACGAAGACCGACAACGCGAACAAGGCGGCTGAACCGCCCCCATAAGTCCGGATAACCCGCTGAAAACAGGCCCCGAGCAAAAAATTCGTTCGTTGCGACTTCGGAACGTTCGTTGCGCGGTCTGAAACGTTCGTTGCAGACTTTGTAGCGGACGTTCAAGACTTTCTCACGAACGTTGCAGACTTCCGAACGTTCGCTGCAGACCTTGCAACGCGCGCTCCGAACTTCGCAACGAACGTTTCAGACTTCGCCACGTCCGTTGCAGCCCCTGCAACGCGCGTTGGAAGGTTCGTCACGTGCGCTCGGGGGTTCGCCACGTCCGTTCGAGACTTGGCTATTTTCGGGTCCGAAGTACTGCTGCCACACGACACGCCTAAGAGGTATCGCGGAGGGATTCCGCGTTACCTCGAACGGTTCGCATGACGTTGCGGAGGAGTTAGGCGCGATCTTGGAAGGTTTCGAAGACGTCGTAGAAAGTTCCGAAGCTCTCCTCAGACGGCGAAATAAGCCGAATGATGCGCCACACACAAAACGCGCGAGCGTCCAGATAAGCATTTTTTAAGAAATGATTCACACATGAAAATGCCGCAAAATTGCCACGTATAGACTCATAAGACGACTTACTTCATTCGCCTACGACTTCGCATCGACCTTCTTCTAGGCAAGTCCGGAGCTGGAGAATCACCCTGCCCAAGCACATCAGTTATGAAATACTCATACTTAAAAGGCTTACCGTCCTCATCAACATATCGCTTTACCGTAAAGCGAGCATGTATCCATGAGCCAGCTTGAACTTTACCTCTTGATTCTCGAAAATCAGACAACCATCTAACATCGGAAATATGAGCGTGAATGTTACGCCCCTCCCAAATTAAATCCCACATCGAATTACCAAGAAGATCAGGCTTTCGAATTAAAAGAACATCCGTGCAAACCTCTGTAATCACTTCCTCAGTGAATATCTGCAGATTTGTCTCCCGCGACGTGATAATCTTCTTCGAGAATTGAATTTCCCCACGCTTCGATACAAGCTTGAACGATTCACTATTGCCTAGTCTAGACATTGGGCTTTGAAACATCAAAACAAGATCTGCAATTTGCTGAAGTGACGACGGCTGATACACCTGCAACCCATTAAGGTTCAGAGATAGCGCACGCTCAATCATCGCCTCACGAAATGATTTCACCACTTCAGCAGAGAGGCGGTCAACGTCTTCAAATATACGCTGAACGCCTTGCAAGTATTCGAAAATAAACTGAAATGCATTACCTGGATCAACAACAACCTCACCTCTAATACGTATCTCGTGCCGCAAGTTCACAAGAACTGAACCATCTTCCATCGAATCAAGCCGATCGCGATACCGATCTTTTAAATCGATATTACTAGCCGCATCACTCGAGGACGAACTAACTGCATCTACCACTTCACCGGTAGTCTTTATTACCTCGCCGGGTGACTTTTCGTTGTCAAAATCGTACTCAACCACCGACTCTTCAACAGCAACTGGCGATTGACTATCGTTAGGTTTATCTTCCATTCAAGCCCCCACGGCAATCAGACTAAAGTAGCCGTGCTTCATGCACATACGCTTGTATTTAATACCTACCTGCCCAATTTCATTGATTGTTTCGTCAATTTGCGTTGGCGTGCACCGCATTCCGAAA
>JBCCWB010000226.1:0-6700 GCA_039194345.1 Planctomycetota bacterium
CTCGGCGATCGTGGGCTTGAACATCTCCACGACGGCTTGCACCCGCTCGCCATCGAGCCGGTTGCTGGCCTTGAGCCAACCCACAAAACCCACGGCGAGAATGAGGTGGATCAAGAGCAGGATGATGAACGCAGCTATGAGCGACTTCATGCCACACGCTCCTGGTTCAGGTTGTCAGAAGGGTCGTCGGTTACACGCTGAGCTTCGAAGAGCTCACGGGTGTAGGCCTGCGACGCGAGGTCGTCCAGCTCGGCGGTTTCTTTCCGCTTTTGCTCGATCTTCCATTTCTTCAGGTCGCGTTCACGCAGCAGGTCCAGGGCTTTGCGTTGCTGCATCGCGTTGACCAGTTGCTGCCGGGCGGTTTCGACTTGCGTTTCCAACTCGGCCAATCGTCGCACGAGCTGTCGGCCGCGCACGGTCGAGTCGGCGTTGTAGCGTGTGAACTCGCCGACCTGGGACAGGTCGACCTTCCCGACCAGGGCTCCGCCGAGGTCGCGCTTGGAATCGGAGATCTGCTGCTGCATCCCTCGGAGCTGATCGGTCAGGATCATCTGGGTGCGCACCCGCTCGGCCATCTGGCGCTGGGCCTGGTCTTCGAGGTTGCGGCGGTGCTGCAACAAGCTTTCGTAGCGGAAAATGAACTGGGGCATAAGCGGAACTAGCTACGGCGGATATTCGCGCGGGTCTGGGCTTGGAGTTGTTGTTTGGTTTGGTCGAGCAGCTGAGCCAAGGCTTGGAGCTGCGCGGTGGTTTGCTGGAAGTCGGCTTGGCCTTGCACCTCGCCCCGGCCTTGCTGCAGCAGGCGATCAATCGCGGGCTTACAGGTGATGGCCAGGTCGAAGTCGGGGTTAGAGCCGGCGGCGTAGGCGCCGATGTTCACCAGGTCCTCGACCTGACGGTACGCGGCGACGAGTTTTAGAACCTGGCGACGCCACTGCTGGTGGCTCGAATCGGTGACGTCGTCGGCGACACGGCTGATCGAGCCGGGCACATCGATGGCGGGGTAGTGGCCCTGCTCAGCAAGCTTGCGGTCGAGCAGGACGTGGCCATCCAGAATGCCGCGGCAAGCATCGGCGATGGGCTCATCCATGTCGCCGCCCTCGACCAGCACCGAGTACAACCCGGTGATCGATCCCCGACTGGTCCGCCCTGAACGCTCGAGCAACTTAGGCAGCGTCGCGAACACGCTCGGCGGATAGCCCTTGGTGGCGGGCGGTTCGCCGGCAGCGAGACCGACCTGGCGTTGGGCCTGGCAGAAGCGGGTGACCGAGTCCATGACGAGCATGACGTTCAGCCCCTGATCACGAAAGTACTCGGCGATGCTCGTGCCGACCCATGCGGCACGCAGACGCATGAGCGCCGACTCGTCGCTGGTCGCACACACCACGACGCTGCGGGCCATGCCTTCAGCACCTAGCGCTTTCTCGATGAAGTCTTTGACCTCTCGGCCCCGTTCGCCGATGAGTGCGATCACCGAGACATCCGCCGAGGTGTGCTTGGCGCAGCTCGCCAAGAGGGTGGACTTGCCCACGCCCGGCGAAGCGAACACGCCCATGCGCTGGCCCATGCCCAACGGGGTCATCGCATCGATCACCCGCATGCCGGTGGCCAAGGGGTGATCGATCAGCGGCCGATCCAACGGGTCGACGGGTTTGGGGTGGAGCGGCTGGGGAACGGTGTCACGCAGCGGGCCTTGGCCATCGATGGGTTCGCCCATGCCGTTGAGCACGCGGCCGAGCAGCGTCGGGCCAACGCGGACCTGCTGGGTGTTATGCAGCGCGATGACGTGATCGCCCCGGCTTACGCCTGACGCTGAGCTCAGCGGCATGACCACGGTGTCGCGGCCGTCGAACCCGACCACTTCGCCGGGGATGGGTTGCGACTGAGCGCGGTTCCCGGCGTGTGAATTAATTTCGACCAAGGCCCCGATCGGCGCGGGCAGCGTGGCCACCCGCAGCGCAAGACCGCGCACTTCTTTCACCGTGCCGCGCAATTCCGGCGCGGTGCAGCGGTCGAGCAGGTCGATCTGGGCGTCGAGAACGGACATTACATGAACTTCCAGCGAACAGGATGCCGGTCGGCAAACTTGGTAAGAATTACGGCTCGGGATCGGTCGGCGGTTCGTCGGGGGCTTCGGGCGTCGCCTCAGACGAGGCGGCCTGCGAAGGTGCCGACGCTTCGCTCGATTCCCCCGGGAGGATGACTTCGGTCAGCCGACGGATCTGCGTATCGATCGAGGCGTCGACCTCGCCGCCATTGAGGCTGAGCTTGCAGCCGCCCCGCCCCACCGATTCGTCTTCGATCAGGTCCACGTGCTGCAGGTGCGACAGCCCGGCGAGCAGGTCGGGCAGGACTTCCCGCAGCGCATCTTGGTCTTCGGGGTGCACACGGATCGCGACGTCGGTCGGTTCGAGCACATGCGATAAGGCCGTGGCAACCTGATCCGCGATCACGTCGGGATCGACTTCGATCACGCGATGGGTGACCTGCTGTGCGAACTTCACCGCGAAACGCAGCACCGCGGCACGGGCCTCGCGGTCCATCTCGGTGCGATAGGCGTCCCAATCTCGAGCGACCGCATCGAACTGAGCCGTCACTTGCTGGACGCGATCGTTCCCCGCGGCCAATGCTTCGGTGTGACCCTGCGTTTTGCCTTCCTCCATGCCTTGAGCCAAGCCCTTGGCGTGCCCGGCATCGAAACCGGTCTTTTCGGCGGCAGCGATGATGCGCTGCGCCTCGTCCCGGGCATCCTGCAAAATCTGCTCCGCCCGGGCCTGCGCAGCGGCCTTGAGCTTCGCCGCCTGTCTTCCCAGGTCGCCCAGGTCCAACACCACCGCGTCACGGATCAGGGGTTGGCTGGCTTGTTGCTTGAGGATGGGCATTTGGGGGCTTGGGTATTAGGGGCTAAGGGGCTTGGATTTGGGGTCTGTGATTTAGCGAGCGGGCTTAAGTTTTCGAGCGTTGGTGGGTTCAGGTAGAAGTAGTGAGCCAGAGCGTTATTCCTAAGCCCCCAACTCCTACACCACCAGATCTTTGTCGCCGCCGCGGCCACTGATAATGATCTCGCCGGCATCTTCGAGCCGGCGGACGATGTCGACGATGCGCTGCTGAGCCGACTCCACGTCGCTGACGCGGACCGGGCCCATGAACTCCATGTCTTCGGAGATGAGTGTCGCGGCACGTTCGGACATGTTGCGGAAGATCTTGTCCTGTAGGTCCTGGCTGGCGGTCTTGAGGGCCAGCGACAGCTCGTCGTTCTCGACCTCTTTGAGTACCGCCTGGATGCCCTTGTCGTCGACGAGGTTGATGTCTTCGAAGACGAACATCAGCCGGCGGATCTCTTCGACCAGGTCCGGGTCGTCGGCCTCGAGGCCTTCCATAATCGACTTCTCGGTGGTCCGGTCGGTGAGGTTGAGCATCTCCGCGACGCTGTTGACCCCGCCCAGCTTCTCGAAGGATTGGTTGAGCATGTTGGCGAGGCGGGCTTCGAGGCCCTTCTCCACCTCGTTAATCACTTCGGGGTTGGTCTGCTCCATATTGGCGACCCGCTTGACGACCTCGATCTGTTTGGCGGTGGGCAGGCCGCCGAGGATCTCCGAAGCCTTGGAATACTGCAGGTGGCTGACAATCAGGGCAATGGTTTGCGGGTGTTCGTCCTGGATAAAGGTAAGAAGGTTCGAGCTCTCGGCCTTCTGCAGGAATGCGAACGGCGTCTTGCGGACCTGGTGGCTGATCCGCTGCATGATCGCGTCGGCGTCTTCTTTCGACAGGCTGCTGGACAGCAGCATCCGCGCGTTTTCGAGACCGCCTTCAACCGCCCAGCTCTGCGACACCGCGAGGTTGTAGAACTCGGTAACCACCTCATCACGCAACCGCGGCGGGACGCTGCCGATGCTCGCCAGCTCGCGGGTCACTTCTTCTACCGCTTGCGTGGGCATCGACTTGAGCATCAGCCCCGAAGCCTCGCTGTCGAGCGCCAGCAACAACACCGCCGCCTTGCGCACGCCGCTCAGGTCGTCGATCGTATCGGTGGCTTTGATGGACTTGAACATCGGTTACCTCATCACGCCGAGCATCCTCGGCGACACACTCAGTCTTCGGCCTGCACCCATTTGCCCAACAGGCTGCCCGCGTCGTTCGGGGCGGACTTAATCATCTCGTTGATCTGATCCGCGAGGTTGCGGGTGCGGAGCTCGTCTTCGTTGACCTCCAGACCGGCCATCGACGCCTCGACCTCGTCGGCCTCGCCGATTAGTTCTTCCTCGGTAGGCAGGGTCGGCGGAACACCGGCCAGCTCTTCAATCGAAGGCAAAGCCTCGGGCTTGGTGGCCTTCTTGACCATCATCAAAGCGAGCGCCAGCGAGATCACCGCGAGGGCCCCCGCCGAGGCGGTCGCGACCATGTTCGAGTCGGTCATGACACCCATGACACCCCCGCCGCCGGAGCCGGCGGGGCCGGCAAACTCGGGCTGGAGATAGGCCATGTCGTAGACCATATTGGCTTCGATGATGCCCGGGGTGTCTTCGCTGACAGCGACGAGCGGCGCGACCTGCGCCTTTATCTTGTCGATCTCCGCAGTCTGTATCGGATCGAGCGTCGCGGCGTCGGGCGCGTCTTCGGTATCAGGATTCATCGCCTTGTAGATGTTGACGAAGTAGCTACGTGGCACATTGATGGTCACATTGATCTGCTCGATCTGGTGCCCAGCCAACTCGATCTGCGACGTGCTGACCAGCTGCTTCTCACCGAACTCGCTGCGGGTCATCGTCTCGGTGGTTTCCTGGGTTAGGTTGTCGCCGGGATCAATGGTGAGCGTGGTGTTGGGGCGTGCGCCCGCCTCGCCGCCGCGATCAAAGCTCTTGCTGATCAGCTCGTTTTCTTCCTGGACCTTGAGCGGCTCGGTGTCAGCAAACTTGTGCTCACGGCGGGTCTCGCTGCGGATCGGATTGGTGCTGACGCGGACCGCGACGATCACGCCGGGGATGGTGCGGAGCGTGTCCTCGATCTTCTTGCGGTGATACTCTTCTTGATGACGGACAAGCTCGATGACTTCAGTCGGGACGATGTCATCCTCGTCGGCGACGGTGTGCTGACGGCCACTGTTCGCGTCAATCACCACCACGTCCTGCGGCCGCAGCTCGGCGACCGCCCCACTCACTAGGCCCGCCAGCGATTCGACGCGGTGCTTGCCCACGGCCTGGGTGCCGTTCATCGTGACCGTGACCGAAGCCGACGGGTTGGCCCCGCTTCGACCGAAACCGACTCGCTCGGGCAGAGAAATCACCACGTCGGCAGAACGGATGCCGTCGATCTTCCGAGCCACCACGCCGAGGTAGTTCTGCGTGGCCAGGAGATACTTGCGGTCGCCTTGGGCATCGGTTTCCCACGGGTTGCCGGTGATGTCGGCGAACGCAGAAGAGGCGTTTTCCGAAAGCATGTCTTCGCGGGCCAAGACCGCGATCGCGTCAACGCGCTTGGCCGCGGGCACGTAGACTTGGCCGCCTTTGATCTCTGCCTTAATCCCAGCGCCGCTGAGAAGATTGACGACCTCTTCACTACGGCCATCCGCGAACCGACTGACCGGCACCGTCTCGGGCTTGCCCGCGTAGAGCAACGCGATAAACCCGACCAGCAGCATGATCACCACCAGCGAGCCGATCAATAGCTTGGTCGAAGCGGGGAGCCCCTCCATCTGCGCCCGGATCGCCGTCCAATATTTCCTTGCAAAATCCATCTTGAGTCGGCCTCCTGCCTTACTTCAGTGATGAGTGAACAGTGACGGGTGATGAGCGGCTCCGCCGACTCTGCTACCCTATGCTCTTGTCTTTACTCATCACCGTTCACTGTGCACTCATCACTCTGCCTTAAACTCGGATCTGTTTCACTTCTTCGTAGGCGTCCATCATCTTGTTGCGCACCTGCATCAGCATCTGGAACGCGATATCTGCTTTCTGTTTGGCCATCATGACGCCATCGATGTCGTTGCGGTCGCCGGTGGCGAAATCTTCGTACGCCACCTCGGCGTCCTTCTGGAGCTTGCTAACCTGTTCGATATTCTTCATCAGCACATCTTTAAACCCCGGGCCTTCGACCTTCGGAGCGGCCAGGGGCTTGCCGGGCTGGAGCGGGCTGACGCCTTGATTCGGATTGATGAGACCCAGTGGATCGGGCATGTTGGACTCGGGTTTGATGGCGGTAGCGGGTTACTGCGTTAAATGACGACGATCGCTCAGGCCAGCAGGCGGAGGGCCGACTGCATCATGGCCTTGGTGGCCTCAGCGGCCTGGATGTTGGCCTCGTAGGCCCGGGCGATCTCAAGGGCGTTCACTTGTTCGTTGATCGGGTTAATGTTGGGGTACTTGACGTAGCCTTCGCTGTCCGCGAGCGGGTGGTCGGGCTGATGACGTTCCATGAAAGGCGCGGGGTCGAGCATGATCTGGCGAACGTGGACACCGTCTGCCTTCCCAGTAGCAGTATCGCCTTCACTAAGGATGGCGATCCGCCGGCGGAAAGGGACGTTCTCACCGTTCGCATCTTCGATGCTGTTGGCGTTCGCAACGTTGGCCGCGACCGTTTCCATGCGGATGCGGTTGGCGACGAGGGCAGAGGTTGAGGGTGACAGCCACTTCCCTGATGTCCAGATCCATCAGGATCTCGGTAATGACCACGCCCTGGCGCGCGTCAGAAGGCGAGGTGCGGA
>JBCCWB010000227.1:0-6692 GCA_039194345.1 Planctomycetota bacterium
AACGTGGTCGCCCTGCGTCGTATCACCGAGGCCGACGACCTGATGCTGATCACCGTCAACGGCATGATCGTCCGCATCAACGCCGGGACCGTCCGCCAGACCAAGCGGGCCTCGGCGGGTGTCCGCGTCATCAGCCTCGCCTCCGGCGACAAGCTCGTCGGCGTGGCCCGGGTGAAAGACGAGGACAACCAGGACGATACCGCGGCCGCCGACAACGGCACGCCGCCTGCTGACGGTGCCGAGCCAACCGCCGAATAAATTCACTCACCCCCGACCCGTTTGAATGAGGAATCCGTATGCCGCTGCAAAAATGGTCTGATCAGATCTGGGTGAGCCAGATGTCGCAAGAGCCTTCGTTCTCCGAAGAGATCGAGGTGCTCAAAACTCAATACGCCGCCGCAGAAAAGCCGCCGCACGTGGTGATCGATCTGTCTCAGGTACCGGTGCTCAACAGTTCCAACATTTCGCAGATGCTGGAGATCCGTAAACTCGCGGCCGACCAAGGGCGTAAGGTCCGGATCGCAGGACCTACCGACGCGGTGTGGTCGGTCTTCCTCACGGCGAGTCTGGACAAGGTCTTCGAGTTTTCCCAGGACACCTCGATCGCTCTGGCGGAGCTGCAGATCCTCGGATAACGCCGCGGCCTTCGGTACGCGACATCAACACACAAACGAAAACCGGCGGCGAGTCTGAACTCGCCGCCGGTTGTTTTATTCGTGAGAGGGTTTTGGTTTAGTTGAGTTGTTCACCGTAGGAACGGAAAGCCTGGGCGAGGCCCTGGGTGGCTTGGCCGATGACGTCTTCGCCGACCATGCCTTCGGTCTCGGCCAGGCCCTCGGTGATGACGTCTCGGGCCTGCTTGGTCAGGTCCGCGGCTTGCTGGGCGAATTGGTCTTGTTTGGTTTTGAATTCCGCCGCGGCGAGGCTCCCGGCAACCACCGGTGACTGGATAATCGAACCGAACATCTGGCTGAGGTCACCGGCGTAGTTGGCATGCCGGCTAAGCACACCCGCCAGTTCGACCTTGGCCCCGATCTGTTCAAACCGCAACGTCTGCTTTTCGTTGGACTTTGCGTCGCGGATGGCAGAATCAAGCTGCGAGATCGCTTCGTTCATGCCGGCGGCCGCGGCGGCGAGGCTGGTGTCCACGTTCTCGCTGTAGATCGAGGCGAGCTGATCCACCTGTTTCTGGACGTTGGTCATTTCCAAAACACGGTTGCTACCCGCCGAGTCGATATCGCGGGCGGCATCGGCACCCTCGGCCTCGACACGTTTCTTGAGTTCGGTCAGCTGGGCAGACATCTTGTCCCACAGCACGATTTCCTTACGCAACGAATCAATCTTTTCCGCGGCGAGTTGGGCCAGGATTTCCTGCTCCTGCGCTTCACGCTGGGCGGACTGGGCATCGATCTGAGCCGAGTAGGCCTTGGTGAAAACGTCCTGCTTCACTTCATCGTTGGGGGCCACACGCGACTGCTCTTCAAACTCCCGGGCCCGCGTCAGATGGCTAGCGACCTCGGCATTGAATTTCTCTGCATTCAGGGTGGCGGCTTCCCGCTCGACCGACAACTCCGCAAGGCTGGCGTTGACCGCGGCTTTGCTCTGCTTGATCAAACCCTGCCCCTCGTCGAGGGCTTGCACGATCTCACCACCGTCGCCGGTGCGAGAAACGATCAGAGTGTTGATCTGCTGCACGGTTGCGAGTTGGTTGAACAGGCCTGCGCTACGGCTGTTGATCTGAGCGAACTCCGAAGCCGCTTGATCGATCGAGGCGTTGGCCTTGGATCGGTTCACCCCCGCCATCAGGCGGTGGGCACCGGACTTGGCTAGGCGATCGGCGTCCTGAGCGATCACGGCCTTGAGCTTGGTCTCCGCGTCGTTGAGCAGGTCCATCCGGATCTTACCGTAGTTGCCTTCGGCGGCGGCAAAGCCCTGCTCGGCTTCATCGAGAATCACAATCGCATCGTCCAACGCGGCGCGGGCCTTGGCGGTCTGAGCAATCTGATCGTCGCAACCCACCATCACTCCGGTCAGTGAAATCGATCCGGCCAGCATCAAAAATTTCAGTCGGGTCACGCGGCAAGCCCTTTCGTACGAATCTGAGAAACAAGACGACAGAGGATTAGTCTTTGGAACAGCATAGGATAACGCATCACGCCCCTACGCAACAGCCCAGCGTACGATTCCCCAGGAATCGGGCTCACGGGGGTCGCAGAGGTTCATCATCCCCTCGCATAGCCCCAAAGCCACGCCGAATCGATGAAAATCGCCCGCTACTCGGCGATTCGGGGCGGCGTGGGTTATCAGCCCTTGGGTCACTCCTCGTCGAGCCGGGGTGGCGCGATGCCGTAGTCGAGATCTTCCTTGAATAGGCTGTCGATCCAGGCGACGTAGCGCCGGTACTCCGCATCGTCGGTCGAGCGGAACACCGGCTTCCAGCCGGGGATGTCTGGCGCGGGATACCGGGCGGACTCGCGTTCGAGCCCCCACTGCAGCAGCAGGGACATGTCGGGATTGGCCCGGTCAATCATCGGCGTGTCCTCGAAGCGGAACTGGCTGAGCCGGTAAAAGTTGGTGTACGCCTCGGCTTCGTCTTCGGGGCGGTTGTTGAACAGCGACAGGCCACGGATCTGCCCGTGACCGAAGGTCGGCGCGAAGTACCGGGCGACATACTGCGGGTTGACGCTGCGGCGGAACTTCGCGAGCGGGGCTGGCTCCTGCCGCACCTCCACTTGGTCGTACAGGTCCCGGGCCTGGACCCGGAACATCACGTCGAGCTGCTCATAGCCCTCCAGTCGCCTGAATGCCCCACGGTCCCTGCGGCCCGCGGGCACCAGTCGGTTGTCGCTGTACTTCTGAAAAAACGAATTGAGGGTTTCATCAGAGATCTCGATCCGGGGTTCGGTCGACAGCACAACTTCGTACACCTTGATCAGGTTGATCTGGCGATCCGAGAGAAACAAATTGTCTTCGGTCTCGCCCCGTCGTCCCGGACGCCTCGACGGGTCTCGCCCCGTAGTGGCCCCCGCTTCGGCCTGAGTTTCTTTCAGGCGTTGCTTGGCATCGACGATGGCGATCTCATCCAGCACCACGGGGTGCTCGGGGAAATCGCGGTTCAGGGCATTGAGCTCCGACATGGCGTACCGCAGCGCGTCTAGGTCACGCATCTCCCGCGCAAGGGCCAGTCGGCCGGTGAGATCTTCCTTCTTGAGTACCGCACGCTTGCGCTTATAGATCTGCGATGGGGTTTCAAGCAACTCAAAGATCGCAATGTCTTCCTGGTCAAACGATGCGTCGATGCCATGGACCTTGAGCACCACCACCTGGGCGGTCTGGCGGATCAACTCGCCTTGATAGATATTGCCGTCATCGGTCTGGAGCCGGGCGATCGTTGGCTCCGCCGAACTGGACACCCCAACGAGCATCAAGGTCGTCAAGCCCGCCAGTACATAGCACACCGCTACACGGCCGCAGATCGGAAGATGAAACATGGCGTGCTCCCTGTCGGCAGGAATAAAGAACTGAGCCAAACGAGAAAATCGGGTGGACACCAATCAATTATATGTTCAGCCAGGACCTCCCGGAAGCCAAACGATAACCCGGCGAACGCTGAGACGGCATCAACGAACTCTTGGCCGCGTCGGCTGCCCATCAAAGCAATTATTCAGGCAAAACGAAATATGAAAGGCCCGGCGGACAAGTTCAGTCGCCGCCCAGCAGTTCCTCAGCCAGCGTGATCAGCCGTTCGAGCCGAACGGGCTTGAGCAGATAGCCGTCGACCTCAAGGTTCTCGGCGTATTGCTGGTGCCGCTTGCCCTCGTTAGCGGTGACCATCACAACACGGGGGGGCGAATCAAACTTTTTGACTTTTTCGAGGACCAGGAAACCCGAGCGCTTGGGCAACATCATGTCCAGCACCACGAGGTCCGGCGGATCGCCTTCGCATATGCGGACCGCAGAGTTGCCATCGCCGCAGACCTGAGTCAGAGCGCCCTCGGCTTGCAGGGCGTGATCGATCGCGGCGCGGATTTCGGGGTCGTCATCGACCACCAGGATCTTCTTGTCTTTCAGGCGCAGCGGTTCGTCTTGGTCTGCCATGATCATTCTCTTTCTGGGTGCCACATCGCGGCACATCGGCTTGGGGCTTGGGACTGGACCGGTCGGTCCGCACCCGGCACGGGAACGGGTCCCCAGAAACCGTGCCGGAAAACCCTCGGACGAAGGATTATGCGCACCCCCACCCCCCGGTCAAGCGAGGCGGGGTAAATACCGAGCTTTCACCACGGTTCAGGCGGTATACAGCGGGGGCGGATTCTCCAGCTGCTGCATCAAGCCCGGGGTCATCCAGGGTAAGTCTTCCAGATTCGCCCGCAGGGCGCGGGGGATGGGTTTGCCTTTTTTTTCATGCTTTGGCCGGCTCTTCCATCGGCGGTGGCTCCAGAGAAACTGATCGGGGCGATCTCGCACCATTGACTCAAACGCTCGGCAGTAGCGTGCGGTGATGTAGTAGAGGGGGTTGGGCTGGGCTTCCCAATCGTCGGGGTAGATGATGTCGGTGATGCCCATCTCAAACTTGAAGTCCTGGCCGATGCGGTGGGCGTAGCCGCAGACGATCGGAGCGTTGTGGGTCATCGCCAACAGGCCGATGGATTTGTACGTGCTCGCCAACCGGCCGAAGAACGGCACGAAGATCCCTTTGTCCCCCGCATTCTGGTCGGCCGTGAAAGCCAAAGCCCCGCCCTGCTCCAAGACCGAGACCATGCGTTCGGTGGCGTCGAACTTGGTCACGATCCGCATCCCCTGCTTCTCGCGGATGCCAAGCAGCCAGTCGTTGATCAGCTTGTTGTCCAACGGCCGGGCGATGGTGTCCATGTCGTAGCCGAGCAAGGCCAAGAGGTAGCCCAAGACCTCCCAATTGCCCTGGTGCCCAGTGAGCAGGATCGTGGGGCCATCGGAATTCAGCAGGTCGATGGCGGGGCCGAGATTGACCATCTTGATGTGGTTCGGCCAAGAGTCGGCGTTCAATACCTTCGGGGTATGGAGCGTCTCGAACGCCAACTGAATCAGGTGCTGAGTCGATTTTTTGGCGCACAGCCGAACCTCGTCGGCGGTCCAGTCGGGGAAGCACTGGCGGATGTTGTGCTGGGCACGCTTGCGGTGCTTGGCATCGAAGCGGTCGAGCTGCGCGCCGATAAATCGGGCGGTCTTCTGGCTCTGTTCGACCTCGAAGCCGGTCACAGCCGTGGCCAGCAGTCGGGCGAGGACGTATTCGACCTTTTCGTAGACCGGTCCCCTCTGGGCCATGGAATCAGTCCCTGAAACGGGCCGGTGTTAATCACCCGCCGTGCGTCTTCAGCGTTCGAAGTAACCGATCAGATCAAGGAAGCGGTTCTGGTTGAGCACGGGAACACCCAGCTCACGAGCCTTGGCGATCAGGTCTTGGTAGGCCTGGTAGTTCTCGAGAGCGGTGCGGTATTCCCGCATCTTGATCAGGTCCAGTTCGTCTTCCGGGCGATCAGGCAACAGGGGCTCGATGCCGAGGACCAGGTAGTCGGTGGCGAAGCCGAGCTCTTTGGAGATCAGGCCGTTGTAACGGGTGACCAGGTTTTGCACTTGGTCGTTGCCGTTCACATCGAGGTCGCCGTCGTAGTTCAGGTCGAACTGGCCGAAGACGTGGAAGGAGTAGAGACGGTTGGGGTCGAAAACCACATTGACGAGGATGTCGCCGTCGTTCACGGCTGTGCGGGGCTTGCGTTGCACGATGCGGCCGATCGCGCTGTTGGAGTTGATGTTGATGACCTCAACAACCGCCTTGCCCTCGGCATCAGGGTCTTCGATCTTGACGATATCCCCGGCGTCATAAACCTGGAAGACCTGCCCCAGACGGAGTCCGGCATCACGGCCGATGTCGAGGTAGACCTTGTTTTGATCGGGGATCTGGGCCACGACGGTCGCGTCGGCGAGGGTCACCGGGATGTCGGGGTTACGCTTGCCACGGAGAACTTCAATGGTTTCACGCAGTTCAATGACGTTACGGTTGCTCGCTGTAGCCTGAGCTTGTGCCTCGGCGAGCCGTTTGCGGCCATCGGCGAGCTGACGTTCGTAATCCGCACGGATGTCTTCGATCGACGAGTCAATCAGCGATTTGAGGCGGGTGTTTTCGCTGGAGATGTTGCTGACGGTGGATTCCAACGCGTTGACCTGAGCGGTCAGGTCCTTGGCCTGGGCTTCCTTGGCGTCAACCGTTTTCTGGAGGTCTTCCTGGGCATCTTTGGTCGCGTCGGACTGCGTCTTGAGCTGAGCCTGGGTTGAGCTCAGTTGACCGTTGAGGCTGCCGACCTCGCCTTGCAAGCCGCTGACTTGCTGGCGGAGCGAATCGATGTTGGTCAGAAGCTTGCTGACAGCGGTGCCCGAACCCTCCGCGACGATAGCGGTGTAGGCGGGATTGTTGCTGTCGGCGCTGTTACGGACCGAATTCAGCTCGGCCACGGCGGCCTGCTCAGCCTGTTTTGCGGCTTCGACTTTCGTGAAAAACACGATGGCGAGGATCATAGAGATAAAGAAGCCAGCCCCAAAAAGGACCAAGCCCCAGATCGATCCGTTGCTGCCTCCGCCCGAACGTGCGCGTGCCATATGCAAACTCCTGAGATACCTGATGAGGCTAAACCGCCGAATAGCGGAGCCGGGAAGTT
>JBCCWB010000228.1:0-6674 GCA_039194345.1 Planctomycetota bacterium
ACCTCCTCGACGATCTGGTCATGGGCCGATATCGATCGCTTGTGTGTGCCGCGAATACCGAAGACAACCATTCCGGCATCATCGGCCAACTCACCAACCTGCTACCGGGCTGCCAATGGACGCCCGAAAGCGTGACCGCCCACGCCAAGCAGTTTGCGATGCGCGACAAAGTGACGGTTCTGAAATACGACATGGGGCTTGTGGAAGTACTCGCTCTGCTTCGTCCCTCGCATTGCAAGACGATGACCCTCGCTGACCTGGGCGAAGGGTTCGAGCTCATCACCCAACTCTTGAAACATCATTCGCAATGGCAACCCACTGCGACTGTCTCGTTCCTTGAAGGCCGGGCCAACCGCATTGAAGATGCAAACGGCCTGGAGCCCAGTTTCGAGTCGATCCTGCGCGTGATGCACGAATCGGGCTACACAGGCGACGTCTACCCCTCCCCCGCCATGTTCGAGGCGGCACCCACGGCGGTCTACAGCCGCTACCCCTTCCCCGAGTCACTCGAGGACATGCGGACGGGCGGGTTCTGACCCACGCCAGCGTTACCCAGGCGATCGGACGGCCGAGAAAAGGCCGCTCCCCCTCAAGTTCACCCCCACACCCTAGGCAGACCATGTCCGCTCCCCGCAACCGTTGGCTCGTCGCTCTCTCTGGCGTTGGTATTCACATTTCGATCGGCTCGGTCTACGCCTATAGCGTGATGACTTTGCCGTTGAAAGAAACTTTGGGCTGGCAGAAGTCCTCGATCACACTGGCGTTTTCCGTAGCGATTGTTTGTTTGGGATTGTCCGCAGCCTTCTTGGGCCACTTCGTTGAGAAACACGGTCCACGCGCCTCGGGTATGCTCGCGGCCGTCTGCTACGGGTTGGGCACCTTGGGAGCGGGGCTTGCGGTCACGCTCGAGTCGCTCCCGTTATTCATCTCTACCTATGGCGTGCTGGGCGGCATCGGATTAGGTGTGGGCTACATCACCCCCGTATCGACTTTGGTCAAATGGTTCCCCGACAAGCGCGGGCTAGCCACAGGCATGGCGATCATGGGCTTCGGCTTCGCCGCCATGATCTTTGGACCCGCGATGCAGCGGCTCTTCGATTCCGTGGGTCCCGCTACGACGTTCTACATCCTCGGCAGTATCTACTTCTTGGTGATCTTCAGCAGCGCGCTCTACATTACCCCTCCACCCAAGGGCTGGAAACCCGCGCACCTGACTGACGAAAAGATTGATGAAAACCCCGCCCAGCGTAAGCAAGTTCAGGAAGACCTCGCCCAACTCACCGTGTTCGAAGCCATCCAGACTCGCCGTTTCTACTTCATGTGGCTCATGCTTTTTATCAATATCACCTGCGGAATAGCTTTGATCTCGGTCGCCTCCCCAATGGCCCAAACCATGGCGGGCATGTCGGCTACCGCGGCCGCTGCGATGGTTGGGCTCATGGGACTGTTTAATGGACTCGGCCGGATCGGTTGGGCCTCGCTTTCGGACTACATCGGCCGACCCGCGACCTACGCTGCGTTCTTCATCATTCAAATCATCGCATTCTTTCTGCTCACCCGTTCACCTTCGCCGTGGCAGTTCCAGGCCCTGGTCTTGCTCATCCTGACCTGTTACGGCGGCGGATTCGCGTCCGTACCGGCCTTCCTCGGCGACCTCTTCGGAACCAAGCAGCTTGGAGCTATCCACGGCTACACGCTAACCGCCTGGGCCGCCGCGGGCCTGGTGGGCCCAACCCTGGTGACCCGCATCCAAGAGGCCACCGGCAACTACGCGACCACGCTCTACATCTTCGCCGGCTTGTTCGTCGTGGCGATTGCGATCACAGGCTTAATGACTTTGGACATTCGAGCCAAGCGATACGCGAAAACCAATATGACACCTACGGACGGCGCACAGGTCGCCCTGACACACGCAGCAACTGGATAAACCAGCTGGATATACGCGGGCAGCGACAAAACTGAGGGTTGCCATACCTCCGCCCCCCAGTCGCGTCATACGAAAACTCACGCTACGCCTCACACCAAAGGCGGAATTGAGGCGCTAATGCTTGTATACAAGGACGGCCTCAGCACCCTGCGCCAAGAGTTCGATGGAGCCTTGGCAATATCGGCAGTGCCGATACAGAGTAGAACGACACTCTTCGTGTTGACACCACCTTCACTATAACCTCACGTGGCACTCGCACTATCTAAGCATGCTTTACAAGACTTATTGATTCAAAGCATGAATGCCACGGCTTTAGCCATAACTAAGACTACCCACCGTAAGCTGAAGATCATCTTGCAGCATATGGCGAGGCAATAAACCGATCTGAGTAAGTCGATCGTGATACAGCTTTACCGCTTCTCTCGGCGCCATTGCTTCACCGACAATCAGGCGTAAGCATCGAATAAACTCCAGAGGAGCCTCTGCATCCTTGATCTTTCGGCCAAACAGCGCCACGCGGGCCCCGTACTTCTGGGCCTGCGATAGTAGCGTGAACGCGTCGCATGTGGTGCCGCTCGAACCGCCGAGTACGCCGACGATCAGCGACGGGTCGTAGGAGACCAGTTCGTCCAGAGCCGCCGGCCCGAGGAAAGGGATCTTCAAGAACTGCGGCCGCTCGTATAGCGCTACGCCGGCCAGGGACCGGCAGATCATGTCGTTGACGTAGGCGGGGATCTGATCGGTCGAGATACCGCAGTCCACATTGGGCGCGAAGATTTCCAGGAAGTACTTGAAGTCGGCCTCCGCCGCCTGGGCGCGGAACGCGTGGAACGCTTCCAGGTTGGCTAGGTCAAGCTCAAGGTTGTTGTTGAAGGTGATCGAGTACAGGCCGAGGTTCACCGTCGGCGGGGTGCCGAGCTCGGGGTGGAGCGTGCCGTGCTGCGCCTCGGTGATGTAGCAGGAGCAAAACGCGCGGGAGGGTTGCTCGCAGTACGCCCCCCCGCGCACCGCCCAGACGTCGGTGGTGTCGTTGGCGCGGATGGCGGGCGTGACATCGCTTGACTCGAACAGTTTTTCCTGATGCGCCAACCGGCTCATCGCGGAGACAGACGCGAGCATGATGTCTACCTCGCCCTGCTCGACCACCTGCCGGACCTCGTCGAGGAACGTGGGTATCGAGCGGTAAGGCGCATCGTCATCGCTGGGCCAGCCACGGCCCGGGCTGGGGACGCCCCAGGCCATGTCGGCGTCTTTCGCGTCGGCCAAGATGAATTCACCACACATCAGGTCGCCGCGCAGGGCTTCGAGCTTATTCTTCAGTCGTTCATGCATGGCAGGTGTTCCGCAGGTGGTTCAGTAAAATCGGCGAGGCCTTCGACAGATCGGATTCGGCCAGTTCTTCTCGCGTGGGCAAGGCGGTGCGTCCGCCGAGTTGGGTGGCGACGCGGGCGGCAACCAATGCCGCCATCTCTAAACGCAGTACCAAAGACAAACCGTCGAGCAACGCGCTGGCGTATCCCGCGTGGAACGAGTCGCCGCAGCCCGTGGTGTCGACCGCATCCACGAGGAACGGGGGCTGATGGATCACACCCTCGGGCGTCAGCGCCCAGCTGCCGTGCGTGCCGTCGGTGACAACCAACTGCGCGTCGGTCCACTCGGCAAGGTGGCGCATCGCGGCGTCGGGCTCGTCTTCGCCGCTGAGTTGCTGCGCAGCGATCAGAGGGAGAATGCAATCCGTACCGAGTTCGATCATACGGCTCATCACCGCGGGGTCACCGGCTTCGATGTCGAGCACACTCGACACGCCCGCCTCGCATGCCGCTTCAAGCCCACACAGGCCCACCTCGGGCTCGTAGCCGTCGGTCAGCAGGAGCCGGGCGTTCTGGATCGCCTGGACCGGGACTTCATCGGGCTCCAAGGGGAGGTAGCCCTCGAGCGAGTAGAACACGGTGCGTTCGCCATCAGCCGGGTCGATCTGCACGACCGCCGCCGCGGGCTGGGCGCCCGGGGTATCGACAAACAGATCGGGCTGCAAGCCGTAACGCTCGAGGTCTGCTCGGGCGTTGGCGCTCAGGGCGTTGTCGCCCAGCCGGGTCGCGAAGCCGGTGCGCCAACCTAACCGTGCCAGGCCACAGGCCGCGTTGCCCGCGGGTGCGCCGCCCTGGATGACCAGTTCGTTGACCTGGTGTTTCTCGCCGACCTGAACTTCGCGCGGCAAACGCACCAGCACGTCGACGATGTTCAAGCCCAACACCACGACATCGAGCGGTTTGGAGAGCGTTTCGGAAGTCATCGCGCTGCTCCGGCGGTTTGCGCTTCAGCGGGGCCGAACCCCGAGAGGCGGTCGTGTTGCGAAACTTCCAACGTCTGCACGCCCAGGAAGAAGTTGAGCATCGCCAGATCTTCGTACCAGTGGCCGTAGCCCAGCGACCAATGGTGGTCGAGCCCGCCGCTGAGGATGGTGCCCATGATCTGCGACGCGGTGGCCGGGGCCTTGGGGATGAGCTCGCCGTATACCCCGCGGAAGGGCATCGTGCAGTCGGCCATCTCTCCCTCGAAGGCGAACATCCGCCCCGCGTCGGGCGACTGGTACCTAACCAACGTCGCTGGCCCCAGAGCTAACGGGAACTCGACCATCATGCCCACCGCGGTCTCGGGGTCGGCGTTTTCGAGGATGGAGTGTTTGCGCAGTTCGAAGTTGTCGCCCGCACGCAGCAGCCGGGTGGGCGATGCGCCACAGTGCCAAATGCCGATGCGATTGGTCTGCGGGTTGACCGCCGAGAGATCCATCATCGTGGGGATCGCGTCGCCTTCGGAGAGCAGGTGCATCGTCAGCGACGAGATGAGGCCGTTCATCTCACCCTCTTCGGTGGTGCACAGGCCCCAGTCGTTGAGCATCGATACCGAGCCGTCGCAGGCGCAGCCGTACTGGTCGAACAGCTCCGGCCAGCTCTTGATCGTGCAACCGATGTACCCGCCCTCGGCGGCCATGTGTGCGATCGCCAAGCCCAGCCGCAAGGTCTGCATGGCCTGCTCATCGGGGACGTCATTCACCGCGCACCGAGACGACCTTGTGATCGATTCGAGTAGGCTGCGGATGGCGTGGTCGTCGAGCTTGCGTGAATAATCGAACGCCGCCTGGAGATCGATCCGGTCGAAGCGCAGGCCGAACTGCCGGATGACCGAGAGCTCATCGGTCTCGCCATCGTAGAACGCGATCACACGCGAGCCCCCGACGTGTAGAGCCTTGCCGAAGCGCAGGCGTTGCCGGGCGCGGGCCACCCGGCAGAAGCGGGCGATCTCTTCGGGTAGCGTGTCCCCGACCTCTTCGTGCAACCAGGCGTAGCGGACGTCCAGCCGATTGAGCATGTTCAGGAGAAAATTCTGACAACAAAGGCTGTTGGCGCTCAGCCGCTCGGCGGGCGGGTCTGGAAACGACCAGCTCATGAGCGGCAAGCCCTGCTCGGTCAGCCAACGCCCGAGGTACGCGCCGATTTCCCCTGCGGTGTAGGCCGCGTGGAACAGCAGGACGCAGTGGAGCTCGTGCTCGGACTCACGCGATAGGAAGCGGATCAGCGCGTCGGGGTCTTCGAACGGTTCATCTGCCCTGACAATCTCGAACTGCTCGGCAGGCAAGGCCGCTCCAAGTAAATCGAGCACCTCTTCGTATCGCGCACGGGCCGGTTCCCAAGGAAAGTGGATCTGCAGGCCACACGCCACGACCGCGATCCGGGTCGGCGCGGCATGGGGCAGGGGCGGGGCCAGTTCGCGGAGAATCTGGGTCGTGATTCCTTGCTCGGGAAGCGCTTGGGGGAGAGAGGGGGCAATCATCGCAGTGGGTCTCCATGAAACAGGGGAGGCATCGACTACGACCCAATTGTGCGACGGCCCGCTGAAATGGACTACATTTCAGAGAGCCATTTTTAATACTATTATGACTTACGAAGGGTTTTTCATTCGACGATGAACATTAAAAAACCAGATGCAGCCCGCCTTTGAACATGTTGTCTACCCCGAAGGGGCCTCGTTCGCCTGCCTCCAATTTGAAGGCGAAGCGTTCGACTGCCCCTACCACATCCACCCCGAAGCCGAGCTGCTATTGATCGAAGGCGGCCGCGGCCGAAGGCTCGTGGGTGATCACGTTGGCCGGTTTGAAGAAGGCGAGCTCTACCTGTTCGGTCCCGACCTGCCGCACATGTTCTATAGCGATACCCCGCGCAGCCGGGCCACCCCCGCGAATTCGTGCTACGCCCAATTCCGCACAGACTGCCTCGGCGAAGACTTCTTCCACCGCCCCGAGATGCAGCGGATCAGCGACCTCCTTCGCCGTGGGGAAGGAGGGCTGGTTTGGCCGTGTGGTGCCCACGAAGGCGTAGCCGACCGGCTACGGGATCTCCAAGGACTGGATGCCGCGCACCGCGTCGTTTCCTTGCTGGACATGCTGATCCGCATCGACGAGCAGGCCGAAAACGCCCGCGCCCTTGCGAGCCCTAGTTATACCGCCCTGGCGTCTTCCAACTCCGACCGGATCAGCCGGGCGATCGATTACGTGCACCGGCAACTCGACGGCGAGGTAACGCTGGACGGCGCCGCCCACGCCGCCAATCTTTCTCCTGGGGCTTTCAGCCGGTTCTTCCGCAAGCGCACGGGGCAGCGTTTCATCGACTTCGTTATCGATCAACGCCTAAATGAAGCCTGCAGGCTACTGGCCGAGAGTGATGAGGCTATCGGCCAAATCGCACTGCAG
>JBCCWB010000229.1:0-6673 GCA_039194345.1 Planctomycetota bacterium
AAGCAATCAAGCCACGCAGACCAATCATCATTCAGACCTTTCAATCAAAAACCGCCCCGACTTCAGTGGCGGGGCGGTTTCATTTTATTCTCAATGGTAATCATTCGATGATCGTTGGCTTGTATTTTTTAGCCTTCTCGTTCTGTTCTGTTTGTTGCTCTTGGTAGAACTGCAGACGCGCCTTCTGGTAAGCCCCCGCCTGCAGGAAGCGGTTGCCGACGTTCTCTTTGTTCCAATCATTCCATAGTTTGGCGAGCTCGGCTCGTAGCTCGGGCCGCTCATCGATGATGTTGTTGGTCTCGTACGGGTCGTTGACCATGTCGTACAGCTCTGGCTTGCTCGCTTCCTCAGCCATGAAGGGCCGGGGGAGCAGCAGCTTGGCTTCCGGGGTGCGGACCATCCAGTTGATTCCGTCCTGCATGCGGAGGAAGATCGCTTCGTGGGGCGGGTCGGTGTTCTCGCCGGTGATGTAGGGGATCAGGTTCTTGCCCTCGATCGGCGGGCCGGAGGTGTCGCCATCACCCAGCGTGACAAACGTGCCCACAATATCGAGTGCCGACACGGGGTAGTCGTATACCGTGCCCGCCGGGATCGCCTTAGGCCAATGAGCGATGAAGGGGACGTTGGTTCCGCCCTCGACCATGCTGCCCTTGCCGCCGCGGTAGGGGGAGTTGTCGGAATAATCTTCGCCTTCGTATCCGGGCTTGGGCTGCACGCCGCCGTTGTCCGAAAGAAAGAAGATCAGCGTGTTGTCGTACTTGCCGGTTTCTTTAAGGGCGTCGAGCACCATGCCGATACCCGAGTCCATTGAATCGATCATCGCGGCGTAGACCCGGCGTTTCTTGCCTTCAATATGGGAGTACTTCTCGATCACCTCTTTGGGCGCCTGCAGCGGCCCATGCGGCGCGTTGTAGGCGAGGTAGAGGCAGAATGGCTTGTCGCTGTCTTTCACGAACTTCGCAGCATCACGGCTGAGCGCCGTGGTTAGGTACTCATTAAACTCCGCCGCGTTTTCATTACGCATCAGGGGCCAATAGGTCGTCTCGTTCGCGCTGTAGTGCGGCTTGCCCGCGTTCTTGCCGGACTCCACGATTAGCGGGTGGATGTAGGTGACGGTGTCGGGGAAGTAGTCGTGTCCGCCGGACAGGAAGCCGAAGAAGTAGTCGAAGCCGCGGTTGTTGGGGTGGAAAGGGTAAGACGCGCCGAGGTGCCACTTGCCGATGATGCCGGTGCGGTAGCCCGCGGCCTGCATGCGCGTGCCGAAGGTTTTTTGGTCGAGCGGTAGGCCCTGGTGGATATCGAAAGGCGAGCTGGTGAAGTTGACTTCGACGCCGAAGCGGGCTTGGTAGCGCCCGGTGACGAGGCCCGCACGAGAGGGGCCGCAGTAGGCATGAGTGACGTAGCCGTTGTTGAAGATCACGCCGTTGGCGGCGAGCTCGTCGAGGCGGGGCGTGTAGATTTCCTTCGACCCGTTAAAGCCGACATCGTTATAACCCAAGTCATCGGCCATGATGACGATTAGGTTGGGGCGATCGTCTGCTATCGCATTGAAGGAAAAAATTACAACATAAAGACAAGCAAGCAGAAGAGAGTGCATCTTCATCAGAACCTCTGGGATCGAGAAAGGACGGGAGCCGCGGTTACATGTCGGCACTTAGGGCGTGCCTCACCGGGTCGGCCAACTATTGCCGTCGGTGCCCCATTCCGCATCGCCACGGATCAGGTTCAGTAGATTATATAGATCATCTGCGATTTTTTGAGATTCTGGGGTCGGGTCTTGCAGAAGATTGTTCCGCTCACCGGGGTCGGAAGCGAGATCAAAAAGCTGCCGCGGCTGGCCACGCAGCGTTCCCGCGACGAGCGATTCCTGGTTGTCCGCGTCGCTTGTGGTTTTGTTACCGCCGCCGCCGGTCCCATCGATCAGCTTCCAGCGCCCGGTGTGTTCCACGATCGCAAACTGCCCGCGGGAGGAATGCTGAATGATCGCCTGACGCCGTCCTTTCGGCATCGGCTCGCCCTGCAGCACCGGCAAGAAACTCTCCGCGTCCGGTGCCTCCTGGCCGCCTAGTTTCACGCCCAGGTGCTCCGCCAACGTCGGGATGATGTCTCCCTGCCAACAAAGGTGGTCCGTCACACTCCCCGCCTCCGCCATGCCCGGCCAACGTACCACAAACGGGACCCGCGTCCCGCCTTCATAACTATCCCGCTTTCGACCGGCATACGGGCCGTTCGTGTCGTGCTGTTTCTCTAAGCTCGAATGATACGCTACGTTCTCCGGCCCATTATCGCTGGTCACAAACACCACGGTGTTCGCCGCCAAACTATTCGGGTCCGACGGGTCGCCCAAAGCTTCGATGATTTTTCCGGTGTAGTAGTCCGTCTGTACGACGTAATCGCCATAGGTCCAGCCGGCGCTACCGATAAACTTCGGCTGCACGGTGTGCGGCGTGTGCGGCGCGGGCATCGGGACGTAGATGAAAAAGGGTTCGCCGTCCGACTCCCGCTCAGCGATTACTTCGCGCACTTTTGCCGCTTGCACCTGCAGGTAGTCGGCAAACACAAACGAAGGGTCGATCACACCGTCCCGTGCAAATGCCTGAATCTCTTCGCGCAGGTTCTTACGCTCATCCAGATCTGCGTTTGTAGCCACCCGACCTCGGCTGAAGTCAACTTCGCCATCGATCACCACCGCACCATCAACAAGCAGATGTACCCGCTCCCCCCGCGTCTCCAGCCAGGCATAAGGCGGCATATCCAGCGACGCGGACGTCCCGAAGAAGTAGTCAAAGCCCGCGGTGTGAATCGGCGTGTCCAGCACCGGTCGCGAAAAGTCGATTTCATTCTTCGACAGCACCTCGGCGCTGTACTTCGGGATCTTCACCGCATTCCCCTCGCTGTCCTGGAACTGCATGCCGATGTGCCATTTGCCCACCATCGCGGTGCGGTAGCCTTGCTCCTGCAGCATCTTGCCAACCGTGAACTCCTGCTTCTGCATAAGCGATGGGCTATACCCACCGGTCACGCCGCGTTTGAGCCAGGTCCGCCAGCAATAACGCCCGGTCATCAATGCGTACCGTGACGGCGTGCACACCCCGTCTGCCGAATGCCCATTGGTGAACCGCATCCCTTGTGACGCCAACGCGTCGAGATGTGGCGTCAACGAGGTCGCCCCGGGCTCCAAGTGCCGCGATCCTTCGGGCACGACCAATTCGCTCGGGATGTTCGCCCCCATGTCACCCCAGCCCATATCGTCGTAGTAGATCACCAGAACGTTCGGCCGAGCGGGATCAAGGTTTCGCGCCGTGATGGGCGAGGCAACGGTCAGGGCCAACAGGGCAACATAGAGGTGGCGCATGTATTTGTCTCGTAAAAAGGATTCGCGAAAAAGATAAGGGGTTACTTCAACGGTTTGGCCATCATAGTTCGATCGTTTTGCCGCTCGAACTCTTGAATCAGAAGTGATTTCATCACGCTAAGTTGATCGCCATACATCGGATCGTCAGCGAGGTCGTTGATCTCTTGTGGGTCTGGTGCCAGATGGTAGAGCCGGTATTTCGGGACTTCGGGGTAATAGATCAGCTTCCAATCCTTATGGATCACCGCACGTTGCAGGTTCCTGTAGGCTCCATAGATCGTGTCGTACCCATCGTAAGGACGATTAAACAGCAGGGGGCTCAAGCTCTTGAATGAGACATGTTTGGGCACATCAATGCCGGCAAAGTCAAGTGAGGTCGGCACAATATCTTGGATATACACCCGCTCGGACCGGCTTGCCCCTTGCGGAAGCCCAGGCCCGGCGATAATCAGCGGGGCTTTGAGACTGTGCTCATACATATTTTGCTTGCCGATCAGGCCATGGTGTCCGACGGCCAGACCGTGGTCTGCTGAGAAGATGACCAGTGTGTTCTCGGCCTGGCCGGTGGCTTCGAGCTCATCGAGGATACGCCCGATCTGCGCGTCCATATGCGAGATGATCGCGAAGTATTCAGCGCGATTCACTTGCACGGAGTAGGGCGTTCGAGGGAACGGGGCTAGGCGTGCGTCACGCAGGTTCCGCCCCACGCCGATCTGATCGGCGTAGGGATACAGCGGTTGGAAGTTCTCGGGCACAGCAACTTGATCCGCCGGGTAAAGATCCACATATTGCTTGGGGGCTTGCCTCGGATCGTGCGGCGCGTTAAATGCGACGTAGGCAAAGAAAGGCTCCTCCCGCGGGGCCGAGTTCTTCAGGAAGTCCACCGCCTCGTCGCCGGTGATCTCGCTCCAGTGTTTACCACCCGCCCAGAAGCCTCCGTGCTGCTCATCCCACGGCAGCCACGTCTGATCGCTTGGCCCTTGGGGGCGGTTGTAACCCGCCTCGGTCTGATTGGGCATGCCCGGCCGAACCGTTCCGGTCGTGTGAAAAACGTCCTCGGCTTCGTACAGATCCACGTGCCATTTGCCGGTGAAATACGTGTGATACCCCGCTTCGCCTAGCCACTGGCTCCAGGATGTGCCGATGTCATCGGCTGACGGGGGGCTGGGCAATTGATTACGCTTGTATCGCTTCATCGCGATCGCGTTTGGACGAATCTGCCACAGGCTTTGGCCGCTATTGAGCATCGACCGACTCGCCACGCAGATCGCACCACTCCAACTGCCCATGTTGTAGCTGTTGGTAAAGAGCACTCCTCGGTCGGCCAATGCGTCGAGGTGAGGGGTCTGCGCTTCCGAGCCCATACAACTCATCGCGTCCCAGGCCATGTCGTCGGCAAAGATGAAAAGGATGTTGGGGCGATCCGCTTCCGCCACGGCCGACAACATCACCAGAACCAGCAAATACATCATCTGTTTCATCAAGGCGCTACTTTCGGTGAAAGTTGTAGCGGCCGCCACGGATCGACGGGCTTGAACGCGGTTTCCCTGTAGTCTCCGCCCGCGTGGCTGGCCCGGATACTCTCAAATCGCTGGGTCAACGCTTGGGTCATCGACCGGGCTTTCTCGGGCATTAGCACAGACAAATCCGTGGTCTCGAAAGGATCATTCGCCATGTCGTACAGCTCGCCCGCGGGGAGCACAAGCTTGTACTGTCCATCGATCCAGGAAGCGAACTTGCCACGGAAGCGAAATGCGATGGGTGTCTGACGTTCTTGGTGCGTTCCGGTCAAGATGCCGAGTACGTCTTCACCGTCGATGGGCCGATCGTCGGGCATCGTGTATCCCACGATGTTCTGCACCGTCGGGAAGTAGTCGAGTGTGCTCAACACCGCATCACTCTTTGTGCCGGGCTTGATCACACCCGGCCACACCGCAAAAGCGGGCACACGCACGCCGCCGTCGTACAGCGAACGCTTCCGCCCACGGTAGCCCGCGGTCTCGCCCATGTTGCGGCCGCTGGGTTTCTTGCCCTCCGGCCCGTTGTCCGAGCAGAAGAAGATGAGCGTGTTATCGAACACCCCTTGGGTTTTGAGCACCTCAACAATGCGGCCGACCTGATCGTCCATCTCGGTGATACAGCCGTAGTAATGTGCTGCTTCTCCTTGCCCGGTGTACATCGCTATGTACTCAGGTCCCGCGATCACATCGGTGTGCGGCGCATGGAACCAGCACACCGCAAAGAACGGCATGCTTGACTCGACACTGGCCTGCACAAACGGAACCAAGCGATCGGCCACGACGCGGGATGCCCCGCCTTTGAGGCTCGCGTCTTGTCCGTTCAACGCAACGCCATTCTCAAAAAACGGGTTATTGATCGATCGGTTGCCGAGCCCCGGATCCCACAGTTGTACCGCCGACTCGGTGACAAACGACACGTCGTAATCCCGCTCCCACGGCGGGGCGTAGTTGAGCGCGGGCTTACGCCGCTCGCCTTTCGACGACATCGTGCGGCTGAGCGTACCCAGGTGCCATTTCCCGAAGTGCCCCGTCGCATAGCCCTTGGCCTTGAGCATCCCCGCCAAGGTCACCTCTTGCTTAGGCAGGTGCCCGGTGTTGGCGTGCCAGATGCCCATGCGATCGTGATGCCTCCCGGTCAGGGCGGTGGCCCGCGTCGGCGAACACACCGAGCTCCCGGAATAGAAATGCGTCAACGTTACGCCTTCGGCAGCGAGGGCATCCAGATGCGGCGTCTGGATCAGCGTGTTCCCGTTAAACCCTGTGTCGCCGTAGCCCAGGTCGTCGGCCATGATCAGCAAAACGTTTGGCCTCAGTAGCTCTCCCGCGGAAGCGGTAACTCCCATAAGGATGACCGCCAAAACAGAAGGGATAGCTCGTAAATTCATGTAAGTGCCGTTTTCGATCGGTTAGATACAAAGAGATGAATCCTGTCGCTAATTCACTATACCGATAGCTCAAGTAGCATTGTGTCTTGATTCACCAAGTCTTCCGGGGTTTCCCTATTCCGTATGAACTCAATCCATGGTTATAACGACACCGTGGTGCGCACACCAAGTCGCGCAAATACGATTGCAAAATACATTTCTTGGTCATTTATCTCGTTGAATTAATTGATGTTGAAGGTTGATGTGTTTAGCCGGTGCGCACAGCCGTGACACCGCACCCCCTAGTAGACAGGCAGATATCGGCACCCGGTGGCGGGGCGGTGGTGACAGGCAAGGACCATCGTCTCGGGCACGCCGGGAGGGCCGGGCTCGCGTTGTTTAAGCGTGGGGGTTTCGGCGTTCGTCGGTGAGTC
>JBCCWB010000230.1:0-6633 GCA_039194345.1 Planctomycetota bacterium
GCTACGACAGTTTTACGTTCCAGGTGCGTGATAACGGCGGCACGGCCAACGGTGGTGCGGATACGGATGCCACGCCCAATACGATGACGATCGATGTCACGGCCCTGAACGACGCGCCGTTCAATGCGGGTTCTCTGCCGACGGACATTGTGGTGACCGAAGACGTTCTGAGTAACCTTGATCTCTCGGCGGTTGATTTCGACGATGTTGATGCCGCCAGTGGTTTGCTCACAGTGACGATCTCGACCTCCACTGCAGGCGAGCTGACGGTGGCTGCGGGGACTGGTATCACGCTGGGCGGCAGCGCGACCGCACGGACGTTCACCGGCACCCTCGCCAATCTGAACGCCTACTTCGACTCGGCCAGCAACATCCGCTACCTGCACCCAACGGCGAATCTGAACGGAGACGTCGCAGACACACTGACGCTAGTGATCAACGACAACGGGAACACGGGGGCGGGCGGCGGTACCAACCAGGCGCTGGGCGTGGTGAACGTGGATATCACAGCAGTGAATGACGATCCCACGAATGCGGGCACGCTGCCGTCGGATGTGGCCGTGACGGAAGATGTGCTGAGCAACGTGGATCTGTCAGCCGTCGACTTCGCGGATGTAGACGCCGGTGTGTCGCTACTGACGGTGACGCTGAGCACGTCAACCGGTGGCGAGCTCACCGTGGCGGCGGGCACTGGCATCACGTTGGGAGGCAGCGCGACCGTGCGGGCGTTCACCGGCACCCTCGCCAACCTGAACGCTTACTTCAACACGGCCAGCAATATCCGCTTCCTGCACCCGACGGCGAACCTCAACGGCGACGACGCGGACGCGTTGACTCTAGTGATCAACGACAACGGAAACACGGGCACGGGTGGCGGTACCAACCAGACGTTGGGCGTGGTGAACGTGGACATCACGGCGGTTAATGATCCGCCGACGCAGACGCTGCCGGGTACGCAGACGGTGGCGGAAGAGACGACCACAGGCATCAGCGGAATCTCGATCGCGGACGTGGACGCGGGGCTGAGCAATGTGACGACGCGTCTGCAGGTGACAAGCGGTGTGCTCAGCGTGACGTTGTCGGGCGGCGCGACGATCAGTGCGGGAAGCAACGGCAGCGGCGACCTCACGATCCAAGGCACCGTGGCTGCGGTGAACGGGACACTGGCTTCGTTGACTTACACCGGTGGAACAGACGTGGTGGGAGCGAACGCCGACACGCTGACGGTGACGACTAACGATCTGGGGAACGCCGGGAGCGGGGGCGCTCAGCAGGTCATTGGGAATGTTCAGATCGACATCACGGGTGTGAATGACGATCCCACGAATGCGGGCACGCTGCCGTCGGATGTGGTGATGACGGAGGATGTGCTGAGTAACGTGGACCTGTCAGCCGTGGATTTCGCGGATGTGGACGCGGGGGTGTCGCTACTGACGGTGACGCTGAGCACGTCGGCAGGAGGTGAACTGACGCTGGCGGCGGGTACGGGGATTACGCTCGGCGGCACAGCGACTTCGCGGACCTTGACGGGCACGCTGGCCAACCTGAACACCTACTTCAACAACGCCAGCAACATCCGCTATCTGCATCCGACGCCAAACCTCAATGGCGACGATGTGGACACGTTGACGTTGGTGATCAACGACAACGGCAACACCGGCACAGGCGGCGGAATGAATCAGACGCTGGGTGTGGTGAACGTGGACATCACCGCGGTGAATGACGACCCAGTCATTGTGTCTGATGGTGGTGGTGCCGTTGCTTTGGTCAACGCGGCGGAGAATCAGAATAGTGTGACGACCGTGGTCTCCGCAGATCCCGATGGGCCTCCGCCGATGTACAGCATCATTGCGGGTGCCGACGCAGCGCTGTTCACCATCAACCCGGGGACCGGCACCTTGCGGTTTATCACGGCCCCCGATTTCGAGATGCCGAGCGACTCAGATACCGATGGGGTCTATGAAGTCACGGTGCAGGTCAGTGACGGCAGCGGCGGCACGGATACGCAAGCCTTGAGCGTGACGGTTACCGACCAGAACGAGGCATTCCCCAGTACCAGCCCAACGGGCTTTCGGCCGATGCCCATGCCGCACGCCATGGGCTTTAGCGCCTTGCCATCGCCACCACAATTTAACGGGGCGTCAAAAGTCTCGGTGAAGCCGGCCGTTACTCAGGCGCCAAGCGTCGGCACGACGAGCCCGGCCTGGGGGAGTTCGACACCTGTCCCATCAGATCCATCTCCCGCGCCCGCCGACTCATCCGGCCCTGCCGAGCCAGGCGATCCTGCCGGCAAGGGTGATGCGCCTTCGGCCCTTGGGTCCAAACTCGACCCCCAATCTGAAGCCCATGGTGTAGGGGCGGGTGATCATCAGGCCCAAAGCGGTGGTGTTCAAGGCGAGAGAGCCAGACGGCGGAGGGACCGGGCGGAAACTCGGGAGCTCCTAGCCATCCTGCTGGCGGCCATCCGGGTTCGGCTCCGGGTGCACCCGCTCCGCACGGCCCGGCCGCCCACGGTCAAGCCCAGGGCATGGCGGCGGGGCCAGCGGGTTCACGAGACGCGAAGAACCCTCGTGCTGGGGAGACCGCGCGTTCAGCGAAGGACGGGGACGCCTATCAACAAATCAACGCGCCGTCCCGCCTGACGCATCAGCAGCGTCTGGACCGGGTCCGAGAAGTCCACCGCTTCTTTGATCAGCAGGCCGAGGAGGTCGCCGAGGATCTGTCGACACCGCAGCGGACCGCTTCGATTGTGGGTTCATCTATGGCGGGCGCGGCTTCAATCACTTACCTCGTGATTGCCTTACGCGGCGGGTCATTGCTGGCGGCGTTGGCGTCGGGGCTACCGTCTTGGCGGTTGATGGACCCGGTGGCCATCCTGCCCGAACCCACACGTAAGCATTGGTGGCGTCGTCGTCCCAATAATCCGATAGATAACAGCGAACCGGAAAAACTCTTCGATTGAGGCAAATGATGAAACATGTCCTCAGCCATCTCAGGATTACCGCAGCCACTCGGCTAGCCATCGGCCTCACGATGCTTTGCGTATCGTTGCTGCTTGTTTCGTCGTTCTTGGGGCTCTTGCCCAATCGCACCGAAATCGAATCCCAAGCCACCGCCCGCTTATGCGAATCGATCGCGTTGCAGATGGTGGCGACTGACCCCGAGCAACTCGAGGGGATCACGCCCCTGATGGAGAGCATCCTGGCGCGGGAGCCGAACCTCCGGTCCGTCGGGTTGCGGCAGGCCGATGGCACGCTCCTAATCAAGACCGCAGATCACCCGGAGGCCGCTCCGGGTGAGCATGCGAAGCATTTCCTGTTTGTTCCGATCAGTCAAGCGGATGAAAACTGGGCCACCGCCGAGTTTGGCTTGCAACCCGATCAAGAAATGCTGGCGTATTTCCACAGCGTGCTGGTCGTTCCCAAGCTGGTGTTGTTTGTGGGGGCGAGCTGCCTGTTGGCCTTTGGCCTGTATCTGCGTCGTGCGTTGAAATACCTGGACCCCAAGGCGATCGTCCCGGAGCGGGTCCGTGCCGCGTTTGACACCATGAATGAAGGCGTCTTGCTAATCGATCACAAGCGGCAGATCGCGTTAGCCAACCAGGCCTTTCTGGAGATGTCGGGCAAGTCGAATGATCAGATTGTCGGGGCTGAGCTTGAGCACATCGGCGAGTTGGCAGTCAAAGCGAAAGATCAAGAAATCAATCAGATATGGGAATCCCCTTTGAAATATGGGGAAACGGTTCAAGCCTTGCTCTGTACGTTGACGCGCGAAGACGGCGAGGAGCAGCAAGTCAATGTCAGTGCGACCCCGATCCGTGCCGACGGAAACGCCGCGCCCCGCGGCGTGTTGATCACGTTTGATGATGTCACCGAGATCGAGCGCAAAAATGCCGAGCTGCGCGACACAGTGCGTTCACTCAATGCGGCCCGTGATGAGATCGAAAAGAAGAATCAGGCCCTCGAACGTCTGGCTACCACCGACCCGCTTACGGGCGTGATCAATCGGCGGGCGTTCTTCGAGCGTGGCCAATCGCTCCGGCTCGCCGATATGCGTGGCGGCCGTGAGAGCTCCGTTATCATTCTCGACATCGATCACTTCAAGTCCGTTAACGATAACCACGGCCATGCTTGTGGTGATGAGGTCCTCAAGGGGGTGGCGGGCATCCTTTCGGATAGTGTTCGTTCCTCGGACATGGTCTGCCGCTACGGCGGGGAAGAGTTCTGTATTTTCTTGCCCGATACTTCCCAGTCGGGTGCGATAAAGCTTGCCGATGACCTGCGCCTACGTATCGCCAGCAGCACCCAATTTGGTTTCCCCGTAACAGCGAGCTTCGGGGCCGCGGCGTGTTATGCCAAAGAAGAGAACCTCGAACAAACCATCGATCGAGCCGACCAAGCTCTGTATAAGGCCAAAGAAGGTGGCCGCAACCGCGTCATCGGCTGGGCTGCGCATGCAGCTTCACAAGCGCAAAAGTCGGAGGACTCATCTCATTCCCCGCCGAACAAAGCGGCGGGGTGATCGCGCTTAGTGCCGACCCCAGCATTAGCTCTGAATGTCCACGCATGGCTAGACGCGGCTTGCCGACTCGAGACCAGTCGTGTCTTCAGGCTTGATGACCTGAATTACTTGCGGCTTACGATCATTCAGTTGGTTCAACACCCTCCGAAAGCCCCTCGATGGCTGACGGGCCAGCTTTCTTAAAGACAAATCTCTGATACACATACCCGAGGGCGATCAGGCTGATGCCCAACCCAAGGAAGCTGAGCACACGGTACAGGTCACGCAACCCCGCGGCATCGAAGATGAACACTTTGATGACCGAGAGCATCATGAGGGCGAGCGATCCCCAGCGGGCGATGGGACGGCCCGTCACGACGCCGATGATCAAGAGAACGGTCCCCAGTGCCACCCATGCCACCGAGTACGCGTACCATTCTGCGCTGCTCATCTCCGATGCTTCCAGGTGTAAGACCGGCCCGACAAATCCCTGCCGTACGGTCAAGCTAACCCAAGCAAACACGAGTAAAAGACACGCTACGCCGAGCATGGGAGGAATAGAGCGAGAGGCGTCAGGCCGTTTAAAGTCTGTCTTTTTGATGATCGCGCCCAGGCTCAGTGCGAGTATCGATGGGAGCAGGTACACATACAGCAGGCCGTTCATCACAACGCCGGTACCGACCGGGTCGCGATTCCACAACGGGTTGAATACCAGTCCCGATCCCACGACAGCTACGAGTGTGCCCACCACGCCGTACAACACGCCTCCGATGACGATGAAGTGTTGCTTCCACACCGCTCCCAGCTTGATGGTCACCATCCCGAGTAACAGCCAAGCCAGGGCGTGCGTTGCGGATTCGTAGAGCGAATACGATGCGTCCCACTCGTCCCCCACAAACCCATGACGGATCAAGACTGCCGGGGTGATCAGCATCACAACGAGCGTGATGGCCTGGATTGATTCGCTCAGTTCCGGGTCACCCCGCCGACACGACCGCCACGCGATCAACCCGAGCAGAGCGGCCGAACCTCCGTAGCCCAAAAGTAACTGGTTCCATACGGGGGTTGACGCGATAGGCTCGAAGAAAGGCCCCGGCCAGATCGTGCATAACCCTACTAATGCGGCGAGCGTGACAACCCCGCCGCGCAATGTGGTGATAGCCAGCCGAGAGTAAACGGCCCAAACCGCCAAGGCCAGCGCCGCCCAGCCAACGCGCATCCACGGCATCTGGTCATACGCCGCCAAAGCAACCGAGGCCCCGGCAAACAACACGCTGCCAATCGCCCACACTCCGATGGCGGCGTCTGCACCCGGCGGCTCTTCTTGGTCTTGGCCTTTTAACGAGACGAAACGTGGTGCGGCCATCACCGCGTATAACGCGCTTGCGCCTGCAGTCAAAGCCCACCAAGCGAAGTCTGTCGATGCCGTGTTCCACAGGCCGCTGATGACTAGGCCTGACACCACGATCCCCGACGCCACAGAGAGCCAAGCCCAAGCGGTGGTCCGCGGGTTTCTCCAAGTGCAAGCCCATGAGCCGAGCACCAGCACGGCCGCGTAGGCCCCGGCTGAAACCGCGAAGCCGGTCACATATTCGTTCGACTCCGATGTGCTTTTGGCCCCCCACGCCGAATACGCCATCAACATGCCCGCTACGGCTGCGAGTGCCGCCCAGGGCAGCCGTAGAAAACGTGAATCGAGGCGGGCCAAGACCAGCGAAGCCGCGGTAAGCAGGCCGAGCATCCCCAACCCACGGGGTTCGTATTCTCCGCTGCTGACGTGAGCAAGCATCAGCAGCAGCGACACGCACACACCAACAAACCCGAGCCATACAGGCATGGATCGGCTCGTCTCCCGCTGAGTCGGCCAAACGGCGTAGACGTACACAGCCGCCATACCAATAAATAATGCCTCCGGCCAAACGCGCGCGGTTATCGGGAACACATCCAACGCGCTCATCCCTCCCCAGATCGAGCCGAAGATCAACGATAGCAGGCTGAGCCAACGCCAATGTCTGCGTCGACCCAAGGCAACGAGCCCCAATTGCAGCAGGATCAAGTAACCAAAGAAGGTGCCACCCGCCGGGTCGCCTGTCCGCAGGAGCACCGGCATCACGAAGCCCCCCAGCATCCCCA
>JBCCWB010000231.1:0-6593 GCA_039194345.1 Planctomycetota bacterium
CGAATTGGGACAACTTTGAGCAATTCAAGGTGCCGAGTTGGTACCGCGCTAAAAAGCTGGGCATCTTCATCCACTGGGGCGTCTATTCGGTGCCTGCCTATGGCAGCGAGTGGTACGCCCGTAACATGTACCTGCCCGAATCGGACGTCCATAAGCATCACGTGGAGACCTACGGCCCGGTCGATCAGTTCGGCTACAAAGACTTCATCCCGCAGTTCAAGGCGGAGCACTACGACGCCACCGAGTGGGCCGAGGTGTTCAAGGAGTCCGGGGCGGAGTTCGTTATGCCCGTCGCCGAGCACCACGACGGCTTTGCGATGTACGACACGCCGTGGAACCGGTGGAACGCCAAGAACATGGGCCCGAAGCGCGATGTGACCGCCGAGCTCGCCGAGGCGGTCCGCGAGCGGGGCATGCGGTTCGCCGTGTCGACCCACCGCGAAGAGAACTGCTGGTTCTTCAACGGCGGCACGCTCATGCCCTCCGACGTGCAGGACCCCGAATACCGCGACCTCTACGGCCCGACCGACAACATGCCCTTCTGCGAGAAGATGCGAGTCGTCCACGGCAGCACGCCCGGCGACGAGTGGCTCGACGACTGGCTGGTCCGCACCTGCGAACTCGTCGACAAGTTCCGCCCCGAAGTCGTGTTCTTCGACTGGTGGATCGAAGAGGCGCTCTACGCCCAGCGGTTCCGCACCTTCGCGGCCTACTACTACAACCGCTGCAATGAATGGGGCATCGAGGGCGCGATCAACTTCAAGAACGAAGCAATGCCCGCCAACGCGGGTGTCTGGGATATCGAACGCGGCCAGCTCAAGGGCATCCGCTACCCGTTCTGGCAGACCGACACCTCGCTGGCCTACAACTCCTGGGGCTACATCGAAGGCCTGAAGTACCGCACCCCCGAAGCGATCATCCACGACTTCGTCGATATCGTCAGCAAGAACGGGGCGCTGCTCATGAACGTCGGCCCGCGTGCCGACGGCACCATCCCGCAGGAACAGAAAGACCTGCTCCGCGAGCTCGGCGGCTGGATGAAGATCAACGGCGAAGGCATCTACGACACCTACCCCTGGAAGATCTATGGCGAGGGCCCGACCGCGGTGCCCGAAGGCCACTTCGCCGAGAAGAACCGCAAGGACTTCGGCCCCGAAGATCTGCGCTTCACCACCAAGAACGGCATCATCTACGTCCACTTCCTGGGCTGGCCCGATTCGGGCGAGGTGCACATCAAGAACTTCTACAAGGACCGCCGGTTCTGCCACAAGCACCTGGCCAAGGTCGAGCTGCTCGGCCACCCGGGCGAGGTGGAGTACACCCGCGACGACGACGCGATGAAGGTCAAGCTGCCCAGCGAGAAGCCCGGCAAGTATGCATGGTGCTTGAAGCTCACTCCGGCCTAAGCGACAACGAGCCGAACCCATAACCTGGATACTTTGATTCGGCCTGGTCGTTGACGCGACCAGGCCGTTTTATGTCATACGTACGGCTCGACAAACGAAGGGTTTGCCGCGACACTTCGTTCTATGGTCTGGATTATCTTTGCCTTGGGTGTCACCTCGTTTTGTATTTGCGTGCCGTTGTGCCTCGTGGTTCGTCGGATGAGTGAGCTGTGGGGGCTGGTCGATCAGGCCGGGACCGAGGCGCATAAGCTGGCGCTGCTGCCCGGCAAGCGGCCGATCGCCAACACGGGCGGCGTGGCGTTGTTCTGCGCGATCGCCTGGCCGATGGTGGGGGTGCTCTTGGGCGTGTGGCTGGTGCCATCGGAGGTCTGGGAGAAGCTGCCGGGAGTAGGCGAGAATGCATTAGTGACGCACCTGCCGGGTCTGCAGGAAACCACCCAGCTTGGCGGCGGGCTGCTGGTGGCTTTGGCGGCGCTGCACGTCATGGGGCTGGTGGACGATCGGCGGGCGTTGGGAGCGTGGCCCAAGCTGTTGGTGCAGCTGGCGGTGGCGACCGGGCTGGTGGTGCTGGCGGATGTGCGGGTGCTTTCGTTCCTGGGCAACGCCGACGCGGGTGGCGGAACACTGGGCCTGGGGGCGTCGATCTTGATCAGCGTGTTGTGGATCACGGTCATCACCAACGCAATGAACTTCCTAGACAACATGGACGGCTTGGCGGCGGGCGTGGGCATTGTCGCGGGCAGCTTGTATCTCATCGCCACCCTGATCGGCGGGCAGTGGTTCGTTGCGGGATTGGCGGCGTTGTTGGTGGGGGGGTTACTCGGATTTTTGATCTTCAATTTTCCGCCGGCCCGGCTGTATCTTGGGGATGGCGGCTCATTATTGGTGGGGCTGATGCTGGCGGTGATTTCGGTGCGGACGACTTATGTCGCCCCGGGGGCGGAGCCAGGCGATCCCATGGTGGGGCCTGGGACCGCCTGGTACGGCGTGATGATGCCCGTACTGGTCTTGGCGGTGCCGTTATACGATTTCACGTCCGTGACAGTCATGCGAATCCTGGCGGGCAAGAGCCCGTTCCAGGGGGATCACAACCACTTCTCCCACCGTTTACTGCGAAAAGGGATGGGCAAACGCAAGGCCTTGTCGGTGATCCTCCTCTCGACGTTAGCCACCGGGTTGGGCGGCGTGATGCTTGGACGCTTGGAAGGGTGGCAGGCGGTGGTTGTCGCGGCGCAGGCGATGGCCGTCCTGACGGTGTTGGCGTTGCTGGAGTCTGGTAAGCGGGGGTAGCAGGTAACGCTAGAGCGTAAACGATTCCTATCTAGCGGCCTGTGATCCCAATGGGAGGGCGGGGCTCCCGCCGAGCCGCCACGTTTCTGCGATACCCGGCTCGGCAGGAGCCTCGCCCTCCCGTCAAGCCGCCTGAATTGAATTGGTCTTGCTCTAAAAGCTCGACTTGATCCGTCCAACAAAAAACCGCCCACCTTGCGGTGGGCGGTGTAATGGTTGTGATTCATTGAGAACGGCCGGTGCCGATCATCAGTTCAGATTGGCACCGAGTTCCTTGAGGTTCTCGCTGATGCCGGGGAAGGCATCTTCTTCACGCTCGTTCTGGATGATGATGGTCGGCTTGATGAGGATCAGCAGGGTGCGTTCGTCCTCGACCTTCGAGCTGTTGGTGAAGAGACGGTTGAGGATCGGAATCTTCGACAGCACGGGCACACCGGCTTCGACTTCGGATTCACCGACCAGCCGCTGACCACCGACGAGCAGCGTGCCGCGGTCCGGAACGCTCACGGTCGCACGGACTGTTGTGATGTCGAGGATCGGGAGCTGGATGGCCGCATTGAAGCTGGTCGTCGTGGTGTTGACAATGCCTCCGACGGTGTCGTCGTCGTCGATCACCACGCCCGACACCGGGAATTCATCGATCTGTGCGACGTCCGCTAGGCTTGGCCTCAGGGTCAGGGTGACATAGCGACGGTCCGCGGAGATCGTGCCTTCGACGTCCAGAACGACACCGGACTGTGTCACCGAGACGGTCACGTCAAACCCGATGGCATCGGGAATGGGTTCGAGGTCGGAGACAAAGGAGATCTGGCGGGCGACCACAACGTAGGCGCGTTGGCCATTGAAGAATGTCACACGCGGAGCGGTGAGAGAGATCGAGTTGCGGTTGGCAAGTGTGGCCTCGACCAGCAGGTTGACCGAAAGGTCATCGATAAAGCTAACGCCCAGACCCAAGCTGGGGTTCGAGAAGAACGGGGCGTAGCTCAAGGCGTCCGCGACAGGGGCCGCGAGAATGTCGGAGCCTTGTCCCACGCGAGTGTCGGTGAAGCCTTGCGGCGAAGAGCCGGGGATAATGCTGACCGAGCCGTCAGGGTTTTCAATGATGTTGCCGTCTCCATCGATGGGGAATTGGTCATCGACAAAGGGGTTGTTGCGGAGTTCGCCTTGGTCACCCTGCCAAGCCACATCGAAGTCAACCTGGACCGATTCAAGGAAGTTGCGGTCAACCAGCAGGAAGCGGGCTTCGACCGAAATCTGGATCGCACGGGTTTCACGGAGCAGGGCCAGCAGATCATTGATCTGACGGTGGTTGTCCGGGGTGGTCTTGATGATGAGGTTGCTGTTGAGCTCCCGAACGGTAGATTCTTCGTCTTCCCATTCTTCAATGCTGCCGACGGTTTCTTCGATGAGCAGCGTGATCTGTTCGATCAACTCAGCCCGGGTGATTTCTTCTTCTTCATCCTCTTCATCTTCGTCATCGCCGAAGATGCTCTCGCCGCTGCCGCCGCCACCACCACCGCCGCCACCTGAGTTGGTGTTGGACAGCGATTCGGTGAGGTCGAACTCGGGAGCGTCGGTGAAGCTGGGGACCTGGACCAAGAGGTCACGGATATCGTAGACGCGGAGGTCGGTCGATCGCTTAAGGTCTTCAACGGTCGAGATGGTCACGACGCCGTCGATGATGGAGTAATCGATGGGGTCGCCGAAGCCGCCGGAGGAGGCTTGCTGAAGGACCAGTTGCAGGGCCTTCTCGGCGGGGACGTTGTTGAGGGTCAGCGAGATGGGAGCGTCTTGCTCGATGCCGCCGCCGTCGATCAGGGCGGGCCAGTTCACAAAGATGTTGGCACCCGTGGTTTCACGCAGATAGCCGATGACCGACTCCAGCGGGTTGGCGTCGAAGTTAATCGGCACGGTCTTCTTCAGACGCAGGGCGGTCTCACGGTTGGCTTCGGATTCGCCGCCGGTGTCATCGAGGCCGCGGATACGGCGGTCCGACAGCTCGGGCCAGTCTTCAGGGAAGGTGATCAGGTCGGTGTAAGGAATGATCGCTTCGCGGTTCAGCAGGGAGTCGCGGGCACCTTCGAGACGACGCTGACGTTCGATCTTGGTGTAGTTCACCGCGACTTGAGCGTCTTCGATGACTTCTTTGAGCAGTTGAGCCGTGAAGTTGTTGGGCTCAATAAACAGAGCTCGATCCAGAAGCAGAAGGGCGTCTTCGTACTTCATTTCCTTTTGGAATTTGCGAGACTGGACAATCAGGTCGCGGACCTCTTCAGCGTTTTTCTCCTTGGCGATCTCAACGGCTTTCGCGTTGTCGTCCGCAGCTTTGCGGGCGGCGGCCTCGTCTGCAGCAATCGCCGCAGCAATCTGCTGTTGGTTGATCGTGGTAGAGAGTTCGGTGGCTGCGTCGCGACGTTCTTGAAATTCGCTGACGCTGAAGAATGCCTGATTGCTTTCGATGGTGTTCTTGGCTTGGGCGACGTCGTTGCCCGCGCCGGCATAGTCGCCGGCTTCCAGTTTCTTCTGTGCTTTGGTCATCGACTCGTCGTAGGCGGCCTGGGCGGCGTCGCGACGCAGCTTGAAGTTGTCGACTTCGGTGGTGAGCTGGATGTTGTTACCGCCGGTCGCTGTGGCTTGGGCCAGGCTAGCTTCGATGGCGGGGTTGTTGGGGTCCAGCTCGTCGGCTTGGCTGAGCAGGTTGATGGCCAGGGCGTCGTAGCCTTGCTCCATCGCGGCTTGGGCGTCAACGTAATACTCGTTAGCGACGGCCTTGCGGGCTTGGACGATCAGGTCGCTTTCGGCGTTGAGCGAGGGCGACGCTTCCGGAGCAGGGGCGACGGCGACCGCGGGGGTCACTTCGACTGCGGGCTCAGCCGCGGGTTCGGGCTCGGCTGGAGCTTCGGCAACCGCAGCGGCTTCCACCGCGACGCCCGCTTCAGCGATGCGTTCCGTGCCACGGGTGATGCGTTGTTGGTCGAACCAACCCAGTTCAACGCCCGAGTCGCTCACGGCGGCGAACTTCGCTTGGGCTTGATCGTAACGGCCAGCGGCTAGGTCGGCCTCGGCCGAGTCCAGCGTACGCTTGGCTTGGGTGACGTCGGCGTTGAGTTCACGAAGCAGGTCGGCCATGCGGGCCTGGGCGACTTGAGATTCGCTGCCGCCATCTTCAATCAGAGAGGTGTAAAGTGCGATCGCGGTGCCGGGGTCGGACTCGACGGCGGCGTCGGCTTGAGCGAGCACTTCAGCGGCGGTCGGGCCTTCTTCGACTGCAGCAGGAGCTTCAGCGACAGCCGTCGTTTCGGCGGCGGGTGCCGCGGCTTCTTCAGCAGCAGGTGCTTCGGCCAGGGCGGTCTCAATATCTGTCAGAGCCGCGTAAAGCGCTTGACGTTGTTCTTTGGAGAGGGCAATCGCATCGATCTGTTCGAGGATTTCCTTGGCGGCTCGCGAATCGCCAGCCTCCATGAGCGTGATGCCTTGTTGGAGCAGTTCAGCGGCCGTGGTGTCTTGAGCCAGGGCCCGGGGAGTAGCCCCCGTAAAACAGGCGACACACGTCACGAGAACAACGGCAGCGTGTTGACGTTTGAGCAAAGCAAGGCCTCCGATGCGGGGACTAAATCGAGCGATCAGGCGGGAGTCATGTCGCATGAAGCAACCGACGTTTATGGGGCGATACAGTAAACAAAAATTGAGCCGCAAGTGAATACGGGTCAACCCAACCGGGACGGTCAGTCTAAATGCCACCACCACGAGACGCAAGTGGTTTTAAACGCCGTAGCTGTGGGTCCGAGAAGACCCGCCGCCGCGCCCACCAGCGTTGACCGCCGTGGTCTTGTCGGACCTTGCCCGATCGCGCCCTCCACTCCAGCGCTTGGCCTCGCACCCCACCGAGGCCAACTC
>JBCCWB010000232.1:0-6563 GCA_039194345.1 Planctomycetota bacterium
CCGACAGCCCTGAGCCATCGACGTGCTTCGTAAAAAGCCGCTGGTAAACGTCAGGCCCTGAGGAATCCGGGCGGAACCAGAACGCCGCGGACAGATCGCCCGGGTCATCAAACGCATCGCCAAGACTCACGTGGCTTGCCCCATCAAGGTAGACCGCCTGCCCCGTCACGCCCGCCCCATACGTCACGTTGCCCGACCCCGTGCCATTGACCCCGTTGCCGCTTACATCGGCTAAGGTGTTCTCAAACGTGTAGTGCGCGACCATCCCGGTCTGAGATACCGTCGTACCCTCACCGGAGATAACGAATGTGTACGGATCTTCGTCGGCATCATCATTCTCGATCGTGACCGACGCGCTGTGCGGCCCGATGGCTGCGGGGTCAAATGCAATCTCAAAACTAACCGACCCACCAGGCGCAACCGTCATCGAGCCGGGTTGGCTTGATATGCTAAACGCCGAGCTTCCCGAAAGCTGCACGATGGGCGAACCGGTGAGGCCGAGGGCTGCACTGCCGGTGTTGTGGATGGTGAAGGTGCGCAGCACGGGGCTTGCTGCATCGACGTCGACCGAACCGAAAAACGTACCATCGGCCGCATCGGGCGTCGTATCACCGTCAACGATCGAGACGGTCAGCCCACGCAAATCGATTTCAGGATTAGTAGCGACTGCAGGATCGACCTGCCCAACAAAGCTAAGGTTGAAATCGCCATCGCCCCCGCCGTCATGTCCGAGAGACAGCGTCGCGTTGACCACCCCCTCGGCGTCTCCGGTCAGGCGGACACCGATGACCGTGCTGGCCGCAGGTGCCACGGACGCGGCGGGCTGCTGCGTCACCTCGACACCGCTGCCGATCATGCTTGCTGGCAAGAGCGTCAGGGGTTGGCCGCCGGTGTTGAAGACCGTCAGCAGCAGCTCGGTACCGACTTGCCCCTGTGTCGTCAGGCCAAGATCGATCGGAGATGCTTGGCTGTCGGTGAGCGGGGTTGCTCCGAAGTAGACCGCCAACATCGGGCTACTGACACGCTCAATCGTAATCTGTTCGAACGACTGATTGCCTGCGAGGTCGGTCACCCTCAGTTCAATCGTGTTGATCCCCAACACCAATGATTGATTGATGGTTGTGTTCCAGTCGCCATTTGGGCCACCTCCCGTAGGAGCGAAAGTCAGCGGGGCCTGTATCCAAGTGTTACCGCCATCAATGCTGTATGCCAAAGAATCGGGGTGGAGGCCTGTCGCATCCGTCGCGATTACATCAATGGAAACATCGCTGAGTGCAGTCTGGCCCCCTGAAACATCAGAGCTCGACCAGCTAATCCCCGGATTAGATAGGTCAAAAGGAGCATAGATTCGTGCAGGCACCGTGTTGGATTGGCTGGTCGCAAACAAAACAGCGCTGTCATCTCGCCACGCGAGAAGGCTGGCACGGTCGTTCCCACCAGATACCCCTTGAAGCGTTGCGACACGCTGACGGTTAGCGACGGACCATATCTCAACCCCATCGCCTCGACGCAAGATGGCCAGATACTGCCCATCCGGCGACCACTCGATCTCATTACTGGCGTCGTCCTGAAGGACCAGGCGGTGGCCGCCGCTCACGGGGTTTCCATTACGATCCATCAGCCAGATTACCTCGTCCTCACCCTGGACGGCGATCATCTGGGAATCGGGAGACCAGGCAAGCGAGCCGCCGTTGTTGAGTTCTTCCCCGAGCTGAGTCCGTCGTACTAAAGCACCAGTCGAAGCGTTGTAGATGAACAACTCCGAGTTCGGGATGCCCGAGTCATCGGCGAACCCTACAAACGCGATCAGCGAGCCATCCGGCGACCAGTCCACGGCACCCAGTTCGCCATCGCTGCTGCTGTACAAGACACGCACCGTCCCCGCAGAGAGGTTCCTGATCCGTACCTCGTTGGTACTGTCATCGCCCGACGTGACGAACTGCGTCCCGGAGGGGTTAAAGTCGGCGGATACATCAGGGTCGGGAACCGGCGTATCGATATTGGCCGAAGGCCAGAGCGGATTGGTCCCAAAGACCGTCAAATCCCCGCTCTCGCTAGTCACGACCCGGCTTTCGTTGTCGCTGAACGAGAGGGTCCTTGAGAAACTCCAGTTATCAAGATCGCTGTCGAGCGAGGGGTCGTTCCTATCAAGAAACACAGTGCGTTCAAGCGAGTATGGGTCCCAAATCCCCAGGCCGACTCCCTGCATCAGGCCTGCGATTCGGCTATTGCCACGATCGAGCAGAAGCATATTGTTGCTATCAGGTAAATCGTAATGACTATCTACAACAGCACCCGCTCCGACCGTAAACGGGATCGTCTCAGAATGTGTGACGTTGCCTTCGAGGTAAGTCACTGTAATCGTGGCGCTACCCGATCCGGGCAACTCCAAGAGGGGGTCAGGGTCCGCGTAGCCGCGATGGTTGATGGGCACGTCATACGTCGATTGCAGGCCGGAATCTGTCACGAATCCTCCAAGGGAAGTCGTCAGACGGGCCGTCCCTCCGTCAAGACCCACACCCGAAGACTGCGAACTGAAAAACACATCCAGCGCGAAGCGGTTGGTGCCACCTGCAGAGGTCGGCTGGATCGTGATGTCGATGTCCGAGGGGGCGACGGCGTTAACGACGATTGTCTCTGACTCGCCGCCGGCATTCACGGTGAATGTCATTGGGCCCAGTTCGCCAGGCCGGTAGTACTGGATGCTCTGCCCGTTGATGTCGGTCAGCCCGTTATTGGGAAGCGGGATCGGGTTCCCGGCCGCGTCGGTCCATGCTCCGGTTGTCAATGCGGATCGTGTAAAAGTTACCTCTGCGCCGGAGATAGGAGCCGCGTTGTCATCGACCAGAGTTGCTGTGATAGCAAAGGGGGTGCCGTTGTGGGGGTGGGACGAAGGAAATGCAATCGAGAGATTGCCTGACTGAGTCGATTGTTGATCTTGAATGACAACACTAGCACTAGAAGTAAATGGGTTACGTATGTATTGGCTTGATTCGGCAATAAGAACCTCAACGGTTTCATCGCCTTCAAGGATGTTGTCTTCTAAAGCTGCGACTGTTACATCTGAGGAACCTACAAGCCCTGGGACAAGAACAACGCCATCAAGGGGAATGTAGTCATTACTTGGATTCGCGGAACCCGACACCAGATAGTAAACATTCAAGTTATTGCCAACAGTATCAGACGTTACACGAAACACGCCGTCAGGCCCGCCTTCGACTGCTAAGGGTGATGACGCTACGATTCCGACCAAAGGCAATCTAGTGGCTGTAAACTCGATGCCATATTCTCCGACGCTTTGCGAGTTGTTTGTTATCCGCATGACAATATCACCAGCAATGTCTGGTGAAAATGTAGCTACTTGATTTGCCCCAGATGCGGACGACGAAAGAAAGGGTGTTGCTGAGCCGATTTGATACAGTTCAAAGGTAGGTGCGGTACTTAGACCTGTACCGGGGAGGGTCGTATAGGTGTACGATTCGAATGGCCTTACACTGACACGTAACCAATCTTCATCTCCAGGTTCGTGGAAGGCACCGAGTTGAGATACATTGGTGTGTGGGAAGGAAGTTGCATGGGTACGATCATCACCGTAGTCGTCCTGCGGATCGGTGCTCGGCATTAGTTGAGAGAAACTTGATCCAGTCAATTGAATCAGAGGACTCGTAATGGCTGCACCGTAGCCAACAGCCATTATGAGACCTCCCTCAAGGTCTACTAACGTAGCTGCGGACAAGCCAGCCTCTGCCCCAATAGCCATTTCAGCTGATGCACCAACGCTTCGCAATAGACTGGCGGTGATTTCACCACTACCATGCGCGATGTTGTACAGTGGGGATTCGGTATCCAGCGTCGCATCGACGATCATTTCGCCGCCAAGCCCGAACTGCCCACCAAGTAAATCAAGACCGAGTTCTCGTACCCAGTCGTACCCACCGCCTGAAATTGGAAAAAAAGTGTCTGCAATTGCTAGCCCTAGCGACGATTGCCCTGTTGTCGATAACAACTGTGCTTCGGTTGTTTCTCGCTCTATGTTTATGACATAGTCGGTGCCAGCTTCGACTCCCGCTGAGGTGAACAGGCTTACTGCCACCGGCCCAATCGGCACTTCCGCTCCTATTTCGATGTTCCATCCAGCGCTCCAACCAGCAGAAAAAGATGCGCCATAGTGGTAACTAATCACACCCAATGAATCCTCGGAAACACGCAGATATTGCTCTGCCTCCAATGCTCCATCGCCGACTCCAATTCCCAGAAACTCGAGATCCGCAGTAAAACTCATTGCCCTTGAAAACTTGATGGTCTCTTCCCCAGTAGGGGAAAATGATTGTTGAATAGCAAAACCACTGCGTGCGGCTAGCAAGTCCGACTCAAACCCGCCAAGGCCTACTGAAAGGCCCGCCTTACCTCCGAAAAAAACCGATGTGAACGCTTCGCCGGAAATCTCGGGTAACTGGTTGCCTGCGATTCCGCCCAAGTAACTATTCTGTAAAAAGTCCACTGACCAACTTGCCGCATCTGCTAAAGGGCCAGACGCTTCGCGAATACTGTCATAGAAAAGCGAGCCGACAGGTGAACTGAGATCGGTGTGTCCCAACATGTTTGCACTAAACAACAGCCTCGGCTCCAGTGTCTCCAACTCACACTGGGTACTCCGCATTCTGCGGGGTGGGGTGAGGATGTCGTGGTTGGTGGAGGAACCGAGGAGGTGGGCGATGCGCTGGCGGAGGGTGGGCATGGTGAGACTCGGTAGAGGAGGATGCGGATTGGGGTTGTGAACTGACGGTGATAAAGGCGCTGAGAAAATCCGCAGGCTATCGTCAAGGCGGCGGGCGGCTGGGCGGGCCCATGGCGAGGGCCAGCTGGAGGTAGTGGGCGATCGCGTTTGCAACAGGCGTGGGGATTTCGCTCTCTGGGTGTTTGGCGCAGGCGGTGTAAAACCGCTCGGCCTGGGTGAGCAGGGATCGGTCGCCTAGGGCGAAGCCAAGAAGCTGCCTTGCGGTGGGAGGGGTAGACGGATCGCCAGAAGGCAAGTCCAATGGGACATCGAGCTGGGCCTCGACCATCGCGTCGATGTCGGCCTGGGTCCAGTCCTGCATCTCAGCGTCGCCTTGGCAGGCGCGCAGCAGCCCCCCCAAGTTATCTATCCCGGCTTGCTGGATGGCTGGATCGATCGGCACGAACGCGCTCCTCAGTAGTGGATTCGTAATCGTGGCCATGATTCTGCGCCAAGCACGCCAAGAACTTCTCCCAGCGCATCGATTTCCAATGGGATCGTCTTCAGATCGGGCTCGTACTCGGCCACCACCTCTTGCAAACACCGCCGGAACATGCGTTTGGCCGTCGTTAGGGCATTGCCCGCCTGTTTCGGGGTCTCGAACCCGAGGCGGAGGGCGAGCTGCGAGTAGGGCTCAGGCGGCTGCTGGTCGAGGTAGGGCTGAATGAGCCGGGCCTTGAAGACCCCCCAGACCTCGGGGCGGCTGGATTGCTCACAGTTCTGATGGACCCGGCGGATGGTCTGGTCGATCACCGCGCGGGCCCACTCCAGCTCGAAGGGATCGCTCGGCTCGGCGCAGCGTGGTTGTGGAGTGTCGTGATTGAGAGAAGTCAGTCGGCCATCTGTCGGCGCACGTTTCGCGGCGAAGTCGTGGCGGTACCGGTCGATCGCGAACCGGTCCAGCGCGGTCAGGAGGTAGGACCGGAACCGCCCCTTGCCCCCCTCGGCGTTGGCGATCAGGCCGTTCTGCAGGATCTCGACCTGGACAAAGCTTTGGATGAGGTCCTGGGCCTTGTCCTCGGGGAAGCGGTACTTCCAGCGCGCGTGGGCGACTAGGGCGCTGCGGTACTGAGTGAGGATCGTCGCGAGGGCCGGCCGTGGGCCAAACGGGCCTTCAATCGCCGCGTCGGCGATCATGGACCACCGAGTAGACGGGAAAGGTTGTTTGGCGGTTGTTGACACCCACATACCCCTTCAGCCCCTCGGAACTGAAGGAGGCTTGAGACATAACAAAAGCCATGCTACATGGGCAGACGTCCATTGCCTAGGGTGATTCGCCCACCGTGTAGAGGCAACAATCTCAAGTTGATGCCACAGGACCTAAATAGAGTCGCGGCAAGTATCAATCAATGCCAGGATCGCGCGCTGAATCGCAGGCGGCAGGGAATCGATTCGGACCAGCTTTTCTCCAGGATCACAGGCGTTTGAGAGGTCTATGGCGGTAATTGCGTCGGATTTTGCGTCGCCTACTTCATGAACTGCTGTTTTTCTGCATGTTTTCCCGGGTAGTTCGGACACCGTAGGGGTCACTTGAGCGGAAACGCTCCCAGCCGCCAATCAGGCGGCTTTTTTTATGGGTTCCCGGTTTGCAGAGGTCGATGTGCCGCCCGCGTTTTTCCGCCGCTGTCCGGGGTGATCCGCGTCGGTGCTTGAGAGCTGGCGTTAGAGCAACTTTCCTCAAGAATCTCCATACCCGCACGCCTTGAAGTAGTTCTCGCACTCCTCGGGGCCGACGGATCGCAGAGCCTCGGCGATCGCGTCGTGTATCGCCTCCACCGTTGACGCC
>JBCCWB010000233.1:0-6520 GCA_039194345.1 Planctomycetota bacterium
AAATTTCCTTAAATATATTTTTTTTTGACTTAAAACGCACTCTTTCGGGTGCTTTTTTTGGTTTGTGGTGAATTTTTTGCGTCGCGACGGGGTTGGCTGGATGCGGGGGGTGGGGTGTCGTGATAGGCTGTCGGGCCGTGGTTCGGATGGGCTTTTTTAGTGCTGTCCGGGCGATTACTGCTATGTACAACCGTTGTGTGAGACCGCTTTTGAACCTCTGCCAACAGACCGCTGCCACGTTGATCCCGATGCTCGAAGCCGGCCAAACGACTTGCGTGGCGGTTATGGAATCGGTGTTGGACCAGATCGATGCACGCGAGGCGGAGATCCAAGCCTTTGTGAGCGTCCGTGGCCGAGATGAACTGCTGGCCGAGGCCAAAGCGGTGGACGAAAAGCGTGCCGCAGGGAAAGAGGTCGGCCCGCTTGCGGGGTTGCCGATCGTCCTCAAAGACAACATTTGCACCAAAGGTGTGAAGACAAGCTGCGCGTCGAAGATGCTGGAGAATTTTGTTCCGCCGTACGACGCGACGGTGGTCGAGAAGTTGCAAGGGGCGGACGGGATCATCCTGGGCAAGACGAACATGGACGAGTTTGCCATGGGCTCATCGACCGAGAACTCGGCGATGGGGAACACCATGAACCCGCGTGATCTCAAACGCGTTCCCGGTGGGTCGAGCGGCGGCTCAGCGGCGGCGGTCGCAGCGGACATGACGGTCCTCGCCCTGGGCTCGGACACCGGCGGCTCGATCCGGCAGCCCGCGTCGTTCTGCGGCGTGGTGGGCATGAAGCCGACGTACGGCCGGGTGTCGCGGTATGGCTTGGTGGCGTATGCCTCGTCGTTGGATCAGATCGGGCCGATCACGAAGTGCGTCGAGGATGCGGCGCTTTTGATGAGTGTCATTGCGGGCCACGACCCGAAAGACTCGACGTGCTTGGAAGTCAACGAGCCTATTTCGGTAGAGGTCGCCAGTGACTCGGCTAAGACCTATCGCCTGGGCGTGCCGGCCGAGTACACGCAAGACGGTACGGATCCTGCGGTGCAGGCGGCAGTGGATCAGACCATCGCGAAGCTCGAGGCGCTCGGCCACAAAGTGGTGCCGGTTGAGCTGCCGCATACCGATTACGCGATCCCGACGTACTACTTGATTGCCTCGGCAGAGGCGAGCTCGAATCTTTCGCGTTACGCAGGCTATGCGTACGGTCACCGTGCGAAAGATCCCGAGTCCATTGACGACATGATCGCCCGCAGCCGTGGCGAAGGCTTTGGCGACGAAGTGAAGCGACGGATCATGCTCGGCACCTACGCCCTGTCCTCCGGCTACGACGAGCAGTATTACGAGAAGGCGCTATGTGTCCGTCGGCTGATCCAGCAGGACTTTGACGCGGCGTTTCAGAAGTGCGACTTCATCATCCACGCGGTCGCACCGCACCCGGCGTTTAAGCTCGGCGAAAAGACGAACGATCCGCTGGCGATGTACCTCGAAGACATCTTCAGTGTCACGGCCAACCTCGCCGGATTGCCCGCGATCAGCGTGCCCGTCCCGCAGGAAGACGGCAACCCGCCGATCGGCGTGCAGTGCGTCGCGCCGGCATTGCGTGAAAGCGAGCTGCTGGTGATGGCGAGCGCGATGCAAGACGCCGTGGCGACGCCTGCGGTCTGAAGCGAGACGCATTCATGAGCGATCGCAAGCCCAAACTCTGTCTGATCACCACGGGCGGCACCATCGGCATGGTGCGAGACGAGGATGGCATTGCGCACCCGCCCGTGGATCAAAGTGACTTTCACGCGATGCTCGGGCCGATCGCGGGCCAATATGACCTCAGCGTGCTGCCGCTGATGAACCATGACAGCACGAACATGCTGCCGAGTGATTGGTCGGCGATTGCGGAACAGATCGAACAAAGCCGTGCGGACGGTTTCGATGGCTTTGTCGTGACGCATGGCACAGACACGATGGCGCATAGCGCCGCTGCGGTCGCGTTTGCCTTGGGCCCGCCGCCGCTGCTTTCGCCGGTGGTGTTTACCGGCGCGATGCACACACCCGAGCACGAGGACTACGACGGCCGGGCGAATCTCGAATTGGCATGCCGGGTTGCGTCGGCGAATCTCGGCGAGGTGGTTCTTGCGTTTGGTCAGCAGATCTTTCGCGGGGTGCGTGTGGAGAAGAATAGTGCAACGGCTCTTGATGCGTTCGAATCGCCAGAGTCTTATCCGTTGGGGCGGGTGGCCGACGAGGTGGTGTTGCACGACGACGCGGTGAGGCGGGGTAATGAACAAGAGCACCCCGTTTGGCCCACGGAAACGGGCTTCGCGGACCGGGTGGCGACGGTGAATCTGACACCCGGGTTGGAGCCGGGGATGTATGAATCGTTGTTGGCGGGTGATCAGCCTTGTCGGGGTGTGTTGTTGCGGACACTTGGTGCCGGGAATGTACCCAGCCGTGACTCGGCGGATTGGGTGAGGTGGATCGCCCGAGCGGCAGAACTGGATATCCCGATCATGTTGACCAGCCCGTTCCGCGGTGGGCGGACGGATGCGAGTGGCTATGCGGTGGGGCGAGCGGCGATTGAAGCGGGGGCGATTCCGCATCCGGGCTTGACCGAAGCTTGCGTGGAGGTGAAGCTGCGACACTCAATCGCGGCGGCGCAGCGGCACGGCGTGCCCGCGTGTGAGTTTGTGCGGAATGTGATGGCACACAATTACTTTGGCGAGCTTGGGGGTTCGCCGCAGAGTACGACTGAAGATGAGTGAAGCGGGGATATCAGACGCTTCGCAGCTGCGCTGCTTGGCGTCGGTGTGGGGCGCTAGGCCTTAGCGTTAGACCTTGGTCATCAGGCTGTTCTTATGCGCGTCGTGGTCGGTGGGCTTGCGGAAGCTGTCGAGGTCGACGTTGCGGAAATACTCGATGGTTTTGGCAAGGCCCTCGGCGAGCGGGACCTTGGGTTCCCAGTCGAGTTCTTGCTTAGCCAAGGAGATGTCGGGTTTGCGTTGCAGGGGGTCGTCGTTGGGCAGCGGCAGGTAGGTGAGCTTGGACGAGCTGCCGGTGAGTTCGATGATCTGCTCGGCGAGCTGCTTGATGGTGAACTCGCCGGGGTTGCCGATGTTGACCGGGCCGACGAAAGCGTCGGCGGGGTTACCGCTCTCCGGCTCGTTGTTCATATGGGCCATGATCACGTCGACCAGGTCGTCGCAGTAGCAGAAGCTGCGGGTCTGGCTGCCGTCGCCGTAGAGCGTCAGGTCTTCGCCCTTCAGAGCTTGGACGATGAAGTTGGTGACCACACGGCCGTCGTAGGGGTGCATACGCGGGCCGTAAGTGTTGAAGATGCGGACCACGCGGATGTCGACGCCGTTGGAGCGGTGGTAGTCGAAGAAGAGCGTCTCTGCCGCGCGTTTGCCTTCGTCGTAGCAAGCGCGGATGCCGATGGGGTTGACGTTGCCGCGGTAGGCTTCCGTTTGCGGGTGGTGCTCGGCGGTGGGGTCGCCGTAGACCTCGGAAGTGGAGGCCTGGAGGATGCGGGCCCCGGTGCGTTTGGCCATGCCGAGCATGTTGATCGCGCCCATGACGCTGACCTTCATGGTCTTGATGGGGTTGTATTGGTAGTGCACCGGGCTGGCGGGGCAGGCCATGTTGTAGATCTGATCGACTTCGAGCGTGATCGGGTGGGTCACGTCGTGGCGGATGAACTCAAAGTTCGGCGCGTCCAGCAGGTGGCTGATGTTGCTCTTTTGGCTGGTGAACAGGTTGTCCAGGCAGATGACATCGTGGCCGGCCTTGACCAGGCGTTCACAGATATGGCTGCCGAGGAAGCCGGCGCCGCCGGTGACGAGGATACGTTTGGTGCTCATGGGGTCTCAACCGGGTCTATGGGTCTGGAAGTCTAATCGGTCAGACCGCAGGGGCCAGTGAATTTGGGGTAAAAGATTGATTTCAGTCGATTTGCGGCTTGAAGACCGCGCCGGCTTCGACGTCGAAGCTGGCGATCTGGCCGATCGAAAATTGCTCGGTGCTCTGGCGTTCGTCGCTGAGCGTACAAATCAGAGTGGGTCCGGCTTGGACGTAGAGGGTGCGACTCGGCCCGTGTCCGCCGACGATCCGCCCCTGCACACGACGCGGCCGGCCGAAGACAGGCTCGACAAATTTGCCGCCCGCGGGGATGACGTCCACCCGGCGGGCGGTGGCGTGGATCGTGCCGGTGATCTTTTTGCCCACAGCGACGGGTGGCTCGATTTCGACCACCAGCTTCATCCGATAATCCGTGCCCGGCAGGCCGATCTCGATCTCGCCCTCGCGGTGTTCCAAGAGCTTGCCCGAAACGGTGGGCACCGCAGAAGCGGTCGCGGGGTTATCGGCCATGTCGTGGTCTCCGGCTTGTAGCAGTGGGGGCTAAGGTTATCGTGCGCGGCATACGCCAAGCGGATTTGCCGTATGGCGAGGTGCAGCGAAGCATTGCATCGGTCAGTAAGATAGCTGCCCTGGGCTGGCGTTTCGAATCGCCGCCTATACCACCCGCCCACGGACGCCGGCGGACCACCGTGCCTAGGACGCGGCCGTTCACCCGATTCAACGCGAATCCCCAGAAGTACCCACCCGTGGCCACCGACCGCTCGATCAATAAGTCGTATTGCACCAGCAGCATCCGCGTGGACTACGCCCACGTCGGCCTCTATGACGTCACCGAACGCCAAGCCTGGATCGCCAAGAAAAAATGGGGCACCGTCCCCGTCCGGGTCTCTCACGCCCGCCTGCTCAAGGGCGGGACCAACGACACCTCCACCGCCGACAAAGACAAGTTCGTCTGCTACTGGTACCACACCCCCGGCACCGGCGAGGGCTACGTCCACGGCTACCCCATCGAGTGGGACGAAGGCCACCTACTCATCCGCCTCGACCCCAACTGGTCCTACGCCCAGAAAAAGTTTATCCCCAACACCGACTCCCGCCGGGTCGAGAAAAACATCGAACAGCAGTACGCCTGGGGCCAGTCCATTTTCGACACCTACGCCAAGAAGAACCCCGATTTCCCGCTGTCCTGGCACATGGTTGGCCCCCGCGCCGCCGACTCGATGTTCTACATCCAACGCGTTGAGCCTTCCTGAGTCCCATCGTTCTCCCACTCAGCGGGCAGGCTTAAGTCCGCATGCCTTCCCCCCATGTACCGCGACATCTCCCTCGATCAATACGACATCGTCTACCCCCTGCGTCGATTCCCCGACCACGTTGAGCCCTTCCCCACGATCTACTACCTGACCGACCCGGAACTCCTCCACGCGATGTCTGAGCTCGAACGGCTCAACACCGTCGGCCGTTTGGAGCAGCGTCTGGTAGAGGATGCCGAGCTTCGCGCTGCGTACCACGCCGACCACGAGCAGTACCGTGATACGCGATGGGCGATGCTCACTGAGGAAGACCGCGCTGCCGTCGAGGCTTCACCGTCGTTGGCCAAGAGTTTTGCGTGGGGCATCGCGGGCATCGCCAACTTCGACACCGTCAAATGCCTCCACGCCCACATGGCTCACCATCTCGCCAACGCAGAACGCGGCGGGACCACCATCGGACGATGTATCGAAGAACTGCTCGATAGCTAATTGAATGGCCTGGTTGCGCCTCCCCGGGTTTGTTTTACATGGGGCGGCCCATCACGGTGACCAAACCCAAGCCCATCAGCGGGGCGGCCAGCAAGCTGACGCAGCGGAGTCTGCCGCGGAATCGACCCGCGTCGCAGTACTGGCCCCGCCACGGGGTGGTTACGAGCCCGAGTACCGGGGCAACCAACCAACTCATCGCCAGCACGCAATCCATCACCCGCGTCTCCAGGCCATCGGGCGAAGTGCGGTTCAGATAGATCGCGGGCACCAGCACGGCATAGGGCAGCCAGATGCACAACAGGTTGGTCGCGTTGAGCTTCCAAAGGTACGGCAGCCCGACAAACGAAAACTTCTCCAGCGCCACGCCGCACGCGGGGCAGCGGGGTTGGGTTAGCTGACCCACCGCTTCTCCGCAGTCTGGACAGTGGGACCGGCTGCCGATTCGCAGCCACCAGGCATCTTCACTCATAGCTTTCCATCTCGGACCGCTCGTCGCGACGACCAAACTGAATCTGGATCGCGAAACACAACCGGGATTGGCGCGGACTCAGGGATTCATGAAACACACGATTCTCTAACATTTTAGTCTGTGGCAGCACCCCCGCAACCGTTCAAGACAGCGATCCGACAGCCCCCGGACCTACTTCGAAGCCCCGCCCAGCACCACACCCATCGTCGGCAACTCCGTGTCGAGGATCGTCCGGGCGTATACGCACAGCAGCCGATTCGCCCGTTCGAGCGTCGCGGGTTCAAACCCCGAAAGCTCGCCTTCTTCCGCCACCTTGCGCAGTGCCTCCACGGTTTCCCTTCGAACCCGCCAGTCGGCAATCCCTTTATCGCTGGTCAGCCCGCCCGCGACCGGGTCGAACGTGTAGGTCTTGACCTGGGCCAAGTCCTCGCCTCGCCGCACATCCCGCTCCAGCTCCGGCTTGT
>JBCCWB010000234.1:0-6452 GCA_039194345.1 Planctomycetota bacterium
CAGCCCTTGAACACTTCAGCGAGCTGGCGGAGGCTTTCCTTGGCCTCTTCAGATAGATCGGCCGATCCGGGCTCGAAGGTTATTCGGCCGCCGGTAGCGATCATCATGCCCTCGCGAACCTTGGTCACCTGGGGTTCACGCCCCTCTTGCCCGGGGTCCTTGGTGTTGCTGCGGTTGGGGACTTTCTCTTGCTTGAGCCGCAGGGCATCCAAACGCTCAATCAACGACAAAGCGGGGTCGTCGGTGATCGGGATCTTGCCGCCGCCGCCCATCATGCCGAAGGCTTGCTGGATGTGCTCGATGACCGCCTGGAAGGTTTCGTCTTTCTTGATTTCACTGAACGAAACGATGAGCACGAAGAAGCACAGCAGCAGCGTCATCATGTCGCCGTAAGTCGTCATCCACTCGGGGGCACCGGCGGGCGGGCATTTGCATTTGTCAGCCATGACTTTTTCAAAAAGCCGCGGATGTCATCCGCGGTCTTACCGTGCTATCTCAATACCGCCGATAGCATCGGCGGCTTTGTACCGCTAGGCCGCGTCTTCATCCGCGGCCGGCCGCATCGCGGGCGGCAGGAACGTCCGCAGCTTCTGCTCCACCACGCGGGGGTTGTCGCCGCTTTGGATCGACATGACGCCTTTCACGATGATGGTCTTGTACATGACTTCCTCAGCCGAGCGTCGCCCCAAACGATCGGCCATCGGGCCCGCGAGCATGTTGCTGACCATCGCGCCGTACATCGTGGTGAGCAGCGCGACCGCTAGGCCGGCACCGATCGCACTGGGGTCCGACAGGTCGGCGAGCATGGCGACCAGGCCGACGAGCGTACCGATCATGCCCATCGCCGGGGCGTATTTGTTGATCGCTTCCCAGAGGCCTTTGCTGGTTTCGTGACGCTCGACGAGGGTGTCGAGGTCGTTGATCATGATCTGCTCGATCAGCTCGGGGTCCGTGCCGTCGACGGCCATCTGGATACCCTGAACCACGAACGGGTCTTCGATTTCTTTGCAGGTGGCTTCGAGACTGAGGATGCCGTCGCGGCGGGCGATCTCGGCGTAGCTGACCATGTCTTCGATCAGCTTTTCGACCGAGCCCGACTTCCAGAAGAAGGCTTTCTTCGACGCCGCGATGATGTTCTTCACGTTGCCCGCGGGGAAACAGAAGAACACAATCGTCAGCGATGCCCCGACGACGATGACGACCGAGGGGATATCGACGTACATGCCGATGTTGCCGCCCGAGCCACTGAACAGCGCCCACGCCACCAGCGCCCACGTGCCAAGGAATCCAAAGAGTAAGCCTAAATCCATGACAGTCCTCACCCCCGCCCGTCCGTGGCGGGAGACAGTGGTTTATCGGCCGTCGATGCCCGAAAGATTGAGAAACACGAAATCACCTCTCCACGTATCAAGCCAGCCACGCACACGTTGAACCACGGTCACGACGGCGGGTTCAACCGCCGCAGGCTTCGGCCGTAGTCGATGGCGAGCTCGACCACGTCCTGCATGGGTTCGCGCACGATGAAATGGTCGCCGTTGATCAGCGTGATGGTCGTGTCGGGGTTAGACTCGACCGTGCGGATCAACTCGGCGTTGATGACGAATTGTTTGCCGTTGAGGCGGGTCACGGTGATCATGGGAACTCATCCAATCCCGACGCGACGCGGTTCCACCACGTCCAGCGGCCAAGCCGCTTTGCTACTTACCGAACCAGAGTCAGGAGTTCCTGGATCAGGTCGTCGCTGGTCGTGATCACCCGCGAGCTGGCCGAGAAGCCCGTCGACGCGGTGATGAGGTTGACGAACTCTTCCGACAGCTCGACGTTGGACAGCTCCAAAGCCCGGGAGACCACGCTGCCTGCGCCGGCGACGCCGGCCGAGACGATCGCGGCGTTGCCCGAGTTGTTCTCGGCTTCGTAGAGCGAACCGCCGACCTGACGCAGGCCGTTGTTGTTGGCGAAGGTGGCCAGCGGCACTTTGCCGAGCGTGCGACGCAGGCCGTTGGTGAACGAACCGGTGATCACGCCGTCGAGGCTGATGTCGAAGTCTTCGAGGCTGCCGATCGGGAAGCCGTCCTGGGACAACGTCCGCAGCTCAGTGCTCTGGTCGACCAGCGCGGTCACCGAGCCGAACGGGTCGGTGAAGGCCAACGCGATCTGCAGCGGGTTCTCCGCACCCGTGTTGGCCCGGTCGAGGGTCAGGCCGGCGTTGTTGAGGCCGATGAATTGGCCCTCGGTGTCGAAATTCGCGGTGCCGGTACCCAGGAAGGTGTCGATATCGGTGTCGTCCTCGGCGGTAGCGCTGAAGCTCCACTGCGTGCCGTTGGCGTCCTTGGTCGTCAGGGTGGTGACGAGGTTGACCGTCAGCGGGTTGCCCAGCGAGTCGAACGCGGCAAACGTGGTCAGGGTCGATTCGCCGTCGGCCTGCTGGCTGGTGCTGAGCGCGATGGGGGTGGAAGGCGCGGTGCCTTGGTTCACGATGAGGTTGGTGTCGTCGAACGCGATGCCGTTGGCCGAGCCGATATTGCCGGTGACGCTGAGCACGCCGCCAGCAATGGACACGCCCGCGGGCGCGGTGGTCTGGTCGATGCCGAAGATGTTGTCGAGGAAGTCGGCGAAGTCCTGAAGGGTCGTGCCGTTGGCGTCGGCGTTCACGCCGAGGGTGGGCGCGGCGTTGATCTCAAAGGTGCGGTCGGGGACCAGCGAACCGCCGCGGGTCGCGCCGCTGATCGTGATCACGTCGCCCAGGGCAAACGGGTTGGTCAGGTCGGCCTTGGTCAAAGCGGTCAGTGCCGTAGCACCGGTCGCGGCGGTGGTGGCACCGGGGTCGGAGAAGAGCTGCTCGAAGTCGGTGATCGAACCTTGCGTGGCGATGTCGCCGCCGGCGTTGAGGTTGCCGGCGAACTTCACCTCGGTGGTCGGGCTGGCGATGGTGGTGACGCCAATCGGGATGGTGATGTCGCTGAGCACACCGTCGATCACGTTGAAGTCTTCGTCCACGCCGTAGCCTTGGACGAGGCCGCCCGCCGAGGTGGTGAGGTTGAAGTCGCGGTCGAGCGAGAAGTTGCCGTTGCGGGTGAAGCGCTGGGAGCCGTTGTCATCGACCACGAAGAAGCCGTCGCCTTCGATGGCCAGGTCGGTCGCGACGCCGGTAGAGCTGAGGGCACCGTTTGAGAAGTCGGAGGTGATCGAGCCGAGCCGTGTGCCCAGGCCGACCTGCGCGGGGTTGGTGCCGCCGATCTGGCCCGAGGGAGCCGAGCCGGAGCGGGGCGTCTGGGCGATGGCGGTTTCGAAGTTCACCCGGCTGGACTTGAACGCGTTGGTGTTGACGTTGGCGATGTTGTTACCGGTGACGTCGATGGTCTGCGAGTTGGCGGCGAGGCCCGTCAGGCCGGTGTAGAGCGATGTGGTCAGTCCCATGTGGATCCTCTGCGGTTGTGCGCGGTCGCGTCAGTTCAGGCGGCGGCGGGGGGTGGTGTCGTGGCGTTGGGCGAGGCTTGTTGGCGATGCTGTGCGAGCAGTTCGCGGAGTCCGGAGTTTTCGATGCGGCCGAAGTCGGCCAAGGTGTGGAGCGGGTCGGGTGCTTTCTCGGCGCTAGCGACGGACTCAGCGGCTTCGGCGGTCGGTTGGATCGGCTGGCCCTCTCGCACGGACGCCAGCAGCGTGTCGAAGTCCTGAGCTTCGAAGGGCAGTTCGCCGTTCTTCGCCCCGGCCACACCGGGGGCCGGCTTCACCGGCGACACGGGTCGCACGGCTGGCTCGAGCAGTCGCAGTAGATCCGTGCCCTTGGTCACAGCGTCGACTCGGCCTCCTCGTCCGGGGTGTTCGAATCGGCGGGGTTATCTCCCGCCAGCAGGCCCGCGATGGCATCGTTGATCGCCTGGATGTTCGGATCATCGCTGGCGGTGGTGGGCGTTGACGGCGGCGTCGCGGACGGGGCCACGCTCGACACGCTGGTCACGTTGCTGAACTCGATGGTCGAGCCGTTTTCAAGTTGGAGCTGCGACTTGTCGTCGACGACGCGGACCGAAGCCACGATGCCGGTCACGTTCAAGCCGCTGTTGCTGAGCCCTTCGACCTCGCGGCCGATGAGGGATCCCGCTTGGCCGATGGAGTTCTGCAAGACCAACGCTTGGAGCTGATCCTGCAGCGAAAGATCGCTCTCGATGCTGCGGAGGCTGTTGAGCTGTTCAAGCGTCGCGGAGGTGTCGTTGGGCTCGAAGGGGTCCTGGTTGGACAGCTCTTCGAGGATGATGTTCAGCCATTCCTCGCTGGAAACCTCGGCAAAAGGATTCGACGCGCCGGCCTCAACCCGCGGCGTCTGCGCGGCGGCTTGCGCATCGGAGGTGAAAGAGATCAGCGGGTTGTTGGTTGTCGATGAGATAGCGGACATCGAAGGTCTCCAAATCGTTCAGTAATGAACGTGTTTACGCGGCCCCGAGCGTCGGGGTAGCGGATTCGGTTTCAGCGTTGCTCAGGTCGGCATCAACAAGCTGCGTGAAGTCGGTGGGCGTCGGGTCGTCATCAGCTCCGCCGTCACCCTGCCCGCCCTGCTGGGAAGACTGATTGAACTGCCCACGGCTCCGGCCGTCGGCGTTGGCTTGCGATTGCTGGCTGTCGCTGTTGGTCTGCTGCTGCAGACTGGACGAGTTCGATGACGAGCTCATCGATTGCACGCCGAGCTTCTCCACGTTCAGGCCTTGCGATTCGAGCGAGCTGCGGAGCTGGCCGAGTTGTTGGGTTAGCAGGCGTTGGGCGGAGTCGGTCTCGGCATGGAATTGAGCGGAGACGCTGGAGCCTTGCAGGTTCAATTGAATCCGTACCGTGCCCATCTCCGGCGGGGTCAGGCGAAGCGTGACGCCACCGCCCTGCTGGTTGACCGCGTTGCTCAGGCCACGCGAAAGGCGAGCAGCGTTGAGTGCGTCGGTGGAGCTTTGGTTGGGCTGCCCGGTGGGAGCGAGGCGGGCCGAGACATCGGTGCCCGCCTGGGTGCTGCTGTTGACCAAGGGCGAGACCGGCTGCGCGGCGGTGCGACTCGCGGCGGTCTCGCTGCCCGGCAGCGGAGTAATGGGTTGCGCGGCCGAGGAGCTCGGCTTCACGTCGTTCACGTTCGCATCGGCTTGGGTCTGAGTTTGCCCGCCATTGCTCTGCCCTTCGGAAAACTGCTGGCCGGTTTGAGCTTGGGCGGAAGCGATTTCCGGGGCGACCGTCGTGACCGAGGCGTTTGCCGTGGCGGTGCCCGGCGTCTGGAGTGTTGGTGCTGTGGTTTGCGGCGCGACCGGCGTGGTTGGTGTAGCTACGCCCTGCCCAGCATTGGCGCCGGTGATCGCCGACACGGCGCTGAGTGCTTCGAACAACGCGGTAAGGCCAGGGAACGGCGAAGCCGCCTCACCATTGGCGGCCCCTTCAACGGCTTGGGCCAACGGGTTGTTTTCCAACACGTTTTCAAAGGCTGCGATCAGCTCCGAGACCAATTCACCCACCGGTGATTCCGACGGCTCCGCGTCACCCTCGGAGGCAGAAGACGCCTCGGCCACATCCCCCTCTGCAACCGCGTCCGTCTCGGCCGGTTCCACCGGCGCTTCTGCGGTTTCATCCTGAGCAATATCTGAAGGCTGATCTGCTGCGGTGCTGTCTTCCGACGCACCCGGTTTAGGCGATTCGGCCGCCTGACTTTCCTGCTCGCGAGAAACATCGCGTGGCGACTCAAGCTCGGATGAACGCCGGGGCTCAGCATCCGCGAGTTCTTCTCGGAACGAACGTGCTGTGTCCACCTCGCTCGTCGCATCGGCCAGTAAAGGCACAGCGGGAGCGGGCTCAGCGGCGGGCTTCGATGACAACAGGTCCAAGGCACTCATGACTGTGGTTGCTCCGTGGTGCCCCCGGTGTTGGCTTGGCCGAACGGGTCTTTGCCGCGGGTGCGGAGCCGTTCGAGGATCTCAGCGGCTTGCGGGATGTCTTCTTCGCTCTTGAAGGCCTTGAGGATGCCCGCGGACTTTCGCAGCTGCATGGCCGCCAGGTAGTCGACCACTTCTGCCATCTGGCCATCGGCGATGTACTTCTGAACGACACCTTTGGCTTGCTTCGGGGGGAGCTGCTCAAGTGTCTTGACCGCGCGATCGAAGTCTTCGTCACGCATGCTCGCGGTCCGAACCTTGACCATCTCTTCGAAGATGGCCTTGTCTGCTTGCAACTTGGCCCACTCGCCAGCGATTAGCGCCTTGTCTTGGTCGAGTCGGCGGCGGATCGCTTCGGTTTCGGCACCGAGCCGTTCGAGGCGGTGGAGGTCGAACTCGTCGGCCTCGAAGTTCTCGGCCAATCGATCTTCGAGGGTCTGCGGGCCTTTGGCGACGCTCTCCAGACGCATGAGTTGATCACGAGCGGCAGCCGCATCGGCCTCGGCGGCTTCGGCTTCGGCTTTGAGCTGATCGACCTCGGCGATCGTGGGCTTGAAC
>JBCCWB010000235.1:0-6451 GCA_039194345.1 Planctomycetota bacterium
GCTCAAGTCGGCGCTCGTCGAGTCGGCCCGGCTCTACGCCGAGCTTGCCAAGCTCGGCGCGGGCCTCAAATACCTTGACGTCGGCGGCGGCCTCGGCGTCGACTACGACTGCAGCAAGTCCGGCCACGACGCCAGCCCCAACTACACCCTCGCGGAGTACGCTAACAACGTCGTATACCACGTCGGCGAGGTCTGCGCCGACGCGGGCGTCCCCGCCCCGACCATCATCACCGAGTCCGGCCGGGCCATCGCCGCCCACCACAGCGTGCTGGTCATGGACGTGCTGGGCTGGTCGGGCTTCGATCGCTTCGAACCGACTGCGGCTTTGGAGGAAGCGCAACTCGCCGAGCTACCCGCCCCGGTGCGCACGCTCTACGAAACCCTCGAGGGCCTCAACGCCAAGAACCTGCGCGAATACTTCCACGATGCCCAGGTCGCCCGCGAGCAGACGCTCAGCCTGTTCAGCCTCGGCTACTGCTCGCTGGAGCACCGCGGCTTGGCCGAGCGGTTGTTCTACGGCGTTTGCTCCGGCGTGTACCGCCTGGCCCAAGACCTCGACCCGGTGCCGCAGGAGTTCGCGTCGCTACAGACGCTGTTGAGCGACATCTACTTCTGCAACGGCTCGGTCTTCCAGTCGCTGCCCGACAGCTGGGCGATCGACCAGCTGTTTCCTGTGATGCCGATCCATCGGCTCGACGAACGCCCGACCTGCCGCGGCGTACTGGCCGACATCACCTGCGACTCCGACGGCAAGATCGACCGCTTCGTCGCACCGCCTGGCAGCGGCGAGACTAGCGTCCCCGTGCTGCCTCTGCACCCCTACACCGGCGGTGACTACTTGCTAGGCGTCTTCCTCGTTGGGGCCTACCAGGAAACGCTGGGGGACCTGCACAACCTCTTCGGCGACACCAACGCGGTGCACGTCACGCTCGACGCCGAGGGCCGGGTCCAGATCGACGAGGTCGTCGAGGGTGACACGGTGAGTGAAGTCTTACGTTACGTGCAGTTTGAGCCGGACGAGCTGCGCCGCACGTTCCGCAAAACCCTCGAGCAGGCGGTCCGCGACGGGCGGGTCACGGTGGAGGAGTCGGGTGTCCTCCGCCGGTTCTACGAGCAGGGCTTGTCGGGCTATACCTACCTGACATAAATCAGCCGCTCTCGACCGGGGCGACATAGACCTCAGCGCCATCGACGGCCACAACACGGATCGCGGTGCCTTTGTCAATCGTGCCGCGTCTGGCCAAACACTCTTCGCGTTTGCCATCGATCAGGCAAGTGCCCACGGGAAACAATGGCGTTAACGTCTCTCCGGTCGCGCCGACCTTGATGCCTCTATCACTAGCTTGCGATACCTCGGGTTTCCCGAGCGTCCGTGACGATGGCTTCTGTGTTATGGCTTGCTGAGCATCCTTGAGCGTGACCCATCGAGCGAAAGGCGTGTCCGGCGCAACCTTCAAGGCAAAGGCAATCGCGAACGGCATCGCCAAGATCACGCCCGTCGCCGCGAGCAACCCCCCTGTCGAGTCGTGCCAAAAAAGGCAGACCACTCCCGCCACGGCAGAAAGCCCCGAAGCTGCGCCCACAATGCCCCCCGTCGGCAGGAAAACCTCGACAAAAAACAGCGCCACCGCAATCGCCAGCAGCACGATGCCCCAGATCAGCCACTGCGTCTGTGCGGCCGCCGCTGCGTTCGGCGAAGTGGCTCCTTGTGCCAAAATCAAAACGACATCAGTCATACAACAATTATCGCACGCTAGCCAACGCCCGGCCAGAAAAATGAAGCTCCTTGTGCCCCACACCCGAAACTTCATAGCCAAGCAAATAGGAGTGGCAGGATTCGAACCCGCGACCTAGCCATTATGAGTGGCCTGCTCTAACCACTGAGCTACACTCCCGTGGCCCGCTAGTATATCGATAGCTCCTGCACCCGAAAGGCTTGCCCATGCAAACCCTGTATCGATTCGTGTTGCTGTCGTCCCTGTCGCTGTTCGTGTTGTCCGGCTGCGGGCCGGCCACGTTTGTCGTAGGGGTCGCTCCCGGCGGACAGACCCTCACCACCACCCCCATCGAACGCGACGGACAACTCGGCAGCAAGCACATCCTGATCATCGATGTCACCGGCATGATCGCCAACGCCGACCAGGGCGGGCTGCTCTCGGCCGGTGACAACCCTGTGGCCCGTCTGACCGAGGGCCTCCGCCTCGCGGCGAACGACGACAAGATCGCCGCCGTCATCATCCGCCTCAACACACCCGGCGGGACCGTTACCGCCAGCGACATGATGTACCGAGAAGTACAACGCTTCAAGAAAAACACCGGCAAGCCCGTCGTCGCGGTCATGATGGACCTCGCCACCAGCGGCGGCTACTACCTTGCTTGCGCCTCGGACCACATCATCGCCTACCCCTCCACCGTCACCGGCAGCATCGGCGTCATCTTCCAGACCGTCAGCGTCAAGCCCGCACTCAGCCGCATCGGCGTCGAGGCCGAAGCTCTGGTGAGTGGACCGAACAAGGCAGCGGGTTCGCCACTGGAAACCCTCGAAGAAGGCCAACGCGAAATCTTGCAGGGCCTGGTCGATCGCTTCTATGCCGATTTCGTCGCGATCGTCCGCGAAAACCGCACCACCATCGCCCCCGACACCTGGGACTCCGTCACCGACGGCCGGGTCTTTACCGGTCACCGCGCCTACGAGCTCGGCCTCGTCGACCAGCTCGGCGACATCCGCGACGGGATCGCCAAGGCCAAGCAACTCGCCGAACTCAAATTCGCCGACGTGTTCGTCGCCCACCGCCCCTTGGATTATGTCAGCGGCCCCTACTCCAAAGCACCTAACACCCCGGCGAGTGATGCGTCCACACAGATCAACCTGCTACAGATCAACCTCGACGAATCTCTGTCGTCTGTCCATGCAAACGACTCGGGGATGTATTACCTCTGGGTTCCGGAACTGCCTTAAGTCACTCAGGCAAGATTATCGAGCAATCGCTTCAAGCACGAGGCGCGTCACCAACACCGCGTCTTCGCCGTTGGTTGAAGGCTGCCCAATCAATTCGAGTTCCATGAAGTTTGGGGAGAACCAGAGTTGGCCGCGGTCGGTGCGAATCGGCAAGGCTTCGGGCTCCTCGGCGATGAGGCTAATGCGGTAAGCCGGATACTCGGCGGCCAGGTGGTCGGTGGCGACGCCGGTCTTGGTCATGCGTTGTTCGGGGATGTTTACGATGAGTTGGTCGGGTTGCGGGCGTTCCATTAGCTCGGTGAAATCGATCTTGCCGAACATGTGCTCTTGGAGGTTGGCGAGGTCGGCTCCGGGATCGACCTTCGCCACAACACGGTCGGCAATCGGGATCTGTGTGACTTGCCAAGCACACGTGCCGGGGCGCGGCTTGGTAATGCGGTTTTCGATGCGGAGGCTGGCCTCCCCTTCGACCAAGGAGATACGTCGTTCGAAGCGATTGCCATAGACGCCCGCACTGCCTTCGAGGACGACGGCATCGCTTTCGATCGTCATCTTCAAGGGGGTCTGGTCGAAGGTGTCGGGGTTCAGTACGACGCCTTGGTCATCCGTCGCCCACTCGGCTTGCGGCCAGGGCCAGAGTCGGTCGCCGCCGAAATTCTCCCAACCGGGCTGTTGTTCAGACGCGAGTTGCCCGTACAACGCGGGATCGGTCCACAAAACGTTATCGCCGTCGAGCAACCTCAACGACAACACCCGCCCGATCTGTGGGACCACGACCGCCTCAGCAACATCATTGCGCAGCACCACCGAGCCTTCCCACCCCTGGTGATCGATGGTCGGCGCGATCGGTGTGGCTTGGCACCCCGCGAAGCCGGTCATACCGGAGAGCACCACGGTTGGGAGCCACGTCTGAATGCGGATGGAACTATGAGACATAGAGGGCTGAGCTTTCGGCAGAAATGAACACAGTCACGGAGGCAGGATAACTACAAACCATACTCCGACCAACGCTCGGAGACACGTTGGCGGATGTCATCGTCCATGTTGAGTAGGGTCGGCCAATCGCGGACGGAGTTGCCGTTGACTTCTTCGCCGGGGATTTTACGGGTGGCGTCGAGGCCGATCTTGGTGCCCGCGCCGAGCCGGGGGGCAGCGTGGTCGAGGATGTCGAGCGGGCCGTTGGCGAACTCGATATCCCGGCCCGGGTCGGCGTTGGCCAGCAAGTGGAAGAGCACCTCTTCGTGGTCGTGGACGTTCACATCTTCGTCGACCACGACGATCGACTTGGTCCACGCCATCTGCCCCGCGCCCCAGACCGCATGCATCACGCGACGCGCTTGCAACGGGTATTCCTTTTTGATCTTGATGAAGGCGCAGTTGTGGAAGCAGCCGAACATCGGCAGGTCGTAGTCGATGATGTCGGGGATGAGCGTCTTGAGCAGCGGCAGGAACACACGCTCGGTCGCCTTGCCGAGGTAGTAGTCTTCCTGCGGCGGTCGCCCGACGATGGTTGTGGGGTAGACCGGCTTCTCGCGGTGGGTAATCGCGGTGACGGTGAACACGGGGTAACGATCGGGAAGCGAATAGAAGCCGGTGTGGTCGCCGAATGGGCCCTCGAAGACGGCCCCAGGGCCTAGGTCGGGCGGGGCTTCGCCGTAGCGGGGACGCGGGTCGTAGCCGATGGGGCCCGCTTCCGTGCTGACATATCCCTCGATAACGATCTCGGCGTTGGCCGGGACGTGCATGTCGATGGTCTTGCACTTGACCAGCCTGATGCTGCCCTGGTTGAGGAAGCCCGCAAACATGAGCTCGCTGATCCCCGGCGGCAGCGGCGCGGTAGCGCTGTAGGGCAACACGCTCTCGCCGCCGAGCACGATAGCGCAAGGCATGCCACCGGTGTGATCGCCCTTCGCGGCGTTGTGTTTCTTCCACGCCCGCCAGTGGCTCGCGCCGTCGTGGTGCATGTGCCAGTGCATCGCGGTGTGGTTGCGGTCGATGAGTTGAGCGCGGTACATGCCAACGTTTCTGGAGGGGCGTGGATCCCCATCCGGCTTGCCCGCGTCTTCGGGGTGGATGGTGTACATGCCCGCAAGGGTGATGTATCGCCCCTGGCCTTGGGAGGTCCCTGATTGCTCGGGCGAGAGGCCGTAGCCGCAGGTGCGTGGGTCGCCATCATCGGGCCAGCACTTGATGATCGGCAGATCAAACAGGTTGATCTCATCGCCCACCTTCACCACTTCCTGGCAGAGGCCCGACTTCACCACCTTGGGCGGGACCTGCCCCGCGACCTTGGCGAGCTCTACACCCTTTTTCACCTTCTCCATCAATGTCGAAGGCGGCTCGGGTTTGACCAGCGATGCCACCCGCTCCGCCAAGCCATCGAAACCGCCCCCGGACGAGCCCGAGGCCTCGGCACACCCCATCGCCATCTCCATCCGGCGATAGCTGCCAAAGGCGTTGATCAGCAGCGGAACCTTCGCCTGTCCCTCGGGGCCTTGGACGTTCTCAAACAGCAAAGCACTCCCGCCTAGGTGGGCGTGGTACGGATCAAAATCTTTGGCAAACTCTGAACTCGAAGCGGCGGGCGACTTGCTCACACGATCCGCGATCTCGGTGATCTCCAGCATTGAGGACACCGGCACGGTGATCCGGCGGAGCTCGCCCGCGGCTTCCAAGGCTTCAATAAAAGTCTGCAGGTTCGGATAAGTCATTATGTGGTATCTTATGACCCCACCCGGGCGCTGCCCACCTGTCTCTTGTTTCGTTTCTTTTCTCACTTTGCGCCATTCAGGAGTGCCACATGGTTCGCATCGCATCTATTTTTCTACTCACAGGGTTAATTGCTTCATCACTTGTCGCTTCCGCCTTTGCCGGGGAAGACGGCGATCGGTCGGTGATGATCGATGGCGAACTCAAAGAGTGGCATAAGGTCACGCTTTCATTCGCTGGGCCGTTCGCGACCGAAAGCGACGGCAAGAAAGATGGCGACCGCGCCGACGCACCCAACCCATTCACCGACTACCGGATGACGGTGCGTTTCACCCACGAGTCGGGCGAGCCGAGCTACGACGTTCCGGGCTACTTCGCCGCAGATGGCAACGCGGGTGAAACCTCAGCAAAAGCCGGAAACGTCTGGCGGGCCCACCTCTCGCCCGACAAACCCGGCATGTGGTCCTACAGCATCGAATTGCTGAGCGGCACGAACATCGCGATCGACCCGAAGGCTCCTCAAGCGTTTGGTAAGCCCAACCCCGACATCGTTGCGGGCAATTTCCAAGTTACCCAAACCGACAAGGGTGACCGTGACCTGCGCGGCGAGGGACGTCTTGAGTATGTTGGTAAGCACCACCTCCAATTTGCGGGCAGCGGGCGTTACTTCCTGAAGGCAGGAGCCGATGCGCCCGAGACGCTGCTCGCCTTCGCCGACTTTGACGATACCCGCACGCTGAAGCAAAAAGCCGGGCCGATCAAGACCTGGAAGCCCCACGTCCA
>JBCCWB010000236.1:0-6408 GCA_039194345.1 Planctomycetota bacterium
CCGGGGTAGAGGAACTTGTTGCCGATGCGGGCGTCGCTGGTCATGCCGCGCCAGACTTCGTCGACGTTGGAGCCGTAGGCTTCGCAGAGGTTGGCGATCTCGTTGATGAACGAGATTTTGGTGGCAAGCATCGCGTTGGCGGCGTACTTGACCATCTCGGCCGAGGGCACGTCCATGATGAAGATCGGGTGGCCGTTGCGGACGAAAGGCTCGTAGAGCTTCTGCATCCGGCCGCCTGTGCCTTCGTCGTTCACGCCGACCACGACGCGGTCGGGCTTGTTGAAGTCGTTGATCGCAGCGCCTTCTTTGAGGAACTCGGGGTTCGAGGCCATGTAGAAGGGCTTGCTGGTCTCGGCGGCGATGGCCTTGCGGACCTTTTCATTGGTGCCGACGGGCACGGTCGACTTGACCACGATGATCTTGCCGCGGCGTTCTTCGAGCTCGCCGCCGGTTGCGCCGGGGGCGGCTTCGATGGCTTTGCCGATGTCGCTTGCAGCCGCCAGAACATACTTCAGGTCGGCATTGCCCATCTCGTCCGAAGGCGTGCCCACGCAGATGAAGATCATCTCGGCGTTGGTGTAGGCCTCGGTCTTGTCGGTGGTGAAGTTCAGGCGGCCGGCCTTGTGGTTGCGCTCGATCAGTTCGTCGAGCCCGGGCTCGTAGATCGGGCTGATGCCGTTGTTGAGCTTCTCGATCTTCGCGGGATCGACGTCGAGGCAAGTCACCTCGTTGCCGATGTTCGAGAAGCAGGTGCCGGTCACGAGTCCGACATAGCCGGTGCCAACCATGGTGATACGCATGGAATCTGTCCTTCTTGCTGCCGACCTTCGGGTCGAGCGATGTAATGATGTCGGTCCCTGATCTGTTTGGGCCGAAATATCGGGTTCGTTGGCGCTCATTTGCCGTGAGCAGGAACCCACCAATAGTTCGGCCGAATGCCTCGGCCGCTTGACGAGGTCGCTCTTATCGGTCTTTCCGTCTGTGCCGGCACAATGGTCACCACCTCGGATCAGCCGTCATTACGACCTGAGTCAACATTGAAGCATGCGAATCAAGCCGAGGCAACACGCCTTGCCAAGGATTAGCGATTTTCATCCATCTCCGTGCGGGATTGAGGGGTTGCAGTGCTGCGGGAGGCCCTGATTTCGTCGAAAATCCTATCCCACATGGGGCGGGTGAGTTCCGCGCCGTAGCTCGTGATATGGTCGTTGTCGCAATAAAACGAGCGGTGCCCATCGTGCAAGCGAACTTTGCCGTCGTCATCCGTGAAGTACATTGTCGGATCGACCGCTTGAAAAACGCTGGCGGGATAGCTGGCACCCAAGAAATCGAACACCTCGCGTGCTTCGGATCGCTGCGCACGATGGTCGTCTAGCGATGCAACCGGTTCAGGAGGCGGCACAATTCGGGGGCGACGGTAGGCTTGGGCCATCCGCAACGCGGCGTGGTGGACGCCGCTCTCGGGGACCTGTTCGATGAGCCAGATCTTGGTGCCGTGGTGCTCCAAGGCCTGGATGAGCTGGCTCAGGGTGTATGCGAGGTGCGGTGAAGCTGTAGATACGCGGTCTGGCCAAGCGTCGTTGTAGTCGGGGTTTCGGGCATCGACCAAGGACGTCCAGCGGCCAATCAGAATCACATGGGCGATATCTTGTTCAACGACGCGCCGCAGCGCCGCGTCCCAACGCTCAAGGTTTTCCTGCATTCGTGCTTCGGACTTCCAGCTACGCAGGAAGTTGGGCAGTGGTGCGACCCCGGCGTAACACGACAGCTCGCCGCGTAGGTTGTGGGCCTCGGCGGCGTTCCGGATCGTTTCGGAAAACATCAAGCCGTGGCTGTCGCCCCAGACCGCGAAGTCCACTCGGCCACGCTTGGGGCCCACCGGGTAGTAGGGTTCAACCGCGTACTCCAGCCCACGCCATTCAATATCACGCTGCAACTCGGCGTAATGCGGAGGCAGCTTCGGGCCCATCCGCGGCAGCAGCGTAACGCCCATGGCTGCCGCGACCGCCACCGCTGCCCCCGTAAACACCAGCCGTCGCCCCCTGATCATTTTCCGCTTACGGATCGGCTGCTCGATCCATCTCCAGGATACATACGCGGCCCCGAACGAGGCCACCAGCACCAACGACACCGCCCACCACGGCAGCGGGTACACCACAAAACGGCTGAACACCAACAGCGGCCAGTGCCAGAGATACAGCGAATACGAGATCAGCCCGATCCCCACCAACACCGGCAGCGACAACAGCCGTCCGACAATGGTCGTTCCGTATCGATCTGCCTGGATCAACATCATCGCCGCGCCCACCGGCAGCAAAGCCAACGGCCCCGGGAACGGCAGCTCGCCTTCAATCCCCACATAGCTCGCCAGGATCAAACCCAGGCCCAGCCCCGCCATGCCCTCGCGCGTCGCCCGCCGCTTGGGCCATTCCTTACCGAACAACGCTAGGCACCCGCCCAGCCCCAGCTCCCACGCCCGGTACTGCAAAAAGTAAAACGCCCCCCGCGCCTCGCTCACCACCGCCCACGTGCTCCACGCAAACGACCCCAGACACACCGCCGCCAACACCCAAGGCATCGCCCGCTGAAACGATCCCTTCCACCACCGCGCCACCAGAAGCATCAGCACGGGCAAGACCAAGTAAAACTGCTCCTCCACCGCCAGCGACCACGTGTGCAGCAACGGCCAAAACGCCACGTCCGGGGCGAAGTACCCCGCGTCCTGGGCGTAGTAATGGTTGGCGTACAAAAACAGCTGGGCCCACACCGCCTGCTGCAGCGCTGTGTAGTCGTCCCGCGTCAGCAGCAGTGATCCGATCAGCGTGCACCCAATCAGCAGCACCACCACCGCAGGCAGGATCCGCCGCACCCGCCGCTCCCAGAAACCCACCAAACTAAACCGTCCCGCCTCCAACTCCCGAGCGATGATCGACGTGATCAGAAACCCCGAGATCACGAAAAAAACATCCACCCCCACGAACCCGCCCGGCAGCCCCAGCCCCGCGTGGTGGATCACCACACCCAAGACCGCCAACGCACGCAACCCATCGATATCGCGACGGTAGGGCAGGCTTCCAGCTGGTTCGACGGGTTTCAAAATGGGCCCAAACTCCGAAAGTCTTGGGCCGCTATGATACGGGTTCCCAAATATTTGACGCCGAGCCCACCCCCAGCCTGGCCCGTATCACCCCACCGAGACCCGAGCCCCACCATGGCCGACAAGCCCGCCAAGAAGCCCCGCCCCGTCAAACTCCCCGAGCCCGTCCTCCAGACCCCTGAGGACCAGCTCTCCCACGACGAGCACTTCAAGATCAACTCCAACGGCGTCGTCGGCCCCCTCCCCGAACGCTACCGCGACCACGACACCCTCGACCTCGAAAAAGAGTCCGAGTTCCTCTCCAAGTCCCACGGCCTCTACCTCGAGTACAACCGCGCCAAGACCGGCCGCGAAAAGGACTGGATGTACATGGTCCGCGTCACCGTCCCGGGCGGCGGCGCGTTCAACGCCGACCAGTGGGCCATCCTCGACAAGGTCGCTGACGACTACTGCCACCACAATCCCTACGGCGGCAACTCCCTCCGCCTCACCACCCGCCAAAACATCCAGTACCACTGGCTCCGCAAGCCCGAGGTCATGTCGCTCGTCCAGGACGTCGCCAAGACCGGCTTCTACACCCTCAACGGCTGCGGCGACAACGTCCGCAACGTCATGGGCTGCCCGCTGTCCAAGTTCAGCACGCTCGAAGGGGCCAGCGCGTTCGACCTCGCCCACCAATATGGAACCTACTTCCGCCTCCCCGCCGCGCCGCACATCCAGGTCTTCGCCGTCGACCCCAGCGACATCGACGACACCGGCGTCGGCTACAACTACGGCAAGCAGCTGCTCAACCGCAAATTCAAGATCGCCTTCAGCACCGCCCACCGCGACGCTGATACAGGCGCGATCACCTACGACAACTGCACCGAGATCCGCACCAACGAGATCGGCGTCGCGCCCCTCGTCGAAGGCACCGGCAGCGACGCCAAAGTCGTCGGCTACCAGGTCTACGTCGGCGGCGGACAAGGCGAAAAGAAAGGCAAGCCCACCTTCGCCGCCCACGGCAAGGCGCTGGGCATCTTCACGCCGGAAGAACTCATGCCGGGTCTGAAAGCCATCGTCGACGTCCACAAAGAGTGGGGCGACCGCAAAAACCGCGTCTGGGCCCGCATGAAATACGTCGTCTGGAAGCAGGGCATCGAGTGGTACCGCGCCCAGGTCAAAGCCCTGGGCGCCTCCTTCGACCTGCCCAACGAAGACCACCACCCCGGCGAACGCAACCTCCACACCGGCTGGTCCAAGCAAGAGTCCAACGGCAAGTGGGCCTACGGCGCCTACATCGAATGCGGCCGCCTCCCCGACGGAGTCTACATCGACCCCGCCAAGACCGCCGCCGAGCGCGGCAAAGAATACAAAGCCGCCGATGGCATCGGCGGTCTTAACGGCTCGAACGCCCCCAAGCTCCGCGCCATGGTCCACGCCGCCCTCCAGTCCTTCCCCGGCACCGAGGTCATGGTCACCCCCAACCAAGACTTGCTCTTCACCAACATCGACGAAGCCGCCAAGGAAGACTTCACCGCCAAGCTCGCCGAGTTCGGCCACGGCCAACGCCGCGGCAAAGCCTACTCCACCCTCCGTGTCCTCTCGGGCGCCTGCGTTGGCCTTCCCACCTGCCGGCTGTCCTACACCGACTCCGAGCAGTTCGAGCCCGAGCTCCTCGACGAGCTCGAAGACCGCGGTTACGGCGACATGGCCGAGTCCATCGGCATCACCGGCTGCGAACGCCAATGCTTCCGGCCCGCAACCAAGACCCTCGGCTGGATCGGCTCGGGCGGCGACAACTATGCCCTCAAGCTCGGCGGCTCCGAAGACGGCTCCACCCAAGGCCACTGGCTCACCGACGGCCAGCTCCAGTTCCTCTCAGCCGTCCCCCGCGAACGCGTCGCCGACGTCTGCGCCACCCTCTTCGACTGGTACAAAGCCGACAAGCAGGGCTCCAACGGCAGCTCCGAAAAGATGGGCCCGTTCATCCACCGTATGGGCTACGCCGCCGTCCTCGAAAAGCTCAAAGCCGACGAACGCACCGCCGACCTCCTCGAGAAACGCAACCCCGCGATGGTCTTCGACCCCTACATCGAGAAGAATCTCGTCGAGATGAGCTCCTAAAACGCAGACGAGCAGCCTCGATTCAAACACCCTCTCCACCTGGGTGAGGGCTGGGTGAGGGCACCCAAGTCCCGCAAGACCGCCACACCAAGCGCCACAGCCATTCCTCGCCTATCATGTGGCGTGTCATGAGTTAAGTACTTCACCATCACCTCTCCCGGAAAAGTCGCCATGCCTGCCCCGAACATTTGTGCTTGTTTCTCCGCAGTCGCCGCCGCCCTCACCCTCGCGGCGTTCACCTCCGCCGCCGTCGCCCTCCCCCCAGCCCCCGAAGGCTACAAGTGGGAAAAACAAGAAGCCTTCTCCGACGAGTTCAACGGCGACGAGCTCGACAAATTCAAGTGGCGCACCTACCACCCGTTCTGGCACACCGGCCGAGCCCCCGGCCGATTCACCGCCGACACCATCTCCGTCAAAGATGGCAAGCTCCAGATCAAAAACCGCATGCTCGACCAGCCCCAAGACGGCTTCACCATCGCCTGCGGCTCGGTCACCTCCATCAGCGAAGATGCCCACTACGGCTACTACGAGGTCAGCATGAAGGCCTCCTCGGTCAACCTCTCCTCCACCTTCTGGTTTACCAACCGCCCCCACTACGGCGTCCACCACGAGATCGACGTCATCGAAGCCGTCGGCGGCGACCCGAAATTCGAAGTCATGCGCCTCGGCATGAAGTCCAACACCCACACCTTCACCGACAAGGGCAAACAGTACTCCCAGGGCGGCAGCACCAAGCTCAACATCCCCGCCGACGAAGCGTTCCAGCGCTACGGCATGTGGTGGAAAGACGCCAACACCATCGACATGTACTACGAAGGCGAATACGCCTTCACCATCCACCCCAAGACCGACGTCTCCGACACCCCCTTCGACCGCCCGATGTTCATGTGCCTCGTCACCGAAACCTACGACTGGCAACCCCCGCCCACCGCCGAAGACCTCGCCGACGACACCCGCAACACCACATATTACGACTGGGTCCGGGCTTATCGCTTGGTGCCGGTCGAAGAGAAAGCCGCCGATTAACGATAGCCCTTCTGTTCCGCTCCGCTACTCAACGGAATGCTCTGCCCCCAAAGTGAACCGTGTTGTACTACGTTTGTATCTAATCTATAGAGGCTTCAGTGAAAATTGGATTATTCGTAACCCTGTGGTCAATACTAGTTTGGATATCCTTTTGTGCTGCGTCGCAGGCAGGACCTGTA
>JBCCWB010000237.1:0-6374 GCA_039194345.1 Planctomycetota bacterium
GGGGGGGTTCGGTTTGCCGGGGGGGGACGGGTCGGGCATGGGGTCCATTATTTTACCCGGAAAACGCGTAAATCGTGCGGAGTATTGCAACAAGGAACATTTGAAGTAGAAGCGGGGGCGGCTACGGGCTGAATCCGCGCCACGGCGTGTCGAGGCCCAGCATCTGCTCGGCCCCCGCGACCGCCGCCCCGACCGCCACCGCTGCGGCGAAGGCGACCTTCGGCCCGTCCTCGGGGAGATCGGCTTTGACCTTGGCCGAAGCCAGCAAAGCGGCGGAGAACACCCGGCTGAGCGTTTCTTTCACCACCCCTTGGCGGACCATCACGACGACGGCCATCACCACGGCCACGAGCAACGCGTAAATCGTCGTGCTCAGGACGACCTCCCATGACGCAGAGAGGGCACCGACCGCGGCCATGAGTTTCATATCGCCTCCGCCCAGCCCGGCGGTCATGACCAGGATCGCAAACGGGATGAGGCCACAAAACATCCCGAACCAGGAATCTCGACTCCACTCCAGGGCAAGTTCACTCCCTCCAAAGATCGCTCCAGCAATCGGCCAGATCACCAGGCCCGCCAAGACCGCGGGGTAGGTCAGGCGATTGGGGACCAGCTGGGTTCGCCAATCAATAACCGCAGCCACCGCGACGACGATCATCAACAACAAATACATGATCCACGCGGTTACATCCAAGCTATGTCACTCGGGGCGATTCATAAGGGAAAGTGTCACAGCGGCGTACTACCTGCTGAAGGCATTAGGGGGTCGCGCCACTCCCGCCCGGCGAGGCGAGGTCGCTGTTGGCCGAGTCACGGACGTCGTCCCATTCGCCGACTACCCAGTCGCCCAGAGTTTGGCGGAAGAGGATCAACAGGCCCAACAGTGGCAGGACGATGGCGGCAACGATCAGGAGCTTTTCCAGTCCCTCCGCCCCGCGTTCATCACGGTGCAGGGTGGAAAGGGCACGCCGGGATCGCTGAATCAGGGGAAGCAGTTTTTTCATGGCAAAGGCCTCGGGGGATGCGGGCGGCGGTCTGCACATTTCGCCAACGTGGGGGGCGTCGTTGGCGGTTCGGTCCGGTGGGTGGGGTTATCCGGGGGCCGGGGGGGACTAAGGGAGCGGCAGGCCGTTGATCGTGGTCACCAGCCGGTAGTGGGCGAAAAGCATCGCCAAACCGGTCTGAATTATAAAGTAACTGGGCAGCACTACCGCGGCGAGCAGCAGCACCCATTCCAACATCGTAGCTCCACGCTCACCGTTTCTACGCCATTTCCGACGAAATCGCGATAAATACAAAACAATACGGTGTTTGCATGATTCGGAGCGGGGGGTAGTGGACAAACGACGATCGTCCATAGTTCTCTATTTTATCGGAACAAGGGAGCTTAATCCAGCCCAAAAATGGAGCGGACGGCGGGGGCCGTCTGGGCCTGCTGGTTTGCGCTGAGCCGTCCGGACAGCACCGACGGCTGGCCGGTCCAGGTCAGCCACATAGCTTTTCCGCCGTCGCCATCATCCAGCTGCTTGAGCGTGAAGATGTCGCGGAGCTGGTAGTAGCTGTGGTCGCCCAGCGGCAAGACCTCACTGATGTGGGTGACCAGCCGTCGGCCACCGATCTGCCGGGACATCTGCACGACCAGGTCGATCGCCGAACTGACCTGGCTACGCAGGGCGTGCAGCGGAAGCTCGACCTTGGACATCAGGGCCATGGTTTCCAGGCGGTTGAGCGCGTCGGCGGGGGTGTTGGCGTGGAGCGTGCCCATGGATCCACCGTGGCCGGAGGTCATCGCCTGGATCATGTCCAGCGCCTCGCCGCCGCGGACCTCGCCGATGATGATGCGGTCGGGCCGCAACCGCAGCGACGAGCGGAAGAGTTCACGCACACCCACCGCGCCTCGGCCAAACGTGTCGGCCGGCTTAGATTCCAACGAAACCAGGTGATCTTTTTGCAGCTGCAGCTCGGCCGAGTCTTCGATCACCACCAGCCGTTCGTCGGAGGGGATGAACGCCGACATGGCGTTGAGCAGGGACGTTTTTCCGGAGCTGGTGCCGCCCGCGACCAGGACGTTCTGCTCGGCGATGACCGCCATCTTCAGGTAGTCGCGAGCCTCGGTGGTCAGCGAGCCCAGCTCGATCAGCCAGTCGATGTCGAGCATCATCTTGCTGAATTTGCGTATGCTCATGACCGTGCCGTGGCGGGCGCAGGGGGCCTTGGCGACATGGACCCGTGAGCCGTCGGGCAGCCGGGCGTCGATCAGGGTTTCCTCATCGGCCAGCGATTTTCCGGTGAATTGCAGGATGTTGTTGACCGCCGCCTCGTAGATTTCTTTGTCGTCGAACTTGGCGTCGGTGAGGACGAGTTGGCCCTCGCGCTCGACGTAGATCTCGTCGGGCGCATTGACCATGACCTCGGTGACAGAGGTGTCGCTGAGGTAGGGCCGAATGGGCGCCAGGTAGTGGTCTATGGTTCTGGCAAACAGCTCGGTCATCGCCATCGGCATAGTGTAGCCGGAACCCCAGCTAAAAAGCCATCATCGTGTGATGGCCTTCGCGGAAGCCCGGGTGGGTTCGGTGGATAGATGACGGATCGAATCAGCCCGCTTCGGCGAGCGAGGTCGTGCTCTCGTAGCTGACCGCGACGAGCTGGGCGTCGCCGTGGCCGAACCGGCGGACGATGGTGCCTTCGATCATCTGGTCGGCCAGGATCAGCGATTGCAGCTGGCGGTGGGCGATGCCGACACGGACGGTTTGCCCCGCCTGAACGATGATCCGGCGATCGAGCCGCAGCAGGCAGCCGCCGTCGGAGATGTCGATGGTTTCGCCCGAGAGGTATTTGCCTGTCATACCGCAGCGGACTTTCACCGGCTTCTCGCACGGCACACGGGGGCTGCGGCGTCGGTCTCGGGTCAGGATGGGCATGATCATGGGGGCTCTTTTCTCTTTCCCGTGCTCCGGGCACAACGTGAAGCAGGGCCCGTCAGCGGGCAGCTTTTCGGACCATCCCTTTCATCGGTGACCGATATTCAAAAACTTGAAAGCGGAGAGGGAGTTCCCGGGTTTAGATTTGGTGAGTTCTCGCACGCATTGGCGTTTCGCCCCGCCTATGCTTGGAAAGATGGGCCGTGTTAACGCCAACGAGTTCTTGCACACCGTGACCCCCGCGCTCAACAGCGGGGACGTGGAGGCGTTGCGCGAGGTCGTCAGCCACCACTGGACCGCCAAGGACCTGTGTTGCCTGCTGGGCCACCAGGACCCGGATGTCCGCCGCACCGCGGTGGTCACCCTTGGCGTGACCGGCGACGTGTCCATCGTGGGTTGCCTGACCCGCTGCCTCCACGACGACGACGAGCAGGTCCACCAATTCGCAGAAGACGCGTTGTGGTCGGTCTGGTTCCGGGGGGGCAAATGTGCCGCCGCCGACCAATTCCGGGCCGGGGTGACCGCGTTGACGGACGACGACTACGCGGGTGCGATCGAGGCGTTCCGCGAGGCCGTCGAAGAGGACCCCGCTTTTGCCGAGGCGTACAACCAGTTGGCCATCGCCCACTACCTCAGCAGCGAGTGGGAAGCATCCGTCTCGGCCTGCCGGCAGGTGTTGGCCCTCATGCCGACGCACTTCGGCGCGATGGCGGGCCTGGGCCACTGCTACGCCCACCTCGGGCAGCTGCGTCAGGCCATCGACTGCTACCGGCGGGCTTTGGCGATCAACCCGCGCATGTCGCCGATCGCCGACGCTAAGGCACGGCTCGAAGAACAGCTCACCAAAGAGGAAGGCCAAGCCGGCCCCGCCTGCCCGATGACCCCGCCCCACACGAAGCTGTTGAACTTCGAGTTCGATCCGACTGAGCCCCAGTAGAAGCTGATTCCCAAGTTACGCGAATGTCTTCCGGTTGAGTTCGCTGTGGATGGCGATCGGTCTCGTACAATCTCGCCATGTCTGCTCAAGCGAATCCGTCCTCCGCCTACACCGATCTCTTTGACCACCAGCGCGACGCGTCGTTGCTTTCGTCCACCGCCTCGCTCCTGGGCTGGGACCAGGAAGTCATGATGCCGCCCGGCGGGCTAGAGCACCGCAGCCGGCAACTCGCCCAACTCGCCCAGCTCGTCCACGAACGCTCGACCGACCCGCGCATCGCGGACTGGCTCTCGGCATGCGAGGCGGATGAATCGATCACCCAAGATCCGCAGAGCGATGCCGCGGTGAACGTCCGCGAGTGGCGACGGGACTACGACCGCTCGACCAAGCTCCCCGCGGAGCTGGTCGTGGAGATGACCAAGACGACCAGCCGGGCCAAGGCCGAGTGGGCCGAGGCCCGCAAGGCCGATGACTACAGCCGGTTTTCGCCGTGGCTGGACAAGATCATCGAGCTCTCGCGCAAGCAAGCCGAGTGCTACGGCTGGGCGGATGACGGCGAGCCGTGGGACGCCTTGGCCGAGGGCTACGAGGCGGGCATGACTGCGGCGTATGTCGAGGGCGTGTTTACACCGTTGCGTGAACGACTGGTCGCGCTGGTCGATCGGCTGATGGGCGAGGGCACGCAACCGAGCAACGCGTTCAACGAATTGGAGCTGCCGGTCGAGCAGCAGGAAGCGTTCGTGAAAGCGGTGAGCGGTGCGATCGGCTTCGACTTCGATCGCGGTCGGCTGGACGTGTCATCGCACCCGTTCTGCTCGGGCACGCACTACGCCGATATCCGCATGACCACGCGGTTTGCGAAGAACAACGTGAACGATGCGCTGGGTTCGACCATGCACGAGACGGGCCACGGCCTGTACGAACAAGGCCTCCCCGCCGAGCACCTGGGCACGCCGCGCGGCGACGCCGTGGGCTTGTCGATCCACGAGAGTCAATCGCGCCTCTGGGAAAACCAGGTGGGGCGGTCGCGGGCGTTTTGGACGTGGTGCCATCCGAAGTTGGCTGAGCACTTTGGCGAGGCGGCGGCGGGGCTGTCGCCCGACGCGGTGTACGCCGCGGCCAACCGGGTTCAGCCCAGCCTGATCCGCGTCGAAGCGGACGAGGCGACCTACAACCTGCACATCATGATCCGCTTTGAGCTCGAACGGGCGATGCTCAAGGGCGATCTGTCTGCCGCTGACCTTCCCGAGGCGTGGAACCAGAAGTACCGGGACTACCTCGGCGTCGAAGTGCCCAGCAACGCCCAAGGCTGCATGCAAGACATCCACTGGTCGCTAGGCGCCCTGGGCTACTTCCCGACTTACACCCTGGGCAACCTGTACTCCGCTCAACTCTTCGAAGCTGCGTGCGATGCGCTCGGCGGAAGCGACGCGGTCTACGGCATGTTTGAGCGGGGCGAGTTTGCCCCGCTGCTGGACTGGCTGCGCACGAACGTCCACGCCGCGGGCAAGACGCAGCGCTCGGCCGAGCTTTGCAAACACGTCACGGGGAAAGACCTGTCGGCCGACCCGCTGATGCGCCACCTCGAAAACAAACTGTTGCCGATCTACGGCCTGTAACCAACGCGTTCTCTTTCGTTGTTTCTCCCAGGCCGAGCGTTCTCGGCCTGTTTTTCTATGCTTCTGTTGAACTCAAGGATTTATTTATGCCCCAAGACAATTCCTATCCCGAACTGCTCGTCCGCGAAGCCGACCTGACCGATGCGCGTGACGCCAAGTCGGTGGTCGAGATGGTGGCGATGTACGCGACCGACCCGATGGCGGGCGGGTTCACGCTGAGCGATGAGGTGCGTGATCGATTGCCCGAGGCGCTGCGCAATACGCCGGGCTGTGTGGTGTTCCTGGCGTATGCCGATGACTCGGACACCGCCGCGTCGCTGGGTGTCGCGGTGTGTTTCGAGGGACTCTCGACTTTCCGCGCCCAGCCGAAGCTGAACCTGCACGACCTGGCAGTCTCCCCTGAAGCGCGGGGCCGCGGCGTCGGACGGGCGCTGATGGATGCGGTCCTCGCTGAGGCCCAGCGGCGCGGCTGTTGTTACGCCACACTCGAGGTCCACCCGGACAATTCCGTGGCCAAGGGCTTGTACGCGTCCAGCGGCTTCGAGCCCGGTTACGAGTTCTGGAACTGCGAACTTGGGGGCGGCGGCTGATTTTTTCGCGGTCTGGAGAACGGTTTCGGCTTGACAATGTCGTGCATGGAACTCTCATTCCGCTGCACCAATGTCGGCTGCTTCACAGGGATCCTCATCGTGATCTTCGCCGCGATCGGCTTGAGTTTGCCGTTTTTCCTCGGGGCCATGGCCGCGCGAGAACTGGGCCTGCTGTAACCCTCGCCTCTGGGGTTGCCGATGGGTATAATGAAGAATCGCTCTTTGACAATTGGGGCCGACTGGTATCGACCGGACAGGGAAGGTCGGTGGTCGCACGTCGAGGTGTACGTAGGCCTCGTTAAACCAC
>JBCCWB010000238.1:0-6367 GCA_039194345.1 Planctomycetota bacterium
GCCCCGACCGAAAGTTAACGTCATGGCCAAGTCTAAAGATGCCGTCGAGTTCGTCTGGCTGCAGTGCACCGAGTGCGGCGACCTGAACTACCGCACCCCGGTCAACGTCAAGGGCGGTATGCCCGAGAAGCTCAAAGCCGGCCTGAAGAAGTACTCGCCCCGCCTGCGCAAGCACACCCTGCACAAGATCAAGCGCAAGTGATCTTATTTGGCGATTTTGTGATTTAGCGATTTGGTGATTTTGAAAACCAAGTCAATCGCTCAATCGCCAAATCACGAAATCGCCAAATGTCTACCTTACGGGTGTAGCTCAGTTGGCTAGAGCAGCGGATTCCAAATCCGCAGGTCGTGGGTTCGAGTCCCTCCACCCGTGTTTTGAGATTGCCGCTTGCGGCTTAGCGTAACGAGCAGTGAATACCATGGGATTACCGATCTACAAACCCGGACAAGGCTACTGGACCCGCGTGCTCTCGGCCGTGGGCGCGGGCACATTGGTGCTCGCCGGTGCGGCCTGGGTCTACGCCATCTCGCCGCGTTTCCTGCCCGACGCCAACCAGCTCTACTACCAAGCCGGTTTTGCCGTGGCGATCATCGTGGGCTTCGGTCTGCTGATCTACTACCTGCTGAACAAGCCCAATGTGGTCGACTTCATGATCGCCGTCGAGGCCGAGATGAAGAAGGTCAACTGGCCGAGCAAGAAAGAAATCGTCGGCTCGACCTGGGTCGTGATCTGCGGCACCTTCATGTTTGCCGGCCTACTGTTCCTGATCAACTTCGCCTTCGGCTGGTTCTTCCTGCAGATCGGCATCCTCGCGCCGACCGGCAACTGACCCCTCCAGCCGTGGGCCGCGGAGCCCCTGTCGGGGTGGCAACTCCTCGGATGGCACCCCAGTAACCTGAGCACCTTTCATGTCCGAAGAACAAAACGACTACGCCGCTGAAGAAACCGTTGAAGCTCCCGCTCCGGAAGCTCCGGTTGAATCCCCCGAGATCGAAGACCAGATCGACGAAGACGAACTGTTGGTCATGCCCGGCATGAACTGGTTCGTCCTCCGCGTCGCTTCCAACAAAGAGTCCAGCGTCCGCAAGACCCTGCTCCGCAAGATCAAGATCGAAGGCTACGACGGCGAAGACGAAGCCAAGCCCCACCTGGTCAACCGCATCCTCGTGCCCACCGAGAAAACCAAGACCATCAAGGCGGGCAAGCAAAAGATCATCGAAACCAAGCTGTACCCCGGCTACGTGTTCGTCGAGATGATGCTCGAAGACGACGGCCGTATCCCCCAAGACATCTTCTTCCTCATCAAAGAAACCACCGGCGTGGGCGACTTCATCGGTACCGCCGGTCGTCCTTCGCCCATGTCGATCCCCGAGATCGAAAAGATGCTCATGGCCTCCAAGCCCGCGGAAGAGCAGCCGCAGGTCAAGATGGAGTACCAGAAGGGCGACCACGTCAAGATCACCTCGGGTGCCTTCGAGAACATGGAAGCCACCGTCGACGAACTCATGCCCGACCAAGGCAAGGTCAAGGTCATCGTCACCATCTTCGGCCGTGCGACACCCGTCGAACTCGAATACTGGATCATCGAACGTATCGAGGAGTAATCCTCTCGCCCCGCGATCCGAAACCGAACAACGCCGCCGATGTCCTCGGCGGTCTTTTTTTGCGCGTTTCCCAAGACCGTAGATACCATCCGCGGCTTCATAGGGGGCAATGGCCCCATAAAACCGCCCCCACGCTTCCGGATTAACCGTAGCCCTCAAGTGTGAGGCGATTCTGGACGATAAGACCGTGAGGCGGGCGGTGCGTTGCCACCCGCGTTCGCTGCCTGGAGGACGAAAGGGGGTTACCCCATGTCCAGCATCGGAACCGGCATCGCCACGGGAGTCGCAGCCGTCGCCCAGACCGCTCAGCAGACCGCCCGGAACAAAGACCTCGTGCGCAACACCCAGCAGCGGGTCGCCAAAGACAGCGCCGACTCGTTCGTCGAAAGCCTCCAGTCTGCTGGCCAGGCCGACGATCCCGACGCCGAACTCCCGGACCACCAGGCGCCGGGCTATGAGCAGCTCTACCTCCACGACGGTGACGGCCAGCCCCTCGCCACGCCGCAAGACCCCGCGGCGCAGCCGTCGCAGGCTGATTCCACGGGCACCTACGGCACCACGCCCCAACCCGGGCATCCGCTGTACCAGCACCTGGATATCAAAGCCTGAATCCGCGGTTCATCCGTGATCCACCCCCGCGCGGCGATACAATCCGAGGATGCTCCTCGAAATCGCTCTTGCTGTCGCTGTCGTCTTGTTGGTTGTGGCCGCCGTCGTGGCGGGCCTGTTGCACCGGGCTCGAACGTCAATGACCATGGAGTTGCACAACGCCCGGGCCGAGAGCGAGACGCTGCGCGAGTCGAATCGCGAACTGGAGACCAAGGCCGCGGTGGCGCAGCAGAGCTTGGAAGAGACCGAGTCCATCAAGGCGTCGGCCGACAAGCTGCGTGACGAGAACACCGATCTGGTCAAGCAGGTCGAGCGTCTGACCGCCGACCGCGAGGCGCTCGAGAAGCTGCACAAAAAACTCGACGATTCCCTCGCGGGCCTGGCGACCAAGTCGCTCAACGAATCCAACAAGCAGTTCCTCGAACTGGCGAAGAAGACCTTTGAGAGCGAGAAGAAAGACGCGGATGCGTCGCTCAAGCAGCGGCAGGTCGCGATCGAAACGCTGGTCAAGCCCATCCAGGAAAAGCTCCAGCAGACCACCCAGGCGATCACCGAGATCGAGAAGTCCCGCAAGGAAGCCTACGGCGGACTCAAGCAGCACCTCGCCGCTATGGTCACCGACCAGAAGCAACTCCGCGACGAAACGGCCAACCTCGTCAAGGCCCTCCGCCGTCCCGAGGTGCGCGGGCAGTGGGGCGAGATGCAGCTGCGCCGCGTCGCCGAGCTCGCGGGCATGGCGGCGCACTGCGACTTCACCGAACAGACTTCCGTCGAGTCCGGCACCCTGCGTCCCGACATGGTGGTGGATCTGCCGGGCGGTCGACAGATCGTGGTCGATGCCAAGACGCCCATCACCGCCTACATCGACGCCGCCGAGGCGACGGAAGACGCCGACCGCGACACGAACCTCGGCCGACACGTGAAACACATCGAAGAGAAGATCGCAGAGCTGTCGAGCAAGCGTTACCAGGACCACTTCGCCACCGCCGACTTCGTCGTGCTTTTCATCCCCGGCGAGTCGTTCCTCTACGCCGCGGCGTCACGCAAGCCCGAGCTCATCGAAAACGCGATGAACCGCAACGTCGTCATCGCAACGCCGACGACGCTAATCTCGCTGCTCAAGGTGGTGGCGCTGGGTTGGCGTGAAGAGCAGCTTGCCGACAACGCCAAGAAGATCCAGGACCTCGGCCAAGAGCTGCACAAACGCGTCGCCACGCTCACCCGCCACCTCGACAACCTTGGCAAGGCGGTGGGCAAGACCGTCGAGCACTACAACAAATTCGTCGGCAGCTACGAGTCACAGGTCATGGTCCAGACCCGCAAGTTCCAAGAACTCGGCGCGGATTCACCCAAAGAGCTTCCCGCCGAGGGCGAACTCGAAATCATCGAGACCAGCCCGCGCACGCTCAAGGCGATCGAGGAAAAGCTGATCGAAGAGTAGATTTCGTGGGTCAGGCATGCCTGACCTACCGGAGTCACATCTAACGCTTTTCGTGATACGTCAGCCGCTTGCGGCGCCCGAGCACGACGTGATCGGGGTAGGCATCGGGGTCACGGTCTGCGCCCGTGTCGCGGTCTAGGTACAGGGGGAACTGGTCGGCTTTGGGTTTAGCCCAATCGTAAGCCCAGTCGTAACTACGCATCAGGATCCGCTGTTCGCGGGTGAGCGTATCCAGCCAGGACGGGTCGCTGTGCCATCGATCTTGATTCGTGATCCATGCCGGGCTGTAGGTGAGGAAGAAGTTTTTGCGGACCACGTCACTCTCGTTGGGTTCGACGCGGTGCCACAGGGCGTTGTGCATCAGTGTCATCGTGCCGGCCTTGCAGGTGAGGATTTTTTCGCCGGGCACCGAGTCGTGCGTGTCGTAGAAGTCCTGATATTCCTGGTGATGGCTGCCGGGCAGGCAGACGAAGTTGCCCATCTTGGGTTCGGGGAGGTCCGTGAGCCAGTAGCCGAACTTGACCTGCAACGGCAAGTGGGGGCTAAACACGTTGTAGGGCAATCCTCGCGGTCCGTCGGGGTGCCAGAAGTTGTGCCACCCGCCGCGCGGCCGGATCATGAGTTGGGATTGCTGCAGCTTGGTGAGTTCGCCGTAGCAATCGTAGGCGAATCCGATGTGCCGGGGGTGGTCGATCAGTTCAACGAACGCGGGGTCTTTCTCGACGAGGTTCTCCGCATTGAAGAACCCGTTAGGATCACGGCGATTCAGCCTTTGGATAAAGGCGTCGTGTAAGGCGAGGTACCGCTCCACGTCTTCGGGGCTGATCGCGTCTTCGATCACCAGGAAGCCATCACGCATGAATGTGTCCCACTGCTCGTCGGTGAAGCCGGGGGGGGCGGCGATGTAGGCGGTGTCGGCGACAGGCGTGGTAGACGGGCTGGACATGGCTAAAGGCTCCGCAGATGGGATGGACGAGACGTCGGAGTGCCGGGGATACAGCACAAAGAAAAGACGCCCCGAGTTTACCTTCAGGCGTCTGTGAGCCAAGCGTGGGCTGCGCGGAATTTTGGTTTATGCACCTTGCTTGTACGCCACCGAATACGCGGTGGTAAGCGCAAGGCCCAGGAAAATAATGTCGAACAAGCGGAAGGTCAGCAGGAAGTTGGCTCCGAAGCTATCGCTGATTCCCTCGTCTTCCAATTCGGATTGGAGCGAGGTGATGGATTCGATGCTCTCGCCGTAGCTGCTCACCCACGTGGGGTACTCGGCTTTGGTCTGCGTGATGAGTTGCTCTCGCTGGGGCGTGTCGAGGCTGACGACATAGCCGCTGACTTCTTGGTTGAGATCGAATTCGAGCTGTTGCCATTTCGTTTCGGTCATCCAGTCGCCGTAATCGTCGTTGTAGTCGCCCATGTCTTGGCCGACGCCGTATTGGTAGAGCACGGTTTGCCGGGCGTGGTAGGTGAGTTCGTCGGAGAGGTTCCCGGCGTCGACAAGGTGGTTGGCCGCGGCTTGGTACAGGTAGGGGTCGCCGACCCACTGGGGGTAGCGTGCTTGCGCGGCAGCGAGCGTCTGCTCTTGCTCGGCGCCACTCATGCTGGCGAGCTTGTCTTCGACTTTGTCATCCACCGCGAAGTAGGATTCCCAGTAGCTTTCGGTATCGGGTTCTTCGGTTAGCTGCTGGCCGAAGAAAGCGTCGGTGGTGATCTGCGCTACGGTTTGTTGTTCGCCGGAGAACTCGCCGTTTTGGAGCATGTCGTCCATCACGGCGTAGTAGAGGTTGGCTCGTTCGGGAGAGAAATCTTCGAAGATCGTCTCGGCAAACCCTGCGCCCCACATCGCGACGCTGAACGTGGCGGCGACGATGAGCTTTGCGCCGATGATACTCATGCACGCGATCAGCGCGGTGAAGCCGCAGTAGATCGGCGAGGGGTTACGGCCGATGAGTCCGGCGGTCAGCCCGACGAGTCCGCCGATGACCCATGCGATCAGCCCGACCTGGTAGCCCGTACTCACCATGATCATCAACCAAACCACGCAGCAGATGACGGCCACAACACTGGCCGCGCCAAGGCCAAGCACCATCTTGCCCATGCCGCCGACCGTTGGGGTTTGCGTGCTTTCCGCCTCTTCGGTGATGACCTGTGTGGATATTTGCTGTTTGCCCCCCTTGAACGAGTAGCCGCAGTTGGTGCACAGCACGGCGTTTTCTGACACCGTTGCGCCGCATGATGGGCAGGTCCGGCCCGGTGCTTCGACCGTTCGCATCTGGCTCTGGGCGGCTGCTTCCAGCGCCGCCAAGCTGGCGAGGTCGGGCATATCCGAGGTTTCGGACGCCACGGGTTTGGGTTCGGCGGCTGGTGTGGGCACGGTTAGCCGGGCTTCGCAGCTCGGGCACTTGATCGCTCGACCTGCATACTCGGGTTTAACGCCGATCTTCTTCTGGCACGCGTGGCAGCGGAATTTAATCATGGGACCCTCGGAAAGCCTCGGAAATATGAACTAATGAATGTCGCCGAAAAGTTACGAATTACTTTAAATCAGTTTCGGCAACTCTGCATCTAAATCTACGAATTGTCGCCGGATGACCGAGCAATCGAATTTCTCGGCGATAAGGTCGGCGGCCTGATGATCGAGCAGAAACTTAAATGCGGCTTCAACGACCCGCGACGGGCTCACTCGGCCCCGGCACCACAGGTCGTAGTCCTGGA
>JBCCWB010000239.1:0-6251 GCA_039194345.1 Planctomycetota bacterium
GAAGTCGTCCCCATGACCTCGCTGCGAAAGCGCATCGCCGCCAACCTCGTCGACGCCCAGCAGACCGCCGCGCTGCTCACGACCTTCAACGAGGTCGACATGACCAACGTCATGGCCCTGCGCAGCCAATACAAAGACCAGTTCCTCAAGTCCCACGACGTGAAGCTCGGCTTCATGTCCTTCTTCGTCCGCGCCTCGATCGACGCCCTCAAGCAGTGCCCCGCGATCAACGCCGAGGTCCGCGGCACCGACATCGTTTACAAGAGCTACTATGACATCGGCATCGCCATCGGCGGCGGCAAGGGCCTCGTGGTCCCCATCCTCCGCAACGCCGAGCGCATGTCCTTCGCCGGCATCGAAAAAGCCATCGGCGACTACGCCGTGAAAGCCAAAGCCAACAAGCTCGCCCTCAGCGACCTCACCGGCGGCACCTTCACCATCACCAATGGCGGCATCTACGGCAGCCTCCTCTCCACCCCCATTGTTAACCCGCCCCAGTCCGGCGTCCTGGGCATGCATGGCATCGTCCGTCGCCCCATCGCCGTCGACCCCGGCACCCCCAAAGAACGCGTCGAAGTCCGCCCGATGATGTACATCGCCCTCACCTACGACCACCGCATCGTCGACGGCCGCGAAGCCGTGACTTGCCTCAAACGCATTAAAGAAACCATTGAAGATCCCGCGCGGATGTTGATGGAGGTTTGATGTGGCAGGCGAAAATAAGGGCAAGATAGTCGCTGGAAACTTTGATTTGCTTCATGATCAGTTTGATCTTGAAACAGATCGTGCAGCTGTAATCTTGGCTGCGTCTATTTTAGATGATCTGCTCAAGACAGTGTTATCAAATAGACTAGTAGTAAATGCTTCTGGTCATGACACACTATTTGATGGCCCTAATGCTCCGCTTGGGAGTTTTAGTTCACGAATCGAATTGTCATATCGCACAGGTGTAGTCAGTTCGACGTTTGCCCGCGACTTGCATTTGATTCGTAAGATTCGAAATGAATTTGCCCATGCAATTGCTGGATGTGATTTTAAAGAGCCCAGGGTGCAAAATCGCATATCCGAATTAATACGTGGACATAAAAAACTCGTGACATCCGAAGAGCACGAAAAAAACATAAGACCAACACCAAATCGATCGTCATTTCTTTGGGTTGTTTCATGGATGTGTTTTTATCTTGAACAGGCTGCTCAAGAAATTGGCCGTATTAATTCTTGCACAGAAGAATTCGGCTACACGGATTTTCGTGGTAGCAATCATCCCCTGTGGAGTAAATCATGCTCCCGGCAGGTGACTGGGGTCGAACGTAGTGAGCCCCCAGAATGAGGCCTCTTGAACTGGGGCGCTCCGCTACACCCTAGCCACCGTGAGTCTTGGTGTGGGGTGGCGGCGGGTGGCCGGTGCAGAGTCTTCGATGCCCCGGATCGAGTGGCCAAGGCTTGGGGATCGCCAATCCAGTTGCTACCATATTTTCATGGTCGAGCCGACGAAATCCATCCTCGAAAGCGCCTTGCAACTCCCCGATGCCGAACGCGCCGTCTTGGTGCGGCGGCTGATCGATAGCCTCGAGGGTACGGCCCCGGAATTGTCTGAAGCTGCCGACGAAGAGTTTGTCCAAGACGCGGAGATCGAGAAGGCCTGGGCGGATGAGGTCAAACGCCGTGCCGAGGCGATCGATCGGGGCGAAGATGAGTTGATTCCTGGGGACGAGGTTCGGCGTCGGGCGAGGAAGTTGATCGATGACGCGATGGACCGATGACTGGGCTCCGGGGGCCAGCGCGGATTACCTCGAGGCTTTGCAACATTACGCCGACATCGACCCGCGATTAGCGGTCGATCTTCAACGCCGGGTTGATGATGCGATTGAATTGCTGTGTCGGTTCCCCGCTTCGGCGGCAACGATCCCCTGGGACGCGAGGCGGAAGCTCATCGGCCGGTTCCCCTACGGCATCGTCTATCGAGAGATGCCTGAGATCAAGCAATTACGCGTACTGGCTTTTGCGCATTTGGAGCGCCGACCGGGCTATTGGGCCCAGAGGCGATAACGGCTGGTAATTTGGTGTCGATGACGGCCGATTCCTCAACAACTTCCGATCTGTTTTGCTCCTGGAGCGGCGGCAAAGACATTTGCCTGGCGGTGCACCGCGCTCACGACGCGGGAGGACGACTCCGGGCGGCGTTGACGATGCTCGACGAAACGGGAGAGCGTTCGCGGTCGCACGGGTTGCCCAAGGCGTTGCTCGAAGCGCAGGCCGATTCGATGGGGATCGACCTTGTGTTTCGCTCGGCGACGTGGGGTGAGTATACCGACGCGTTTGTTGACGGATTAGAAGAACTCAAGGCCCGCGGACTGACCACCGGGGTGTTCGGCGACATCGATATCGAGAGCCACCGCCAGTGGGTCGTGGACGCCTGCGAGCGGGCGGGGGTGACGCCCCTGCACCCGATCTGGCAGGAGGATCGGCGGGCGTTGGTGGATGAGGGACTCGAGCGCGGCATCCGCAGCCGGATCGTCGTGGTCAACACGAATCACCTGCCCGAGGAGTTTTTGGGCCGTGAACTCGATGCCGAGACGGTGGAGGAGATCGTCGCGGCGGGCGCCGACGCCTGCGGAGAGAACGGCGAGTACCACAGCCTCGTCACCGATGCCCCGCTCATGAAACAGCCGCTGGAAGTCGAGGTGCAAGACACGGTGCGCATCGAGGGATACGCCTTTCACAAGTTAACGCTGGCCGATCAATCGACGTAAGAGCTACCTAACGCAAGATCGCTGAGGCGTTGGGCCTTGTGGGTTACTTCTCGGCCTGCTTTTCGAGCAACGTCTTCTGTTGCCTTGGGCTCAGCCAAGCCAGCGCCTTGTCGGGTTCGCTGCGGATATACGCGTTGAGCTTGGTCTTCTGCATCTCGGTCAGGTTCGGCAGGGCCATGATGATTTCGTAGCCGGTCATCTGCTTGTTCTGGTCGGATGCCCGGGCTTTGCGGTAGGTGTGGTCGAGTTGGCCGGTGCGGAAGCCTTGGAGGGCCTGGGTGTCTTTCCCGGGGGCGTAGACTTTGGTCGCTTCGCAGCGGGCGTCACGGGCGTACTCGGACAGGGCGAGCAGGCTGATCTGCTCGGGGTCGTACTTCACGCGGGTGACCTCGTGGCCGTCGAGCCAGCCGGCCTCGGTGGCGACGACGCCGTCGAGCTTGCCAATCTCCGTCTCGCCGGTCCAGTAGCAGAACATCGCAAACGCGCTGTCGGCAAGCTTGTGGCTTTGCCCCTCGGCGGCCACGGCCTGGAGGTACTTCGGCACCGATCGCTCCGCCGCGGTCAACGCCTCGATCATCCGCTCAGCCGTGCCACCCACGGTCCATATGCGATCTTCCCGCGGGATGATGTCTTTGCCTTCGGCATCGAGGAAGCGGATCACCTGATAGTTCCACGCCGGTTCCTTGTACCGCTTCAATATCTCGCGGTCCTGCCCGCCTTGGTTGTTGTAGACCACGACGGGGATGAACTCGTCTTCGATCGCTTCGACCAACAGCGGCTGGCTCAGCACCGTCTTGCCGAAGTCCTGGCATCCCTGACAACCGGGCACTTCCTGAAACAGCACGAGCACGGGCTTGCCGGTCTCGCCGCTCTGTTTCAGGGCCTGGTCAAAGTCGCGTCCCCACTGCACGGTGCCGATCTCGATCGGATTCACGATACCGCTGCCTGCCCCCGTCGCTTCCCCATCGGCCCGGGCCCGGTTGCTGGACACCGCCAGCGCAACCATCGCTACGCCCAAACCGCACAACACCAGCAATCGGCTCATCAGAGTTCACTTTCAATAGAGATCGGGGAAACAAACTGCGACACGGAAAGAGCCCGCCGCCCTGCTGAGCGACGGTCTCTGCATGAATCGGGTTGATGGAGAGACAACCATGGGCCCAGGCGAAATCTTCCCGCGGCCGATAAATAACTTCGTCCCCTTGGCGGGCCCACCCCGCCGGGCCCGGAGATATACTCCGGGCATGGCTGAATACACCCACGATCTTCTCGTTATTGGTGCCGGGCCCGCGGGCTACGTCGCCGCGATCCGTGCCGCTCAACTCGGGCTCGACGTCGCCTGCGTCGACAAGGGCCAAGTCGCCGGCAAAGCCGCGATGGGCGGCACCTGCCTCCGCATCGGCTGCATCCCCTCCAAGGCATTGCTCGAGTCTTCGGAAAAGTACGAAGACGCCACCAAGCACTTCGCCGACCACGGCATCGACGTCGGCTCGGTGAAGCTCGACCTCAAAAAGATGCTCGACCGCAAGGACACCGTCGTCAAAACCCTGACCGGCGGGGTCAGCCTGCTGTTCAAGAAAAACAAGGTCAAGTCCTACCACGGCAGCGCGTCCTTCAACGCCGACAAAACCGTGACCGTCGGCGAAGACACCATCACCGCCGAGCACGTGCTCATCGCCACCGGCAGCGTCCCCGCATCGCTCCCCGGCATCGACCTCTCGCAAGACCGCATCGACACCTCGACCGATGCGATCGATTACCAAGAGGTCCCCAAGAAGCTCGTGGTCATCGGCGCGGGGGTCATCGGCCTCGAGCTCGGCAGCGTCTGGCGCCGCCTGGGCAGCGAAGTCGTCGTCCTCGAATACCTCGACCGCATCTTCCCCGGCATGGACGATGAGCTCGCCAAAGAAGCCCTGAAGATCTTCAAGAAACAGGGCGTGAAGTTTGAGCTGGGCAGCAAAGTCACCGGCGTGAAGGCCACCAAGAAGGGCGTGGTTATCGAGCGCGACGGGGCCGACCCGGTCGAAGCCGACCGCGTGCTCGTGGCCGTGGGCCGCAAGCCCAACACCGAAGGCCTGGGCCTGGAAAACATCGGCATCACGCCCAACGCCCGCGGCCAGATCGAGATCGAGCCCGGCACCTTCAAGACCAGCGTCCCCGGCGTGTATGCCGTGGGCGATGTCGTGCCCGGCCCGATGCTCGCGCACAAGGCCGAGGAAGAAGGTGTCGCCTGTGTCGAGATCATCGCCACCGGCCACGGCCACATCGACTACAACACCGTCCCCGGCGTGGTCTACACCCACCCCGAGATCGCCAGCGTCGGCAAGAGCGAAGAAGAGCTCAAGGCCGAGGGCATCGCCTACAACAAGGGCAAGTTCCCCTTCATGGCCAACGGCCGGGCCCGCGCGATCGAAGAGGTGAACGGCTTCGTCAAGATCCTCGCCGATAAGGAAACCGACCGCGTCTTGGGGGTCCACATCCTCGGCCAATCCGCAGGTGACCTGATCGCCGAGTGCGCCACCGCGATGGCATTCGGCGCAAGCAGCGAAGACATCGCCCGTGCATGCCACGCCCACCCGACTTTGAACGAAGCCGTCAAGGAAGCCGCGCTGGGTGTCGCGGGAAGGGCGATTCATATATGAAAACCGCGGCATTCTTTTTCTTGCCGCTAGCCATTGTTGCACTGGTCGTGTCTCTAATTGCGCACATGAAATGCCGTGTCGATCTAAATACGCTTGATATCAAGGCGACTAGTCTTGTGCAATCTGTGGCGATCATGGTTAATCATTACCGCGATCATTACGACGCCGAAGGGGTTTGTCCGGATGCGGGTTATTACTACGATGATTCGATGCTGCCTTACATCAGTACGTCAGACACTGATGAGATGAGAGTTGATACTTACGGCACGTTTGGAATGGATCACTACGTGGAATTCCATTTGCAGCCCGATGGCCAAGTTAACGCGTATCGTGTTCGTCGAACCGATCGGGAGTGATCCATATCTAATGGAAGCGGTTATCCAAGAATTCTTCGATTTGGTTGCCAAGCCGATCACGCGGCAACATCTCGTTGATTTTTGCCCAAACGATCCAGGCTACGAAAACTATCTTCGAGCATGGGGAGAGATTATCGAAACGCATCGAGTGCCTCAGAGATCACACTTCGATTTGAGCGAGACGATTGGTTTAACCGGATGGGCTGAACCCGAAGAGTGGGACGATCCAGAACGATTTCGTGAGTTTCGTCGGTTCCCAGCGCCAGCTATTTGACAAGGTGAAACGGCCTTCTGGCGCACTGTGTCAAATTTGACACACACGGCCGCCTCTGGCTACTGACTGTGTGCGTAAGAACAAAAAAAGGCGGCCCGCTGGCCGCCCTGGAATCGTGGCGCTTCGCGCTCAGGACGCGGTGTCGAGCACAGCCCATTCGTCGATCACGGCATCCATGTCGTTGTTCTTGGCGCTCATGGCGCCGGCGAACTGGCTGCGAAACGAC
>JBCCWB010000240.1:0-6167 GCA_039194345.1 Planctomycetota bacterium
AAAATCTCGTTCATCAACGAGATCGCCAACCTCTGCGAAGCCTACGGCTCCAACGTCGACGAAGTCTGGCGCGGCATGACCAGCGACGCCCGCATCGGCAACAAGTTCCTCTACCCCGGTCTGGGCTACGGCGGCTCCTGCTTCCCGAAAGACACGCTCGCCTGCGTCAGCATGGGCATCGAGTCGGAAACCCCGACCCCCCTGCTCAAGGCTGTGCACGATGTGAACCAGCAACAACGTCTGAACTTCTACGACAAGATCGTGGAGTTCTTCGGTGGCGAAGAAAACCTGTCGGGCAAGAAATTCGCGATGTGGGGCCTGGCCTTCAAGCCCGGCACCGATGACGTCCGCGAAGCCCCCGCCCTGACCATCGCCAAGAAACTGGTCGACGCCGGTGCCACCGTGGAAGCCCACGACCCCGTGGCCCACGAGACCACCCAGATCGTCCTGGGCGACTCGATCGGCTACCACGATGACATCTATGCCACCCTCGGCCAGGCCGATGCTCTGGTGATCTGCACCGATTGGCCTGAGTTCAAACAGCCCGACTTCGGCAAGGTCCGCTCGCTCATGGGCTCGCCGATTGTCTTCGACGGCCGCAACCTCTACAGCCCGAAACTGCTGCAGGATGAAGGCTTCACCTACTTCAGCGTCGGCCGCACGCCGGTTAACGCTGAAGAAGCCAACGTCACGAAGTAAGTTTCGCGAACGCTTCAATCTGAACAACACCGCAGCCGCCGAGCGTCACCCGCTCGGCGGTTGTCGTGATGCCACCTGCTCGCTATTCGATCAGGTCTTGGATTTCAGGATGCCGGGGAACGTAACGATCGGCGATGTACGGACACTTCGGCCGAACCTTCCAACCCGCCTCCCGAGCATGCGAAAATGCAAAGGCCAGGATCGTTCGTGATGCCGGGGTGCCGCGATGCGCGGGCGGCACATAGACACGATCAAACGACACTACGCCCTCATCGATCGGACGGTAGTCCACGGTCGCGGGCTCGGGTTCCAAAGGCAAGATGAAACGTTGGCGATCGGGTTCGTGATAGGGGGCCATGCGGAATGCTCCTATTGGGCTCGTATGCGACAAGAGCCTTGCTCAACGCATCCATAAAAATATACGCTCGAAACAACACACGCGGCGTGAGGTTCTGCCACAATGGTTCGTCTGATGGGACGTGGACCTCAAACTGACAGCGCCCCCCGCGCCTCGGCCAACTCATCACCGCGCTACCCGCTGCTCGATGCATTGCGGATCGTGGCGATGATGGACATCGTGTCGATCCACGTGACCAAGCATTACCTGTTCTGGGGGATGGGGCTGCCGGTGTTCATCATTGTGGCGGTGGCGCTCAGCGTGCGCAAGCCCAAGCTGCCCGGCTGGGGCCGGCTACCCGGTGTAGCCCGCAAGCGCGCCGCGAGGGTGCTCTGGCCGTGGGTGGTGTGGACGATCTTCTTTGGGATCAATCGCTTGTTCTGGGCGGGGGTGGATCCAAACAAAAGCGTTGAAGGGTTGTTCTACCCGTGGATGATCCTCGGCGGAACGAGCATGCACCTGTGGTTCCTGCCCTTCATATTCGTCGCCGAGCTAGCGATATTGGGGGTGCTTGCTCCTCTGCGACGGGTGCCGACGCGCGTGATCATCGCCGGGTCTTTGGTTCTGGCGGTGGGCTGCATCGTGTTGACCGGCGCGGTGTATGACTGGGCGTCGCCGAAGTACAGCGCGATGAGTATGAGCAGCCCCGACTACGCCGAGCGCGCGGCGTATTACGGCTGGACCGTGCAAAAATCATGGCTATTCGGCACGGCCTCGCTGTTCCTGGGTATCGCGTTGGGGCGAATACTCAGCCTTTCGGCGAGCGGCAAAGCCATGCCGCGGCGGTGGCTGCTTCTCGGAGCGGGTGGGTTGTTCGGGCTGTCTTTTGTCTGGGCGAACTTCGACAACCCGGTCATCCACGGCAACGCGATCTGGCAGTGGTGGCGGCAGATGTGCGCGTTCGCCGCCATCGCCCTGGCCGTGCAAGTCACCGGGAAGACGCCCGCCTGGCTGATGCGCATCGCTGTGCTCACCATGGGTATCTACCTGCTACACGGCTGGGTCGGCGCACGCTTCATGCATCTCCTTGGGGTGCTCTATAAAACCCCGGCGTGGCAAATCCTTTGGCCCATCGGCAGCGTGATGAACAACCGCTACGCCAAGGTCGCGGTGGTCTGGCTGCTCGCCGCCCTGGTGGTCATGCTGCTTCGGCGTACCAAAGTAAGACATGTATTGTAAGTCAGGCCTTCAACCTAACGCAGATGCCTCACTGATTGGGTCGTCAGGTCGAAGACCTGACCTACCGAATCCGGCATCACGGCCGTGCCTCGTCACGCTTCGAACTCGTCCACGTACCCACGCCCAGCATCACAAACGCCAAGCCAACCACAACCGTGCCCCACGCCCACAGCGTCTTAGGGGCCAGCCAACGCAGCACGCGCCACACCTGCTCGGCCATCCCGGACAGACGTTCGATGATCTCGCCGAGGTTGTGCCCCAACACCGCCGCCCCACCGAGCATCGGCCAAACCAGTAGCAACCCCAGCGTACGCTGACGCCACCACACCAACGCATACCCCAGCACCGCCGCCGCGAGCCATAGCCGGAATGGCGTGACCGCGATCGGGTCCAACACGCCCAGATCAAGCCGCCACACATCCCGGCTCATCATCGCGGTGACCGCGCCCATCAGCCCGCAAAACTCGGCCAGGCGCCGCGTCTTCGGCGCACTGCGATCCACCCGCAGCATGATCACGACGCTCAGGCCCAGCAGCATCGGCGAGAGATACGCCGACTCCAATGCGAAGTCATACATCCAGTGCAGCGCCAGCACGTGTAGCAACGCCGAGGTCATGGGGACAAGCAAGATCAGTCCGCGCAGCCATCGCAAGCCCGACGCCCGTTCCGCACCACGCGGATCGCTGAACGCCCACAGCCCCGCGGCCAGCAGTCCCGCCGAGGCCCACCAAACCGCGTGCCCAAACCATTCCGGCAGCCGCCCCGTCCCACCGACCGCCCGAGCGATGAGCGCTGCCCCGAACGTCAACCCCAGGCTCAGCCCCACCACCGCCCACGCCGTTCCACCCAGCCGCAGTCCCGCGACCCGCGTCGCGACGCCGATCTTGATCAGCCCCCAGGCCAAGGCCAGCCCTGCCAGGGTCGTGCCGATGCTCAGGTCCGCCACCGAAAGCTCGTTGAAGACGAACGTCAGGTCCGCGGTCATCACGACCAGCAAGCCAAGCAATTGATGCCCCTCCCGCGCCGTCCTCGGCTCGCCGCTGCGTCGCCCCTTACCCACGAATCGGCAGCCGATCCCCAGCACCGCGATCTCGTACACCGTCACCACCGCCAGGATCAAGAGCACCGGGCCGATCTCGTCCTGTCGCTGGTGCGCCGCCGCGTTGAGCAACATGCAGCCGACGACCATGAACAACCCGCTGAGCAGGAACCACGGGTGCGCTCCTTCATCCGTTGGCCTGAGGTTAAACCGACGCGTCAACGTCTCGATGATCCCCTTACCGCCCGATCGCTGCGGCGTGCCCTCGGCCGTCACCGCCAGATCCACCGTCTTTGCATTGCCGTCCGCTATGGCCCATTCCGCGTTCATCCGACACCTGACCTTTCTTGTTTAGTCCACGCGACAGCTGTCCGCTGCCGTGCGAAGCACCACACCGTGAAGACGGCCGAATCACCCCATTCATTGCCCTACACCACAACCGTGCCGAGCAGAACAGGCTCAGTCCAAAACCGTCACAACCGCCAAGCAGAACACCCGCTCAGCGCCGCTGGCCCACGAAACAAAAATGAACATCCCGCAGGAAAGAAAGGATCAGAAAAATGGAGATCAAAACAAGAATGGCAAATAGATGCGAGCGATCCCTTCAACACGCAGCAAATCGAATTGTCTAATTCAATATACGACGCGAGGTGTTGAACTGTTAAAAAATAACCGCGGGCTCTTTGAGATTTCTTGCGATTAACAATCCAGTTCCGCGACGCGTTCATCGATTTGTTTGCGCGTCACTTTCGCCAACCGCCTTGGGCTGAAGTCTTCGATAGTGAAGCTCGCTGCGGCGGTGCCGTGGCACATCGCTTGTTGGATCGCGGCGAAGTGGTCTGCGTCGGCATTGTGCTCAGCCATGTACCCGAGGAAGCCGCCGAGGAACGAGTCGCCCGCGCCGGTGGGGTCGACGAGGTCTTTCACGGGGTAGGCGGGGCAATGCCACATCGCTTCAGGGTGGGCCAAGACCGCGCCGTGATCGCCGCGCTTGACGATCGCAAAGCGTGGGCCGAGGCCCAGGAGTTTTTGGGCCGCTTCGGTGGCGTCGCCTTCGCCGGTGAGTTGGGTGGCTTCCCAGTCGTTGATGACCAGGCCGTGCGCCCCGGCGATGGCTTCGAGCAGCTTCGGGCGGTACTCGCGGACGTACAGGTCGATCGTATCAAGGACGATCAGCCGAGCATCCGGGAACTGGCTTTGCAGCTTGAGCTGATTTGGTGGGTTGAGTCACGCCGGAGCAGACGTAGGCCGTGTCGCGCCACGCCTCGGGCAGCGGCGGGATCGCTTCGACCGCGAGGTCTTCGTGGACCACCAGCGTGTCGCGGTTCTTCAGGTCGGCGTGGTACGAGCCGTGCCAACGCAACGTCTCGCCGGGCCGGCGTTCCACGCCTGAGAGGTCGAGTCCCATGGCTTCGAGTTGCTTCCAGAGTTCATCGGGGTAGTCGCTGCCGACCGCGCCGAGGATGCGCACCGGGCCGTAGAACCGCGCCGCGGCGGCGAAGTAGGCCGCCGCCCCGCCGAGGATGTCGACGACCCTGCCTCGGCCCGGCACCCCGACGGTGTCGATGCACAGGGTTGCGTTGATCAATACACCAGGAAAACTCATGTCCGCAGTGTCGCGGAATTACTCGCTGACGTCGAGCATCGCGGCGAACGCGCTATGGCGCAGCTCGAGGTCACTCTTACCGATCTCCATGAGCTTGCCGAGGCTGAACGACTCGATGTTGTAGCTCGCCACGACTGTGCCGGCCGCCATCGCCTTCTTCAGGCTGCTCAGCGACGTGTCGCCGCCCGAGGCGGCGAGGTAACCCATCATGCCGCCGCCGAAGGTGTCGCCCGCGCCGGTGGGGTCGATCACGTCCTTCGCGGGATACGCAGGCAGCGCGACCGCGCCGTCGGCGTGAAGCAGGAACGCGCCGTGCTCGCCTTTCTTGATGACAACAAACTTGGGGCCGAGCGCGAGCACCGCTTCGCCTGCCTTGACGATGTTGGTCTCGCCGGTGAGCAGGTGGGCTTCGCTGTCGTTGAGCACTAGGCCGTCGATCTTGCCCAGCAAGGTCTTGAGCAGGTCCGGCTCGGTCTCGATCCACAGATCCATCGTGTCGGCCACGGTCAGCTTGGCCGCGGGGAACTGCTCGAGCAGCGCGAGTTGGCCGCCGGGGTGGGTGTTGGCGAGGAACAGGTACTCGCTGTCCTTGAACGCATCCGGCACGGGAGGGAGGTCTTCGGCGAGGACGTTCAGGTCGACGCTCAGCGTCTCGCGGTCGTTCATGTTCTCGAGGTACTTGCCGGTCCAGCGGAAGGTCTTGGAACCCTGGCGCTTCTCGAGGCCCGCGAGGTCGATGTCGAAGTGGTGGAAGGGTTTTTCGAGTTCATCGGGGAAGTCGTCGCCGACCGCGCCGACGAGGCGGACCGGGCCGTGGAAGCTCGCGGCGGCGGCGAAGTAGATCGCGCTGCCGCCGAGGACGTCGGGGGCCTGGCCCGTGGGGGTGTGGATGGTGTCGATGCCGATGCTGCCGGTGACGATGAGGCTCATGGAGGTTCCGGGGATTGGGATTTAGGGGTTAGGAGTTGGGGGGAAGGCGATCGAGACGATCTCGGGGTGCAGGGGCAGCGCCCCTGCCGCCCGCCGCACAGGCGCTTGCTTCAAGCAAATTCAAAAACTCAACTATTTATCGCACCTTGATAGTCGCCAACGCGATCGCCGCCAGCAACACCGTGATCAGCCAGAAGCGGATCACCGTCTGCTGCTCGGTCCAGCCCGACAGATGAAAGTGGTGGTGGATCGGGGCGCACTTGAAGATCCGTCGACCCTTGGTGAGCTTGAAATACCCGACCTGCAGCAACACGCTG
>JBCCWB010000241.1:0-6128 GCA_039194345.1 Planctomycetota bacterium
AGCCATTACACCGGCGTCCACAGGCCGCCGGCTGGACAGGTGCAGCACCTCCCCTCAAACCCCGGCCCGATCGGTGGACCGGGCCGGGGAAAAAGCAAAACAGTCTGCTCTTGACTTGTCAAGGATCGAATCAAAACGCCGCTTTACCTGCGGCAACAATTGCTGGTCCTGGTTTCGAACCTGGGCCTCCCGGTTTTCAGGCGGGCGCTCTACCGATTGAGCTAACCAGCAAATGGGTGTGTTGAGGTCATTGGGGCATGGTTGTTCGCTACAAATGAATCTCCGAGTTTCTCGTGGCCGAGGTATCGAATGGGCGCACCGATCGCGCTCAGGGTCGGCCTGTGGTTTCGGCCCTGCATCCAGCCTTGCGTCCGGGTTGTTCAATAGCGGTGGCGGGAGTCGAACCCGCGATCTCCGGGGTATGAACCCGGCGGGGACGGCCGCTCCCCTACACCGCGATCTGTTGTTGCTTGATTGGTTTCCTGTGCTGGTTGGGTGTGTGTGGATGACAAGCCGCCGGGTCGGGCTCGGGTGTTCCGATGCGGTTAGGCATCAAGAAAGCCGGGGCCTCGGGACGGTGGCTGGGGAAACGCGCGCAAAAAACGCGGTTTTCCTGCGGTGATGCTTCAGTTGTGGGTCGGGGGTGGCGGTCAGCCGAGCGGTGATGCGGGGTTGCCTGGGGTCAGGCGGTCGCACCAGTCGGTTGACACCGGGCGGAGGCGATTGGCAAACAGTTTGTGTTCGCCAAAGACCGAGCCGTCCGTTGGGTCGTCGGCCGAGACTTGGCCGAGATACCCGAGACCACCAGCCATCGCCGCACCTTGGGTGCGTAACGCGCTGTTCGAGATGTGCGGTGTGGTGGTCTTCATCGATCCATCCCTTCGTGAGGGTGATTGCGGAAAACCATATCGGCACTTCGCCGGTGATGCAACACTTTTCAGGGGATTTTTCGACTCTTTTTTGAGAACGCGCGCGTAAGTCCTGTGTTGACAGGTTTCGTAGGTTTCGTTTTCGACTTTTTTACAAGAGGAGCAGCAGCGCCAGCACACCACGCAGCGACCAGCACACGGTGCGCAGCCAGTTGGTTTGGACGAGTTTGCGGTGGGTGTGGCGGTCGAACCCTTGGGCGAGTTTTCGGTGGCAAGGCACCTGCAGTAGCCCGGTGCTGAGCCAGAGGATGGCGAGCAGCGCGAGGCCGACCCAGGCGATCGTGCGGGGCTCGGTGGCCTGTGGCACGAGGCAGAGGGTGACGGCGCAGCCGAGCTCGATGAGCATCGCGGGGCCGACGGCCCAGCCGGTGCGTCGCTGGTGTTCGCGTTGGTAGTGCGCATAGCCCGACTCGCCGACGCAGCCCATCAGCGGGTAATGGACCCGTTGGACAAACCAGATGAGGCCGGTCATGTAAAGCGTCGCGGCGGCGTGTAGGAGCAGGAGCGTCTGCATCTCAGCCACCGGGTGTGAGCTGCACGTTGCCGGGGGTTTCGTGATTGTCGGCGGCACGGCCGAATCGTTTTTCGAGTACGGTCGTTCGGTGCTCGAAGATCTTGACGACGTCGCGCTCAACGGCGAGCCAGTTGATGAGCGGCGCGAGCGGGCCGCCGGGCGGGCGGTAGCGGACGGTGTCGATGCAGAGCGTGCCGCCGTCCTTGGGCTCGAAGGTGTGCGTGTGGTGCCAGCGTTTGTAAGGCCCCTTGATCTGGTTGTCGACGAATCGCCGCGGCGGGTCCCACACCTCGATGTGGGTGGTCCACCGGATCGGCAGGCCGCGCACGCGGAGCTTGTAGTCGATGCGTGTGCCGGCGTGCATGTCAATGGGTGGGGGCGTGAGGATTTTGAAGCCGACGGTGTCGGGGGTGATCGCTTCGAGGTTGTGTGCGTCGCCGAAGAACACGAAGAGTTGATCGGGTGGGAGCGGCAGCCACTGCGTCATGTGCAGGACCCAGTCTTTGCCGTCGCGTGTGATGTTGGGGGTGGTTTGGGGCATGTGGATCGGCCTAGGTTGTTGCTGTGGTTTTCGTAGGCCGGGGCCGATCAGATTCGTCGGGCTGATGCGGGTTGGCCGATAAAGAAAAAAATGGCCCGCTGATCGCCCTTTGGGTGTTGTGGCGCGGGTTTTTGGCCGGTCCGGGCGGTAGCGGGTATTTTGTTCCGCCGCCGCAACTCGGCGCGGAGCTACCATACTGCCCCGCGCGGGCGACCGTCCCGTGTGCACACCCGCCTTGCCGACCTGCCGTGCGTGTTACGGCCTAAGAGAGTTCCTAATGTCAAAGACCGCCCCCCGCTTCTGGACCCGTGCCGGCCAATCGATTCTGCGATGGTTCGACAGCGGTGATGCCAAAGCCCCCGACGCCTCCGCCTACCCCGGCCCCAAGAAGGTCGAGTGGGTACGAAACCTGCCCTACTTCGCGATGCACGCCGCGTGCCTGCTCGTGATCTGGGTCGGCATCTCCTGGACCGCCGTCGCCGTCGCCGTCGCGCTCTACTACTTCCGCATGTTCGCGATCACCGGGTTCTACCACCGCTACTTCTCGCACAAGACCTTCAAGACCAGCCGGGCCTTCCAGTTCGTCATGGCCGTCTGCGGGCTCACCGCGATCCAGCGCGGGCCGCTGTGGTGGGCCGCCCACCACCGCCACCACCACGTCCACTCCGACGAGCACCCCGACCTGCACTCGCCCAAACAGCACGGCATGCTCTGGTCCCACATGTTCTGGTTCACCACCGACACCGTCTTCGCCACCAACCACAAGAACGTCAAGGACCTGGCCAAGTTCCCCGAGATCAAGTTCCTCAACCGCCACGAGACGCTGATCTACATCGCCTTCGCCGGCTTCGTCCTTGGCCTGGGCTTCCTGCTCTCGGCGTTCGAGTTCTTCAACACCTCCGTCATGCAGATCTTTGTGTGGGGCTTCTTCATCTCCACCGTGTTCAACTACCACGCCGTCTACACCATCAACTCGCTGAGCCACAAGTTCGGCAAGCGGCGGTACAACACCACCGACACCTCGAAGAACAACTTCTGGCTCGCGCTGCTCACGCTCGGCGAGGGCTGGCACAACAACCACCACCACTACCCCTCGTCCGTCAACCAGGGCTTCTACTGGTGGGAGATCGACATCACCTACTACATCCTCAAGATGATGTCGTGGACCGGCCTCATCTGGGACCTCCGCGGTGTGCCCGAGAAGAAGCTGCTGGGCAACCGGCTGGCGTAGCCGCCCCCGGAAAACTACAGAACACCATCCCAAGCCCACGGCTTTGCACAGCAACGCCGTGGGTTTTGACCGTGCCCATCGCGCTCAGATCCCGCGGCGTTGCTGCGCAAAGCCACGGGCTTGGGATTCGCGTGTAAGCGGTATCCATGCCGCTGTAACATAGCCCTTGTGCCCGGCATCCCTCGGGTACGCCTTGGTCTTTTTCACGTCCTTCTAAGCGAGCCCGCCATGCGCAAGCAGCCGAAACTCACCCGCCGCCGCTTCCTCCAGTCCTCCGCCGCGACGATCGCGACGGCCTCGGCGTGGTCGATGTCGGCCGCGTCCTACAGCCGTGTCTACGGCGCGAACGGCCGACTCAACGTCGCGTTCATCGGCACCGGCGGCATCAACGCCGGCCAACATATCCCCCAGCTCCACGAGTTGGGCGCGGGCTGCCCGTGCTACTGCGACGCCGACTCCAACCGTTTCGGTGCCGCCGCGAACCACTGGGAAGACGCCACCGGCTACACCGACTACCGCGCCATGTACGACGCGCAGCACGGCGACTTCGACGCCGTCATGGTCGGCACGCCCGACCACCACCACTACCCCGCGTCGATCATCGGCATGATGCTCGGCAAGCACATGTACACGCAAAAACCCCTGGCCCACACCGTGTGGGAGGCACGCCAGCTCAAGCTCGCCGCCGAGCGTTACCAGGTCGCCACGCAGATGGGTAACCAGATGCACGCCAACGAGGGCAACCGCCGCATCGTCGAGTGGGTCCGCTCGGGCGAACTGGGCGTGATCAAAGAGGCGCACATCTGGACCAACCGCCCGATCTGGCCCCAGGGACGCGAAGCACCGTCGGGCGAGAGCAATGTCCCCGAGAACCTGGACTGGGACGCGTGGGTCGGCCCGGCCGAGATGCGCCCCTTTGTCGGCCGCAACGGCAGGGGGCCGTACCACCCCTTCAACTGGCGCGGCTTCACCGCCTTCGGCACCGGCGCGCTGGGCGACATGGGCTGCCACACCACCGACGGCTTCTACTGGGGCATGGACCCCGGCTACCCGACCTCCGTCGAGCTCCTGAGCGACAACCCCATCGGCGACGCCGACATGTTCGACCGACGGGCAAAGTGAAGTTCGAGTTCCCCGAGAAGCTCTCGCGCCCCGCCTTCGACTACTACTGGTACGAAGGTGGGCTCAAGCCCGACAAGCCCGACTGGGTCGAGGGCAACGAGCTCTCCGATTCGGGCGGCCTCATCATCGGCGAACGCGGCGCGATCCAGTACCTCGACGACTACGGCAACGACATCCGCATCTACAGCTTCGACGACAACGAACTCAACGAGCCGCAGAAAACCCTCGAACGCTCCGAAGGCCACCACAAGGAGTGGTACGACGCGTGCGTCGGTGACAAGCCCTACACCTACCCCCGCTCGAACTTCGCCTACGCCGCGATGCTCACCGAATCCGTCATCCTCGGCACCATCGCCCAGAAGACCGGCGGCAAGCTCGAGTACGACTACGTCAACCAGCGCATCACCAACAACGAAGCGGCCAACCAGTACATCACCAAGGAGTACCGCGACGGCTGGGACTTCAAGATGGATTGAGCCCGGAAGAAGTCAGAAGGCAGACGCGACGAGGCAGAAGCCTAAAGAAAGTTAGTTCAAGCCCACGGCTATGCGATAGCAACGCCGTGGGCTTTTTTGTTATCGCGCCCCGGTCGGCTGTTCGACGAGCGTGTCGACGATGCCCGCGCGGTCGAAGGCGGTGTGTCGGCGTCGACAGCCTGCGCACGCCCGACAGGGACGCTCGCCGGGCCGGTTGCAGCACCACGCCAGTGTCCAGTCCACGCCCAGTTGCCCGCCCAGCTCGATGACCTGTGTGTCGGTGAACTCGGCCAGGGGCGTGTCGATGCGCGGCGCGGGCTCCTGCTCGGTCTGCGCCAGGTGTTCGCACAGCATCGCCTGCTCGGTCGCCTGCGCGGCCGGCTTGGTTTGGCCGTTGACCGAGATCGGCCAGACCACCGTGCCCGCCTGCTGATGCCGCGCCTCGGCCAGCGCCGCGAGCAGGAGCTGGGGCTGGGCAAGCACGCCCATCGGCCCGCCGTCGGGGAGTCGGCCGTAGCCGTGGCCGTACAGGTGCGGGATCGAGAGCTCCGTCACCCGCGTGATGCCCAGCGACTTCGCCTGCCGACGCATGTAGGTCACGCGTGTCACCCGGGCTTCCCGGCCGTCGTCGATGTGCAGCAGCGTCACACGCGGGGCCGGGTCTTCGCTACGCGCCATCGCCGCCGCGACCAGCGACCGCAGCCCGCCGTTGTTCAGGATCATCACATGGGGCGTCGTGCTCATACCCCTGTTTATCGGCCACGCCCGGCCCTTTGGGCGAATGAAGCAGAAGCTGTGCCTCAGTGGCACTTGCCTGGGTGCCACACAACTGGCCGCAGGCCTGCTGTGTGCCGGAACGCTGGCGTGGTTGGGAGGCGCGCACACAGCAGCCCTTCGGGCCGGGTGCCACACAGCGTCCCGGAGGGCGCTGTGTGCCGCCTGCCGATGGGTTTCAATCCACACACACCGCCTTCGGACGCGGTGCGGCACCCGGCGATTCGCAACCGTTTCCTTCATCGTGCGCACAACACACGGCTCTGCCCGTGCGCATGCCCACGAAGCGTGTGGGCCCTAACCCCCGCCCGCGCAAGGATCAATAACCATTGAACCCCGCCGGGTGACAGGCCGTGCGCACAGCCCCGGCCGTCGGGCCTTCCCTAGCAGCCGCTCCCCGTTCGGGGCCTAGGTTGTGTCTGACGGCTCCTCATTACCCCGTAGGGTGGCCGGGGTCAGGCGCAGCCTGCCCCCGGAACGGGCCGGTGAGTTGTTCCGGGGGTTCGCTGCGCTCAACCCCGGCCACCATGTGAGCCGTCAG
>JBCCWB010000242.1:0-6103 GCA_039194345.1 Planctomycetota bacterium
CGATGGTTGCCGCAGGACTGGCGGCAGTCGCACGCCGCAGTCTCGACGCGTCACTTCAAGCCACCCGGTTCGAACGCGAAACCCAGCGTAAATGGATCGTAAAGAGTGCCGAGACGCTTCTCCCCGAGCTCGAAACCTTCTGGGAGACCGATTCCCAATCCGCCCCACTCATCACGCCAATAACCGCTTCGATCAATCCGGGCGAAATCGACCTCGGTCACCACCGCGTACGCCTGGTTATGGCTGACGAGCAAGCCAAGGCCAATCTCAATGCAGTCTGGGGGCGTCATGATCCCGCCGTAGTCCGGGCCAAATTGTCCGAACTGATTGCTTCGATGGGTTTGCAAGGGCCCGCAGAGATGCGCCCTGTGGGCTCGTTTGAGTCCACTGCGGTAGGCTCAGAAAGCACCTGGGCAACTTTCGCATCTTTTGAACAACTCGTACCCCCGGACGTGCTTCAGGAGCAACTCCGCAAAGATACACATCAAGGCGATCAAACGCTTCTCGATAGTGTGACGCTCTGGGGCGATGGCCGACTCCGAGCAGATCGGTCTACACCGCCAGCACTAAACATGGCCTTGGCCCCCATGCTGTCTCCCAGCCAGATCGATGAATGGATCAGCCTTCAAAGCGAGTCCGCCGCTAACAGCGATCCGCTTTCCTTCGACCAGTTAGAGCTAACTGACCGCCAGCGCGAACTTCTGGCCGGCCTGGTGACCTCTACTTCAAATTCCTACAGCGTACGCGTCCACATGAATGATGGCCGTCGCCATCGAACCACAATGTCAGTGCGTACCGATGATGAAGAACAAGACGCGCGTCTCATCCGCTTCCGCTGGTAAACCACGACACGATCACTCATGCCCCTGTCTATACGCACCCAACGCCGCCTCTACTACCTCAGCACCGCAGTGCTTGGGGTAGCCACCGCATGGCTCTGGGCGACAAATTTAGATGGAGTGAATCGAGAAGCCAGTGAAACAATCACTGAATCCAAGACGGTCTCCACCGCTGTTGTCAGCCAGACAGATCAATCACCCACACTCAACCAGCCTTACACCCCCAACACTTTCCGGGGGCTCATCCTGAGGGCTCCGCTATACGACCCACCGCCTCCCCCGCCGCCGCAAGCCGCACCTCCGCCGCCGCTTCGCCTCAAGCTCCTGGGCACAGTTGTGGAAGCAGGCGGCAACTCTGAAGCGATTCTGATGACCTCGGCCGGTCAGGTCGAGATGCACCGCGTGGGTGCCACCGTCGACAACGCCCAGATCACCTCGATCGATGCCGACACCATCACCCTCCTTTACCACGACCAGACCGTGACGCTCCAACCTCAACCCTAGCCGTAACCCAATGAAATCCACTTGGACCGCACTTTTCGTAGAAGACCACACCTGGGCTATAGGCCTCAGTGACGGTCGCTCTGCATCGGTCCATCCCCCACCCCCGGCCCCGCCCCCGGAATATAGATCCCATCCAGATAATACAAACGGATCTATAGATTCGGCCCACGCCCCCATTGAACCCACATCCATGGTGGCTGAAGCATTGGCTATCGTTAAAGAGCAGTACGCCGCGATCGGGCCACTGATTCTCGCATTGCCGTCCCACTGGTTCCTTGCAGCGACCATCTCCGACGACGGTCTCCTCCGACGACAGCGGCAGCAAGGCATGATCTATCGGCTCGAAGAGCAACTCCCCATCGATGCCGAGCAATTCACCGCTGACTTCGTTGAGAGTTCAGGCGATGCAATGGGCATCGCCTTGCTGCACGACCGCGTGAAACCAATACTCGAAGCCCTCGAAGCCGAAGGGTTGACTATCGCTCATGTCTGCCCGACTGGATTGCTGCTGCACGATGCGTGGAGAAGTTCGCAGGTTTCAACTACGGGCACTTACTGCTTACTGCTTCAGAGCACTCTGCCTCACGCTTGCCCGAATAACTTGACCACCACATCCACCCCGCCGAGAAACTCAATATCCAATACACCAGCAGAGATTTCCGGGGGGACGTCCGTGGGCGAAGAGATGTGGTTCGATCTGCTGCGTTGCTCGGAAGGGGCTCTAAGAGATTGGCGACGGATTCCGGGAAATTCCGATCAGCTATGCCAGGAGATATCAGCTGTCTTTGGCGGGAATAAGGATGCACCTATTCAAACCTTGGGGGAAGATGCTGAAACCGCTGTGCATGAGTCACCGCAGGAGGTAAACCCATCGTCTTACACCACCAACAAGGTGTTCGAAGAAGCAGCCACTCAAGCACATCGGGTGTTACTTGAAGGCCGAACGCTCACCCCTGATTTCCGACGCGGCGTGTTGGCTGGACGGGGCAATTGGCAGCGTGTGGCTGGCCCAGCTCAAGCCGCGATGATCGCACTGGCGCTTTTATTGATCTCGATCACCGTAATCAATGTCTGGCAGGCCCAAAAACTAACTACAGAAGCCAACGAGCAAAATGAGGCTCAGGCCGCGCTGTTCCGGGAGACGTTCCCCGGCAAGCGTGTCCCCTCCGCCATCCTCTCACGTTTCCGCAGCGAAGCCGCCAGGGCAAAGGGCATGGCCGGTACCGATGACACCCTACCTTCGCCCGCTACCACGCTGGCCGACTTGGAACAGGTGCTCCAAGGACTCCCCGAGAACCTGCGTTTCCGCATCTTGGAGTTACGGATTGAAACGGATCGGTTGTATCTGGATGGTCAGGCCCGCTCGCACACGGAAGCCGAGCAGATTGCGGCCCGCTTGCGAGAGCATGTCGATTTCAAACTTGAGCCGCCACGGACACAGAATATCACCGGCTTAGGTTTCGGAACCTATTCGTTAAATCGTAATGGGGCGAGTAACAGAGCATCCGGAAATTCCGGGGGCGGGGTGGGCTTTACGCTAATAGGTGAGCGAGAGGAGGTCTCGCCATGAAGAATGTAGCTAGCCCATGGCTTTGGATTGCTCTACTTGCCGCTGCGTCGAGTACTGCTACATGGTCGTTTGTGTATTTGAATAGAGCAAAAGGGGATGAGCTTGCTTCAAGGCAGCAGATGACAGAGTCGCTGCGTTACGCCAAACAGATCAACGAGGCCGAAAAATCTCCAAGCCGAATCTCTAATACAGAAATGGAAGTGGCACTTCTGGCTCGTCTGGTCGAGCAAGCGGCTGATGAAGCTTCTATTGATCGCCATGCGTTAGACCGCATCTGGCCGCAGCCCGCCCGACGGATCGGCGACAGTCCCTACCAGCGCAAGACCACTCAACTGGTCGTGCGGAATGTGTCGCTACAACAAGTAATCACCTTCCTGCACGAGCTCATCCAAGCCGAATCTGCACTGAGTGTCGATCAATTGCGTCTATCCGCACCGCCCGGAAGCCTGCCCACCCTACCGCCATCACTAATCGGGCAATCCACTTCTACACTGACTCAAGCCTACGCTGAGGATGAATTTTGGACGCTTGAGGCCTCTGTCAGCCATCTCCTCTACCAACCCACCACGGCAAACTCCTCCGTCGCGAAACGAGAACCATAACCATGCGTTACCTCCTACCCACCATCACGGCCTGTATCTTCGCCATGGGTTGCGCCCACGACGCAAACCGGTATCACGTTGTGCAAGCCAAACGTCAAGCCGACACCGATCTCGCCAGATCAAAGAACAACACCGCTCTCAAAGCACTGGAATATGGCGATCTTGAAGTTGCTGAAGAACTTCTCAAAGAGGCGGTAAATGCGGACGTCGGATTCGGCCCCGCTCACAACAACCTCGGCAAGGTTTACTTCCAGCAAGGCAATATGTATCGCGCCGCGTGGGAGTTCGAGTACGCGATCAATCTGATGCCCTATCACCCGGAACCCAAGAACAATCTCGCGTTGGTTCTAGAGACTGTGAGACGCTTCGATGAATCGATTACAAATTACGAGGCCGCGCTCAAACTCGAACCCGACAACCCCGAACTCATTGGGAACTTGGCACGGGCGAAAATCAGACGGGGTGATCCACCAGGCGAGGTAAAACAATTGCTCATGGACCTGGTCCTTAAAGACACCCGACCCGAATGGATCGAATGGGCCAATAATCAGCTAGTTATGTCAAGCCCTTAACGAGTGGGCGATGCACTTAAACATGGCGCACTTTAGTGCTGGCGTCGAAGAATCCGTTCGATGCCACACTTGTGACGACCTATAAATATGTAGTTCAACCGTAACTCTATGACGACCATATTCCTAGCCGTAGGATCGCGGGATGCGAATGCTTAGAGATTCCGGGGTGCTGCGGATTATCGATTCGGTACCTACGGTGCTGGCTGAGGCTTACCACATGGCTCGCGTTCGAGTGCTTGAAACAGGATAGAAGAAAACACTGGCAGTACTTGCTCGACGGGACCACCTTCACGTCGAAAACGAGTTACTCAGCCGCGAACTTTCGGTGCTGCGTGGCCAACGGGTGGCGATTAATCCGCACAAGCGTCCGGACTATCTGCCTGAACAACGTTTCGAGATTCTGCAGTTGATGCGGATTCGGGAATGGAACTGTGAAGTCACTGCCAAGCGATTTGTACTCCACCCCAATACCATCCGGAAGTGGAAACAAGCCATTGAAGGCAAGCGGGATCCAGTTGGGCTGTTGGGCCAACCACGTTGGAACCGGATCGACGATGTCGTGAAGTGGGCGACACACGAGTTACGTCGTCTATGTCCTGAGCCTGAGTTCGGCACCCGCACCATCGCTCGGCACCTGGTCCGCAGCTCGATCAAAGTGAGTCGGTCGTGGGTGCAGCAGCATCTACGTCAGCCGAAGCCTACTCCGATCAATCCTAAGCGCCCGAATCGACCCGCTCTGGTTCCCCCGGAAGGTCGAGAGCCTGATCGACTACTAGCGCCAGGATCTATCAACGAAACGTGGCATATCGATCTGGCGACGCTACGAGTGCTTTGGTTGAAGTTAACGCTTGCGGCATTGATGGATGGGTACTCTCGGAAGTTACTCGGCCTGCGAGTCTGTCGCGGCGAGGCCTCGTCTCGGTATGCGATCCAACTGGTCAACGATGCGGTCGAGCGATACGGCCGACCAAAGTTCTTGATCACCGACAACGGGTGCCAGTTCCGCACCTTGTTCAGGGAGGCGATGAAATCTCTGAACATCCGTCCGGTTAGAGGCCAAATCCGCCAGCCCAACTTCAACGGGAAGGTCGAGCGGTTATTCAAGACCCTGCGAATCTATTTACGGCCGACTCTACTGCCCAACAGCGTTGCGGGTATCCAAGATCAACCCGAAAACTTCCGGAAGTGGTACAACCAACACCGACCGCATTCGGCTAATGGATGTCTGACGCCGGACGAAGCCTGGAACGGCGACTTGCCGCCCGAACCTATCCCGATTCGATCCCGTGATCATCATCCACCGAACGTCAAAGTGCAACGACGTTCCTGTCGAGGCGATCCCGGCCTTACGATTGTCGATATCCGCCTGGCCGCCTGAAAAGTCATCAATCTACATCCGCTACTCTTCGAGCGTGCGCGATAGTTGCGTGCCTACGAAGCTCCAAACTGCTCTTCACTTGAAAAAGAACACTCAAGCCTCCATAGGTTCTGCCTCACAGTCTTCGCGGCCACTACACTACACCCTCAATGTTCATTTAATAGGGATAACCTCGCGAATAGCTGGATTGAATCGAAAGGTTCGTGTTTGAATCAAAAATCACCATCAATATTCCAGTAGAGTCTGCCCAATACCGGTAATACTCGTCCTGCCTGAGTTCGATTGGAAACCCTTGATCTACCCGTCCCACGCCGAACACTATCTCGATCTCATCCAAATGAATCTTTTCTTCTTTCATTATCCGTTGACTGAGCTCTGGTAGTGTTTTCGGGAAAGACACATCGATTGATTCTGATTTCAGAGAATCTGTGCAACTGCTGCCCATAATTATAAATAGGCAAATTGAATAAATGCATACATTCTTCATTGATTTAACCAATCATTGCTGAAGTCAAAAACGATATCTCTGTCTGGTATATTTCGTGGAGACAAGCCTCTAGAAGCACGCAAGCGCTGCTCCCAAAATCTAGCTCGATATTCTTCTGCTTCTAGGTCTGTGAATGGTATGTCAAGCGAAC
>JBCCWB010000243.1:0-6057 GCA_039194345.1 Planctomycetota bacterium
ATTTTTCGATCCTCTTTGCAATTCAATTGCCTTGCATGTTTGTCGGCATCCTGGTGATCTCCAAGATCTACGGCTCGGCTTTCGGTGAACTCTTCTCGGCCCTGAAAAAACTCGCCGCGTTGGCGTTGTTAGCGGGGCAGTTCCATTCCACGCTGAGTCTTCTTTTAGACATGATGCTCGGACCGTTTGGGCTCGTGTCCTTCATGTTCAAGTACGCGGTGTCATTCACTGTCTTCTGGGTTTTGTCCAAGAAGCTGTTCGATGAGCTCGAAGCAGGGGAAACCATCGCGCTGTTTGTGGCGATGCTGTTCCTCCCTGCCATTGTGATCATCGGCGTGGTGGCGCTGCTTGCGGCGATGCTTTGATAAAGCGTTACGCCAATTTCTGGATCAGTAGCGAGTGGAAGCCGGTGCTGTAGCCTTCGTAGCCCGGGGCGTAGGCGTGGGCAATGACGCTGGGCTTGCCGTCGTAGTTTTCCATCACGAAGTGGTTGTCTTTGGTGAGGATGCGGGATGGGTTTTGTAACGGCACTTTTTGCTTGAGCATTTGCCCCTCGGTATCGGCCAGTATCATGCCCTCGTCATTGACAATGCAGCAACGCGTCCGGGCCTTCTCGTCGGCGGGTAGCGAAACTTCATGGACGATCGTCTGGGCCAAGCTGTCCCAGTCGAAGAGGATCCCGAGGACGCCCAGTACGCGGCCGTGGGCTTCCCCACCGGTTCGGACCGCACAGGAGTAGGCCAGCGTGCGTTCGCCGTCGATGAGGGGGGATTCGTGGAGGGTTTCGAAAGCGTAATCTTCGCCAGAGCCGCTCGCCATGGCATCGCGGAACCAGACTTTGTCTGAGACGTTCGCGCCTTGTGAGGCGTACTTGCGGGGCTTGCCATTGGCAACAACATTGCCATCGGCGTCGGCGAGAACCAGGTCGTGGTAGATGGTGTAGGCCGAGAGGATGACGCCAAGGCGTTTGCTGGCGTAGGCGAGCTTATCTTCATCTTGTTCGGGGGCGGACAGCGCGTCCACGAGGCTGCTGTCGGTCGCCCACCAACGCACATCACAAGACCGCTCGAACAGGTTGCGGTCGATCAGATCAATGTTGGTCAGTGCAAGGTCGGTCAGGCGGATGCCGCGTACATCTTTGGACAAAGCGTCGAGCGAACTACGGAGTTCAGTGGTGACCCCCGAAGCCTGTGAGCTCATGGTTTGTGCCACACCCGCGGTACGTTCCGAGAGCTCGCGGATCGCGGTGGCGACGATGCCAAACGCTTTGCCTGAAGAACCACCCGCCCGGGCTGCTTCGATCGAGGCGTTGAACGAGAGCATGCGTGTCTCGTCGTTGACCTTGTCGATCTGCTTGACCGCTTCCTCCAGGCCATCCATCAGGTTCTCCGCGAGCTCCGCGATGTGCTCGGGGCTGTGGTTGTCGGCATCGGCGGTTTCGGGCGATCGGGTATCCAGGCTCATCGGGTGTACTCACAGATTGGGCAGCGACTTCAGTAGGACATGCCATCGCTGCGGGTATACAAAACCGGGAAACTCCAAAGTGGTCCCAGCCCCCGACATGCTTATCTTGAAATTCACCCCTGAGCTTGAGCGGAAAACCGACCAAAGCAATCATTCACGCGATTTGTGGAACGCCATTTGAATTAGCGGACGAACAACGTACGGGGTCCCCCCATAGAAGTCGTGCTTGCCCGAAATTTATCGCCCCCAGCCCGACCCGGTCGATTGCGCAAACTCCTCCGGCAGGATCGCGCTGGTGCCCATCGCCTTGAGTTGATCGAGTTGGCGTTGGCCGATCTTCACGGTCATGTGCACGCGGTCGTTTTGGTAGTCGCGTTCGATGACGGTGGCGCGGTTTTCGAGGAACGTCAGCGCTTTGCCGTCGGCCTGGGCGAGGTCGAGCGTAAGCGTGACCGTGCCGCCGTGCAGGTGGCCGCGGACCGCTTCGACGAGTTGGTCGATGTGTCGGCCGGTCGCCGCGGAGAGCGGGATCGCATCCGGGTGTTCTTTCTGGAGCAGTAACAGGTCGACGTTGTGGTCGACCTTGTCGATCTTGTTGAGCACCAGCAGCCGCGGCTGCTCGGTAGCGCCGATGCTGTCGAGCACTTCGTTGACGGTGCTGAGCTGGCGTTGGCAGTGCGGGTCGGACACGTCGAGCACCACGAGCAGCAGCTGGCTGTGCACCGCTTCTTCGAGCGTGGCTTTGAACGACGCAACGAGGTGGTGGGGCAGGTTGCGGACGAAGCCGACGGTGTCCGAGAGCATGACCGTGTCGCCGTGGCCGAGCTTCCACTCGCGGGTGCGGGTGCTCAGCGTGGCGAACAATTGGTCGGCAGCATAGACCTCGCTGCCCTCCGGCGGGGCGGTGACGGTGTTGAACAGCGTGGACTTGCCCGCGTTGGTATAGCCGACCAGCCCGACGGTGAAGTGGTCGGTGTTGCGGGCCTCGACCTCGCGGGTCTTGCGGGCCTGGAGCGACTCGATCTCTTTCTTGAGGATCGACTTCTTACGCTGCACGATTCGGCGGTCGATCTCGAGCTGCTGCTCACCCGGGCCGCGTGTGCCGATGCCAGCCGGGGCGCCGCCGACGATCCGCTCGAGGTGGGTCCACATCGCGCGGAGACGGGGGTAGGTGTATTCGAGTTGGGCGAGCTCGACCTGCAGGCGGGCTTCGTGGGTCTGGGCCCGGGCGGCGAAGATGTCGAGGATCAGCTCACTACGGTCCAGCACCTTGACTTCGCAGACCTTCTCGATGTTGCCGATCTGCGACGGCGAGAGGTCGTTCTCGAGGATGATGACCTGGGCTTGGTGGAGCTTCACCCGCTCGGCCAACTCTTGGACCTTGCCCTTGCCCAGGAACGACTTGGCCGACGGCTTCTGGCGTTTCTGCAGCATCTCGTCCACGACGACCGCGCCCGCCGTCGCCGCGAGCGAGCGCAGCTCGTCCAGCGGGTCGTGGGGGTTGACCTCGGTGTCGGGCAGCAGGCAGGCCACCAGGATCGCCCGTTCGGAGGCGACGGCGAGTTTTTCGCGTTGACCAGATTCCATTCCGACCAGTGTAGCGTTGTCCCAAACTTTAGCCCTGGGTCATTCAGACCCAGGGTGCCGTGGGCGGGGTTTTATTGAGATTCTGGAAGTTTTCGCGGACCGGATGGGTATCACATCCGCCGTGCCGCAGCGGCCCCGGGTCATCGACCCGGGGCTAAAGTTCGCGTCGATTATGCGCTCTGATACGGGGCGCTCGCCTCGGGGTCCCATTGCCACACCACGGGGACGTACTCGAACCCATCCCCCGCGGCGCGGACGTGACCCACCCCGGGGAACGGCAGGTGCGCCCCGGCCACGGGCTTACGCTCCTTCACGTAGTACTCCAAGATCCGCCGACGCGTCGCGGCGGCCTCGACCGGGTCGGTGTCGAAGGCGATGTGCCAGTCGGGTCGGCCGAACTGCACCGGGGCGAAGTGGATGAGGTCGGCGAGGTACCCGAACTGCCCCGCCTCGCCGTACAGCCCGGCAACGAGGTGCCCCGGCGTGTGGCCGGGCGTGTGGTACACCGCCAACGCGTCGTCGAGTTGCGTCCGCTTGTCGCTCATCAACTCCAACCGGTCGGCGGGGATGTTGCCCAACGCGCCCTTCGCCACGCCGACGAGCACCGGCTGCATCTGCTCGGGCACGCCCGATTTCGACAGGTCCGGCGATTCACCCGACCAGAACGCGTGCTCGGCCTCGTGCATCACAAACTTCGCCTTCGGCAGCCAACCGATGCCCTCGTCGGTGATCAGCCCGCCGACGTGGTCGGGGTGCAGGTGGGTGATGACGGCCAGATCGATGTCGCCGCTGTCTGCGCCGACGCGGGCCAGGTGATCGCGGAGTTTGCCAGTGGTTGGGCCGAAGGCCTCGCCGCAGCCGGTGTCGATCAGGATCAACCGCTTCCCGGTGTTGACCAGCAGCGTGTTGACGTGGCCCAGCACGTGGTCGGGGGGGACGAAGGCGTGACGAAACGCGGCGTGGACGTCTTCCTGCGAGGCGTTGGTGCCGATGGTCGGGTGGGACGGCTGGAAGGGGAACGAGCCGTCGCTGAGCAGGGTGACCTCGACTTCGCCGAGGCTGAGGCGATAGAAGCCCGCGCCCTGGACCGCGGCGGGGGGTATCGACACGTGGCCGTCGGCCTTGGCTCGGGTCGCCGGGGTCAGCGTGGCGGCGGCGGCGGCACCGCCCAGGCCGAGGGCTTGGCGACGGGTCAATCGCGGGTTGCCGGGGAACGAGGCGGTCGGAGTCGAACGAAGGGGGGCGGGGTTCATCGGCGGGGCTCTCGGTTTTGGGTGTGTTGACTGACGCACGGCCGCGATCCACTGCGGCCCGACGCACCATCCTAGCGCTTCGGTTGCCGGGTGGTCACCCGCAGGTCGGCCGGTTTCCGCCGGACCCACGCCACAAACCGCGCCACCTCCGGGTGACCCGCCAACGCCTCCAACGAGTGATACGCCTCGGCCAGTTCTTGCTCGCTCAGGTGGCGGTGCACCGCCGCGTGGCACGGCCGACAAAGCATCGCCACGTAGGTGTTCAGATTGACGTCCGGGTGCATCCGCTGGGTCCGCGGCTTGTTGTGCCGGGCCTTAGGGACCAGGTGGTGCCGGGTCAGTTCCAGGCCTGATCGGCCGCAGAGTTCACAGGATTCCTCATTTCGGCAATTCACATCTAAGCTCAGTCTCGCTGCTTCCGTGCCCCGAAGAAGCCTACGTCCCATCCAGCATCTCGTAATGTTCGATTGGCCTTTGCGTTCACTCTAAGAATCACGACAAGGCCGATTAACGGGATCAAAGCACCAATTATGATCAATGCGAGACTTCCCCATTCTTCATAAAGTCTGGTGCCAAGCATGATTAGAGCGAGTATGACCATGGTTGCCCCGAGCAGGAGCATGCCGCCAAATACGAAGCCCCCTGCAATTGAAGAAGCACCGAAAAAAATGGTGGAGATTGGTAGTGCCAGAATTCGGATCAAAAATCCCAGCATCAGCCACCGTTGAAGGCTCGATAGTTCGCTCAAGAATTCCGGGTCCGAAAGCTGTTCGATTCGATCGCTTTGGGATCTAGGAGCCACGTATGATTCATCCGGAAGAAGGAATTCGTAATCTTGTTCTGCGGACAGAGAAAAAATCGTTTGCAGTCTAGCTCGATTGATATTACCTTATGCGGCTCGGCTCGACCCGCCGGGGACCCTAAACTGCTTTTTCCCTGCTACAGCAAGGTTATCGTCATGCCACGAGTTTGCGAATTTACTGGCCGTCGGACTGGAACCGGCTACACCTACACCCTCCGCGGTAAGAAAAAATACCTCGGCGGCGTCGGTACCAAGATCACCGGCAAGACCAAACGCAAGTTCAAGCCCAACCTCCAGAACGTCAACTGCGTGATGGAAGACGGCAGCGTCCGCAAGGTCAAGGCCTCGGCCAAGGCCATCCGTATGGGCCTCGTGGTCAAGCCGCTGAAGCGGAAATACGCCTACAAGCCTGAAGAAGCCGCCGCGGAGTAATCCCCGGCGAACCCCTCCCGCCACTCTTTTTTCTTGCGGGAGGTTCGGGCCATCGCCCGGAGGACGGCCTCGGCGGATCGGTGCAGGGATGCAGCCTTTTTTGCCTGGGGTCAGCCCATTTATGGGCCTTTGCCCAAACGCGGTTGACTTTGCCGGTTTGGAGCGAAAAACTTAGTACTGATCGAGAGAGTTTCAGATTCGGCACCACGGGTCACGGCCGACCCGCCGAATCACGCCACGCTGGCATCCCCCGCGGATTCCGAGCCACGGACGACGCCGCCGACCGCACCCGGCAGCCCCGCTTGAGCATCGACCCGCAACCTTGGTGAGTTCGACACGGTTCACGACAAACCGTCACGAAAGATTCCGCCGACCCGGCATGTCCGGGCCCGGGCGGAAGGGTGCTACATGAGCTTCCGAGACACCGGCGACAGAGAGAAAGTGCTTGCGGCCACGGACATCGTCCGGCTGGTCGGCGAACACCTGCCCCTCCGGCCCAAGGGCAAGGAGTTTGTCGGC
>JBCCWB010000244.1:0-6022 GCA_039194345.1 Planctomycetota bacterium
CTTCGGTGAGCGAGTCTAAGAGTCCGGGCACCACATAGGTCATCAGGAAGACACTTACGCCGATGCCCGTCAACATGACTAAGGCGGGATACGCCAACGCCGTCGCAAGGCGGTTCTTGAACTGTTTGCCGCGTTCTTCGTAGGACGCGACCTGATTCAGGACATCGCCTAGCCCGCCGGCGTCTTCCCCCACCTGAGCCATGGCCACCGTCACATCATCGAAGACGGGACGGCCATACAGTTCGGAGGCCCGCATGGCTTCTGCCAGTGAGGACCCGGCCGCGACACGTTCACGCAGTTTCAGCAGCACACGGTGGAAGGAGCCGCGGCGGGTCTTGATCGCGGTGTCTAGCGCTTCGAGCATCGGCGATCCGACTTCCAAGAGCGTCGCCAGTTCTCGGAGGAACCCTGACGTATCGGGCTTGCGATGCAGCCATTTGGCTAGAAAGCCTAGAAGGGTTGAGCCATGCAGGGGGCCCGCCTGAGTCGTGGCTTCCGAGTTGATTTCATGGACACTCAGGCCTTGGTCACGCAGGCGGTTGCGAGCCTCACGCGGGGTATCGGCGATGAGTGTTCCTTCGACAACCGACGCGGCCCCGTCCGTAGCTAAATATGTGTAGACCCCCATGACTCATTCACCCCCGGAAGTGAGAGGTGAAGGCGGGGCGGCGATCTCATCGGTCGATGTGCGTACCGTAACTCGCAAGACTTCATCGGCCGTGGTCAGGCCTCCGAGCACCTTCTGGATGCCATCGTCCCGTAGTGTTCGCATCCCGTGTCGGCGAGCGATGTGTTTCAAGGCCGAGGCCGCGGCACGCTCTTGGATCGCCTCACGGAGTTCTTCATCCACAGACAAATACTCATAAAGTCCGACTCGTCCGCGATACCCAGTATCCCTACACGCCGGACACCCCTTCCCCCGGAAGAGTTTGCCTTCGTGGTATTCACCAAACTGGTTTGCATCATGCTGATTGCGATCTATTTCATCAAGTTGCAGGCTGGCGAGCGCTTCTTGCGTTGCTACTGCATCCAAGGGCTGTGAGCATTCGCCACAAACGCGACGAACCAGACGCTGAGCCATCACCGCGAGCAGTGAACTCGATACCAGGTAAGGTTCGATCCCCAGATCTAGTAAGCGGGTCACCGCACTAGCTGCATCGTTAGTGTGCAGCGTCGAGAACACCATGTGACCCGTTAACGCGGCCTGGATGGCCAACTCCGCGGTCTCTCGGTCACGGATCTCACCCACCATGATGATGTCGGGATCTTGGCGTAGTACCGATCGCAGCCCCTTCGCGAAACTCATCCCCTTCTTCTCGCTTACTTGCATCTGACTGACCCCGGGAAGTTGGTATTCGATAGGGTCTTCGAGGGTCAGGACGTTGAGTTCGGTGCAGTTGATCTGCTGAAGGGATCCGTAGAGCGTTGTAGACTTGCCAGAACCCGTGGGCCCGGTGACCAACACGAGGCCGTGCTCGGCCGTGATGGCTTTTGAGTAATTGCCCAGAACTTCCGGGGGCATGCCGAGTTCATGCAGGCTATAGAGTCGTGCACTCTTGTCCAAGAGGCGGAAGACCACACGCTCGCCGAAGCTGGTGGGCACGGTAGATAGGCGAAGATCAATTGTCCGTGTCCCAACACAAACCGTCGCTCGGCCGTCTTGCGGCAGCCGCTTCTCGGCGATGTTCATCTTGCCCATCACCTTGATCCGACTCACGAGCTCTTCGTGGACCGACCTCGGCAATTCATAAGCATCAAACAATACCCCGTCGATCCGCATACGCACTGCAACCCGGTCTTCGGTGGGTTGGACGTGAACATCAGAAGCCCGCAGCTTCACCGCCTCAAAGAGCAGAGCATTGGCCAGCTTCACCACCGGAGCCCGCCCCTCAGCATCCAATAAATCACCCCCGGAAGCCCCGCCCCCGGAAGTTAGATGGCTACTCTGCTGGGTGTTTCCGTGAAGAATGGCCGAGACGGAGTCGCTTGAAAGTAGGGTCTCAATGGCGTGAGTCGCCTGCCCGTTCTGAGCTTCATAAGACTGATTGATGAATGACATCACCGCCTCAGCATCTGCGGTGGCTGGTCTTGCCCAGATATTGAGCCAACGACGAACGGCGTCGAAGCAATTCCAGCTACGTACGGGGTCTGCCATCACGATGAGGGGATCTCCACATTCATCGACGACTCCCATCATGCGGTGGCGACGGGCGTACGCAATGGGCACTGTTTGAACGTACTCTGCGAGAGTTTTGAATGCGTCGAGGTTGTCGGGCCTAAGCAACTCCAACGAACTTCCTAATCGAGCTGCAGGCTGAGCCTCATGACGATCTGCCGATGTTTTATCGATGTCTTGATTCAATAGGTCTGAACCTCGTCCATTGACAGTGGCCCCCGACGCCTGCGCTGAGGTTTCGATGTGCAAAGGATCTGAAGGTAGGGTGCGAGACATACCGTTAGCTCAAGGGATCAACATCGGATCGCTGCTGGGGAATTCGGGCGGCAGGCCACCCTTCTTAATATCTCCTGCGGAATAGAACTTCAGATCAGCGAAACGGTCATCCCGCAGGATCACCGGACGCAGGAACACGAATAGTGTCGATTCGGACTCGGTGACGGATCGGCTAGTGAAGAGGTATTCCAAAACCGGCACTTCGCCTAGTAGCGGGATTCGGCTGATCGATTCGCTGAGGTCGTTGCGATTGATCCCGCCAACGACAATAGTGGCCCCATCAGGGATCGTGATTTCGCTCGCTACGCTGTTACTTGACCGCGGAGGTGGGAGGGTATCACTACCTTCTCCCGAGAAGCTTTCTAAGGAAACCTCGAACTCCAGACGCAGGTGATTCCCCTCGGCTATCTGAGGCGTGACCGTGATTGTCGTACCCGCCTCCACAAACTGACTGAAACTGGTCGTGTCGCTGTTTTGACCTTGGTTAATCGACGCCACAGGAGCTTCGGCCACACTTGAGATAGTTCCGGTCGCGTTGTCGTTCACCAAAATCTTGGGGGCCGACACCACGCTAGTCCGGCCGTTGGTTTTGAGGGCCTGAACGACGATATCCGCGATATCGGCGGACAGGACCGCACCGTTAAAGCCCAGGCCTGGAATCAGATCAAGGCGGCCAGTATCGCTGATCTCGCTCAGGCCGAATTGACTGAAGGTGAAGGACTGAAAGTCTCCCGCGAAGTCACCACCGGAAACCTCGACGCCAAGCGTGAAACCGTCCGTAGTATCGAGAGTGACGATCGTGGCTTCGATCATTACCTGAGGCCGTCGTTTATCCAACTGTAGGATGAGCGATTCGTAAACACGCTGCACGGCAGGCTCAGCAATCACGATGATGCTATTGAGATTCTGATCCGCGGTAACCGTGGCCTCACGGCCTTGGACTGTAGCCAACGCTAGAGGTGGTATCCCCGGTGGGGGGGGAGAATTAGGATTATCGGCAAGGTTGGTTGGACTATTCGTGTTTGCTTGGGCATTGGCCGCAGCACCTAGATCAATGCCTTCTAGTCCAGCTCCCCCCTCGATCGCCCGAATAGTGGCTAAGACTTCGGCGGCGTCTGCGTTTTGTAGCTTGTAAAAGCGTACAGGGCTCGCAACTTCGGTCAGCGGCACGTCCAGCTGCGCTTGTAATTCAGCCACTTGCTGATGAATTCCAGGAGTCGCCGATGCCACAAGGTATCCACCCTCAGTTTCGATGGTTGAGATATATAGTCGATCTACTTCGAGGGGGTCGATAAGGCGACGCACCAGTGCATCTAGCCTTTCTGGGCTGACGTGTAGCATCGGGTAGATCCGTGTCTCCAGCCCCAAGTCTCGGTCCAGCTCGCCCGCCAACTTTTGTGCTTGAGCAACCTGATCTGGAGAACCAATCAAGATTAGGCGGTTCGTCCGTTCATCGGCTGTAACTTCAAGTTCTCCGTTTCCGGGGGTGCCGCCCGAATTACGCTGGCCTAGTCGCTGACTGCTGCTGAGCAGTTGGTTGAGACTCTGGGCCAGGCGAGGACCCGAAACGTGTTTTGCGGGAACAAACTCCACTACAGGCGGATCTCTAGGCCGATCCAAGCGTTCGATCAAATCTACTACACGCTGCACCTGTGACTGGAAGTCGGTGAGAATCAGCAGTCTCCGCTCGGTGTCCACAATAAGATTTGCGCCTTGGGGCGTTAGAAATGGGCGGATAAGGGATTCGAGACGCGACGGGTCGGTGTGTTTGAGCTCAATCATCTGGGTGACCACGGCGTTGGCATCCGGATCATCCTCAGCTCGCCCTGCAACGGCGGCCATACCTTGAACGTTGACGATGCGTTTCCAGCCGGGCTGGTCGGCATCGACTAGTGTTAAACCGTTCATGCGCAATGCCGACTCAAGTACACCCGGAAGTGCCTCCACAGGTATATCGACCGGAGCCTTGAGAGTCACTCGTGCGCGGCCTACTTCATCCCCATACAGAATATTGATGCCCATCCGTTCGGAGACGTAATCTACTAACAGCCGTAGTTCGACGTTCGGAGGGAAGCTCAGGCGAACCGTGGCTGAGGAGGCATCATCCGCTACATTTTGAGCGTGTAAGTGAGGAGGTGCATTACATAGAGCGATTGCGATGAGCACGTAGCAGCAATGGCGGATGAACTCTTCCGCACGAGCGATGAGCCATTTGCGCAAGGTAAAGGTCGATAAATTCACTAGTTCCCGGGTAGACATCATAGCGCCTTCATGGCTTGATACACCAGCAGCACAGGTTTCATCACCTCCGGGCACCCCAGAGATAACCATTAGGGACTTTAACCTCGGATGTAGGACGAGCCCAGCCGAGTGAAACAGTATGTCGAAAATCAAAAGGGGGGAGTATGACTAGATCAAAGGTTTCGGCCTAAAGTGAACGACATACCTATGCAGGGGATGGAGTTATGGGGTATCAGGCGAAAGAATGCCAAATAGATTTTTGGTATGAGCTGCAGCCGGGTCCGGTAATATCGCCGCAAGGCGAACATGCTTATGCTTGGAGTGGCTGAGCTTGGCCGAGCCTGCAGAAGCAAGCAAGATACTCACCATACGTATTTTGTAGCTAAAACCACTTCAAGGGGTTTATCATGAAGATCTGGGCGTATTTCGGGCTGGTGGGATTTCTGTGCTGTTCGGGCACATTTCAAGCGTCAGCTCAAGTGGTCTGGGCTTCCAAAGAACTTGAATTGAACATGACGCCAGGAAGTGAAGAGCTGAAAGGGGATTTTACATTCACCAATAGTGGGGAATCGGATGTCACGATTACTTCGGTGAAGCCTGGGTGCGGTTGTACGACCGCAGCCATGGAGAAAAAAGTCTATGGCCCAGGGGAACAGGGCAAGATACAAGTGGCTTTCAGCGTAGGAGATCGGACGGGCAAGCAAGTGAAGAAGGTGGTAGTCCGTACGGATGATCCTACTTCTCCCGTGACCACCCTGACGGTAAAAACGAATATCCCCCGCTGGGTTGAACTCCAGCCACGTTTACTGAAGTGGGACGCGAACGAAAAGTGGGACGCAAAGACTTTGGATGTCACCTTCCACGGGAAAGACCCTGTGTTACTCAAGGAGGCTCAGGCCAAAGACTCACCTTGGCTCTCGATGGAGATCGAAGAAATAGATGAAGGGCGGCACTACCGCGTCACAGTTCAGCCTCAAGCCCTTTCTGATGCTTCCGAGGCAGCTCACGTAGATGGCGGTACTTCCGGAGGCGTCGGGCGCAGCGTCGTGGTGTTGGTGACGGAGACCGCTGACGAAGAAATCGATGTAGCGGAACTAAAAAAACGCCAAGACATGCTCCGCTTCCTGGTTCGTGTTTCCCCCCCGGCTGCAACTCCAGGTAACACCGAGAATACCAACAGCGGAACAAAAACCGCAGCTACGGCACAATCCTCGGTGGAGTAGATGTCGTGAAGAATATCCTCCGGCAGGCGGCCTGGCTGATTGTACTGCCCGTAATCCCCGCACTGGGGCAAGCGGTGATTACGGCTATATCCCAGGCTGAAACAGC
>JBCCWB010000245.1:0-6007 GCA_039194345.1 Planctomycetota bacterium
CGACGACTACCGCAAGATGATGCAGGCCAAGCACGCGGACCTGCACAACTCCGCCCCCGTCCGCGAGGCCCACCCGATCCAGGGCGCCGCGTTCCTCAGCTACTTCGTCGGCGAAGACGCCCCCAAGCAGCTCCCCACCACCCCCTGGGCCCACATCGACATCGCCGGCACGTCCAACACCGACGGCGGCACGCTGATGGAAAAAGGCCCGACCAGCTTCGGCGTCCGGCTGACGGTCGAGCTGATCGCGGGGATGTAGGCCGCGCCTGAAACCTGTAGTCAGACACACCCCGAAGCCCACGGCTTTGACGCGAGTTTTACGAGCGGCAACGCCGTGGGATTGCCTTGAACCGTTCGAGTAACCCCATGCCCAACGCCATCATCTTCGACTTCGACGGCGTCATCGTCGACTCCGAGCCCCTGCACTACCAGGCCTTTGTCCTCACGGGCAAGGCCCTGGGCTTTGACTTCTCCTACGAGCACTACCTCACCCAGTTCCTTGGCTTCGACGACCGGGAGGGGTTCAAGCACATGCTGGCCCAGGCGATCGAGGCCGGCGCGACGCCGGACATCGACGATGTGGAGGAGACGATCTCGGACCTGGTGTCGAAAAAGCGGACGGTGTTTGAGGCACTCGCCGCGTCGCAGACCGTGGCCGTGCCCGGGACGTTGGACCTCGTCGACGCCGCCCACGCCGCGGGGCTGCCGATCGCGATCGCTAGCGGAGCGCTGCTCGCCGACATCGAGCAGCAGCTGGGCATCCTCGGCCGCCGGCACTGCTTTGACATCATCGTCGCCGCAGACGACGCGGAGGTGGCGCACTCCAAGCCCGACCCCACGACCTACCGCCTCGCCTACGAACGGCTCGCCGCCCAGCACCCCGACGCGGGGCTCGACCCGGCCACCACACTCGCCATCGAAGACACGGCCGCCGGCCTCGCGTCCGCCCAGGGGGCCGGGCTCATGACCCTCGGCCTCTCCACCACCGGCACCGCCGAGTCCATCACCATCGCCGACCGGGGGATCGAGAACCTCGAAGGCGTAACGCTGGATACGCTGGACGAGTGGTTCGGGAAGTAGGATTTAGCGATTTGGCGAAGTGGTGATTTGGCGAAACAGGACCCAGGTCAATGCCACTCCCGCTAAAATCTCCGACTCCAACTTTCGCCAAATCACCCCATCGCCAGATCGCCAAATGAAGATTCAAGGCCCCAAAGGCACCCGCGACTTCTACCCGGACGTCCAGCAGCGCCGCCGCTACCTCCACGACGCCTGGCGGCGCGTATCGGTCCGCCACGGGTTCGACGAGGTCGACGGGCCCATCTACGAGACGCTGGACCTCTACAAGGTCAAGTCCGGCGAGGGGATCGTCAGCGAGTTGTTCAGCTTCCGCCGCGACAACGGCACGACGGACTACGCCATCCGCCCGGAGTTCACCCCGACGCTCGCGCGGATGGTCGCGGCGAAGGCCAACGCGCTGCCCCGCCCGATCAAGTGGTTCGCGCTGCCCAACATGTGCCGGGCCGAGCGCCACCAGCGCGGCCGGCTGCGCGAGTTCGACCAGTGGAACGTCGACCTGATGGGGCTCGACACCCCGCTCGCCGACGCGGAGGTCATCGCGGTAGCGTGCGACCTCATGGCCGAGCTGGGCGTGACGCCAGAGATGGTCCAGTGCCGCATCAGCCACCGCGAGGTGGTGCGCCAGATCCTCTCCGGGCTCGGCGTTGTCGATGACAAGATGCAGGACGCCTTCACGCTGCTGGACGCGAAAGGGAAGATGACCCCCGAGCAGTTCGCCGAGAAGGCCAAGGCCCTGGGGCTGGGCGAAGAACAAGTCACACGCTTCGACAAGATGTGCAGCCGGACCTACGCCGTCGGCGAGGTCGACGCGCTCCGCGACGCAGCGGGGATCGACGATAACCTCGACGACCTGCGTGCCCTGGACCAGACCCTCGCCGACTTCGGCCTCGCCGACTGGTGCGCCTACGACCTCGGCATCGTCCGCGGGCTCGCCTACTACACCGGCACCGTGTTCGAGCTGCACGTCACCACCGGCAAAGAACGCGCGCTCGGCGGCGGCGGACGCTACGACAAACTCATCGAGCTCTTCGGCGGGCCCGCGATGTCCGGCGTCGGGTTCGGCATGGGCGACGTCGTCCTCGCCAACCTCCTGGACGACGAGAACCTCTGGCCCGACACCCTCGCACCCGCGCCCGACGCCTTCGTCCTCGCCGCCAGCGAGTCCGCCGCAACCCTTCTTCCGGGCGTCGTCGCCAACCTCCGCCGCGCCGGGCTCCACACCCGCATGAGCTACAAGTCCACCCGCAACCTCGGCAAGCTGCTCAAAGACGCCCAGAAAGCCAACGCCAAGTTCGCCGTCATCCTCGACGATTCGGCCGCCCAGGGGCAGGCACAAGTCAAAGACCTCGACACCGGCGAGCAATCGCCGTGTGCCATCGCCGAGCTCCCCAAGCGCCTGGGTGTCTAATCGCACCCCTGTTTAGCGCGCGACGCGCAGCGTCCGTCGCGCCTCGCAGACGTGCCGGGACACGAAAGGGACGCTGCGCGTCGCCCGCTAAACACGGGGAACCTGCATCCTGACGCATCCGCGTGTTACACTCATCCCGTAGCCAACCGTCGTTTCCATTACGACCGCGCGTTCGAGCACTACCTCCGGGCCAACGCCATCCCCTACGTCGCCGTCGATGAGGCCAAGCGTGCCCTCACCGGCGACCGCAAGTCCAAGGTGTTGCCCACCAAGCTCAAGAGCTTCGACTTCGTCGTCTACGCCGAGCAGGGCAACAACCTCCTGGTCGATGTCAAGGGCCGAAAGCACAGCGGGGCCACGGGTAAATCCTTCCAGAACTGGGTCACGCGCGACGACGTCACCTCGCTGGCCAAGTGGGCGGAGATCTTCGGCGAGGGCTTCGAGCCCGCGTTCGCGTTTTTGTTCTGGTGCGACGCCCAGCCGCCGGATTCGCTGTTCCACGAGGTGTTCGAGTATGGCGAGCGGTGGTACGCCGTCCTGGCCGTGAAGCTGGGCGACTATACCCAGCACATGCGCGACCGCTCGGCCAAGTGGGACACCGTCTCGATCCCCGCCAAGGCGTTCGACCAGATTTCCGTCCCGCTGGGGGAACTGCTGTCGGGAAAACCCGGCCGCTAACCCCCTCGGCCGCCGACGTTTCAAGCCCGCCCCTCGCAAACCCCGATTAATCGTTGACGCGCATGGAGGCGCGACCCGCACCCCGTCAAGGATGACGCCATGAAACCGCTGCGCTTTGCCGTACCCGCCCTGGCCGCGATCCTCGTGCCTGCCGCGCTCACCGGCTGCACCGTGCATCACCACTACTACGGCAACACCGGGCCGGCATCGCCGGGCGCGATCGCGGCCGCCGCAGACCCGCCCGGGCAAGCCATCCTCGCCGACCAACTCGCCGGCGTCCACACCGCGATCGAGGTCACCGCCACCAACCTCGCCAATACCAACGCCATCGGCTACAAGGCCCGCCGGGTCACCTTCGTCGAAGGACAACCCCAGCCCAACATTACGATCGACTGGAGCCCGGGCAGCCCCGAGATCACCGACCGGCCGTTGGACCTCTACATCGAGGGAGACGGATTCTTCCAGGTCGATATCGAAGAAGAGCATGGCGGCGGCGTGGCCTACACCCGCCGGGGCCAGTTCTTCGTCAACGCCGATGGCGACCTCGTCCTCGGCAACGCCGACGGCCCACGCCTGGCCGACGGCATTAACATCCCCGGCGATGTCATGAGCATCACGATCTCCGCCGGCGGGAAGGTGGATGTCATCCATCCCGACAACTCCACAAGCTCCGTCGGCATGATCACCCTCCATACCTTCGTCTGCCCCGACGGCCTCGAACCCCTCGGCAACGGGCTCTACGTAGAAACCGAACGCTCCGGCCCATCGACGCAGGATGCGCCCGGCCAGGGACGCTGCGGCCGACTCGCCCAGGGCATGCTCGAAAACTCCAACGTCCGCCCCATCATGGAGATGATCGAACTCAAGAAACTCGGCCGATGGGCCGATGCCATCTCCGAAGAAATCGGGCTCACGGCCTATCAACGGCTGGCGTTCCAGGACCCCAGCGGTACCCTCCAAACAGCCCGCAATGCCACCAACGCTCTGGACTCCTACCCCACCCAAGCCGATTTCGAAAAGCTGATCCAAGATCAAGCTCAACGGGACAACGAACGCTCGCCTTTGCAGTACGGGCTCCAAATCCAACTGAACCCGACTCAACCCGATTTCGATGCCCTCCTTCAGGCCGAACTCGATACAATGTCCAGCCATGACCGCTAACCGCCCCCTGATTATCGCGATTATTATTGACGACCCCCACCGGTAGGGCCGGGCGATTCCTTTGGAACACACCCCCACGAGCCCTGCCGCGAGGCGGGGCTTTTTTATTGAGACATCAGTTTTCAGCCGTCAGCAAACAGCCAGAGAAGATCGACCATGAGTGATGCCACCGCACAAGACCCCAAGCGCTACAAGAAGACGCTCAACCTCCCCAAGACCGCGTTCCCGATGAAGGCCAACCTCGTCCAGAACGAGCCGGCCTCCATGAAGCGGTGGGACAAGCTGGATGTCTACGGCAAGCTGCGCGACAAACGCAAAGCCGACAACGCCCAGCCCTTCGTCTTCCACGACGGCCCGCCGTATGCCAACGGCGACATCCACCTCGGGCACCTGCTCAACAAGGTCCTCAAGGACCTCGTCGTCCGGTCGCAGAACATGCTCGGCAAGGACTGCCCCTACACCCCGGGCTGGGACTGCCACGGCCTGCCCATCGAGCACAAGGTCATGCAGGAGCTCGGCGACAAAGCCCGCGAGATGGAGCCGATCCAGGTCCGCCGTAAGTGCAAGACGTATGCCGAGAAGTTTGTGAAGCTGCAGAAGGGCCAGATGCAGCGGCTGCTGACGATGGCCGACTACGACGACCCGTACCTGACGATGCTGCCCAAGTACGAAGAGGGCGTGCTCGAAGTTTTTGCCGGGCTGGTCGAGAAGGGGCTGGTGTTCAGGCAGCTCAAGCCCGTGCACTGGTCGATCGCGAACCAAACCGCACTCGCCGAGGCGGAGCTGGAGTATTACGACAAGGAAGATACGTCGGTGTTTGTGGAGTTTGCAGTTGACGAAGGGCCTGATTTCAATCGCATCTTCCCGGGGGCAAACGGCCAGGCTTCGCTCATGATCTGGACGACGACGCCTTGGACGTTGCCGGCCAACCTCGCCGTCGCTGTAGCGCCGCGTGCGGAGTATGGCCTGTTTGAGTATGAGCAAGGCGGCTACTTCATTCTTGCTTTAGAGTTGGCTGACCAAGTTCTCAAGAAAGAGATGGCTCCGAGCAACTCCGACACCTGGAAGCCGGTGGCAACGTGTAAGGGCGAGGATCTTGTCGGTCTAATCTACACACACCCGTTCGTGAAAGACAATAGGATGCGACGCGTCGTCGCCGCCGAGTACGTCACACTCGAAGACGGTACGGGTTTGGTCCATACCGCGCCGGGACACGGGGTCGAGGACTACCAGACCGGGCTGCGCGAAGGGCTGGACGTCTACTGCCCGGTCAAGGCGGATGGGACCTACGACGACACCGTGCCCGAGTGGCTCAAGGGCCAGCACATCTTCAAGGCCAACGAACAGGTTGTCGACCACCTGCGCGAAAGCGGGCACCTGTTCCACGCCAACAAGTTCATGCACAGCTACCCGCACGACTGGCGCGGGAAGAAGCCCGTCATCTTCCGCGCGACCGAGCAGTGGTTTGTCGGTGTGGATAAGGCGTTCGACTGTGTAGCGGGTGACGCGCAGCGTCCCGCGGGCGACCCAACCACCTTCCGCGACGCCGCGATGCACGAAGCCGCCGAGCGTGTGAAGTTCCTCCCCGATTGGGGCCGTAACCGCATGCGGGGTATGCTCGAATCCCGCCCCGACTGGTGCATCTCGCGCCAGCGGAGCTGGGGGCTCCCGATCCCCGCG